>JBDHHX010000104.1:0-10808 GCA_039589155.1 Gemmatimonadota bacterium | reverse complement strand
GATCCGCTCGGACGTCGGTGCCGGACGCACGCGCTCCTCGACCAGCGTATTCCACTCTTTGCAGTGTGGGCACTGGCCTTCCCAACGGTGGGTCTCGCCGCCGCAGTCGGTACAAAGGAAGAGGGTGCGCGTTTTGGGTGTCATTTGTTAGTCGGGCATCGATTGTTGGCGGGCGGGCTGAACATTGAACATCGAGGCACTGCCGAACGTTGATACATCGAACATTGTACGTCGAGCATCCAATGTCTCTAACATGTTCAATGTACGAGGTTCAATGTGCGAGGTTCAAACATTCGAGGCGCGTCAGCGCCGAGCCCTTTCAGTGTTCAGTGTCGAATGTTCAATGTTCAACGTTCAATGCCTTTCCGGCGCCCGACGACTGACCGATTCGAACCGCGTGTACTCCTTGCGGAAGAACAGGTCGACGGTCCCGGTGGGACCGTTGCGCTGCTTCCCGAGGATCAGCTCCGCCTTCCCTTCCAGCGACTCGCCTTCCCCGGAGGTGTCCTCACGGGCGTACACCTCGGGCCTGAACAGGAACAGAACCAGGTCGGCGTCCTGTTCGATGGCACCAGACTCGCGCAGATCGGAAAGCTGCGGTCGGTGCTCCGTCCGCTGCTCCGGCGCACGCGAGAGCTGAGACAGGGCGACAACCGGTAAATTCAATTCTTTGGCCACCGCTTTCAGCGCCCCTGAGATTTCGCTGATCTCCTGGACCCGGCCCTCGGCACGCGGCGAGCGCATGAGCTGAAGGTAGTCGACGACGATCAACCCCAGATCAACTTCCGCCTTCAGGCGCCGCGCCTTGGCGCGGACCTCCAGAGCGGTGATCGCCGGAGTGTCGTCGATCCAGATGGGGGCAGTATTGAGGTGGCCCGCCGCCGTGGCCAACTGCATGTACTCTTGCTCGGTCAATCGGCCACGCCGCAGGTTCTGTGAGTTCACCTGCCCCTCAGCGCACAACAGGCGCTGGACGATGGCTTCCTTTGACATCTCCAGCGAGAAGAAGGCAACGGATGTGCCCTGCTCGATGGCCGCATGCTGCATGATGTTCAGCACCATCGACGTCTTGCCCATCGAGGGGCGACCGGCGATGACGATGAGATCGGCCGGCTGGAACCCGGCGGTCAAGTGGTCCAGGTCGGGAAAGCCGCTGGGGACGCCAACCACACCGCCGCCCGCCTGCTGCAGCTGCTCGATATGCTCGAAGGCAGGCCAGAGGATCTCCTTGATCCAGATGAACCCCTTACGCTGGCCTTCGTGTGAGATTTGGAAGATCCGCTGCTCGGCACGATCGATGGCGTCTTCGACGGCGTCCGTGCTCGTCGCGTACGCCTCCTGGATCGTCTTTGTCGACTCCTCGATCAACCGGCGTAATAGCGCCTTGTCGCGAACGATCCTGGCGTGATACTCGATGTTCGCGGCGGTCGCCACCGCTTCCATCAGCTCTGCCAGGTACGCCGGGCCGCCCACCTGATCCAACTCGCCGCTGCCGCGCAATTCCTCTGTCAGCGTGACGGGATCGATGGCTTCGCCGCGCTCGAACAGGCGTTGCATGCCTCGATAGAGCCGCCGGTTCGCCTCGCGGTAGAACATGGAGTCGTGGACGAGTTCGACCGCCTTCGCCACCGCATCGGCGTCAATCAGCATCCCACCAAGCACGGAGATCTCGGCCTCCGGCGACCAGGGCGCCTGCCGTTCGCTGAACGCGTCGGGCGCCCGGATCCCTCCGCCGGCCGGCCGCTCTTCCGGCGGCATCCAGTCAGCCACGTTCACCTCCCGGGGGGCGCCCACCGGCCTCGTCGTAGATGCGGCGCAGCATCTGGAGGTCCTCCCAGGCGGGCCGCTTCCACTCGGCGTTGCGAAGCAGGGCTGCAGGATGGTAGGTCACAACCACCGGTATCCCCATGAAGTCGTGTTGCGAGCCGCGCAGTCGACCCAGCGACTGCTCGCTGTCGAGCAGCGTCTGGGAGGCGAAGCGCCCGAAGGCGCAGACCGCTTTCGGCCGGATGAGTTCTACCTGTCTACGAAGATAAGGCCTACACGCCGCAACTTCATCTACCCCGGGATCCCGGTTCTTCGGCGGCCGGCATTTGAGGACGTTGCAGATAAAAACTTCCTCGCGTGCGAACCCGATGGCGGCCAGCATTTTGTCCAGCAACTTGCCCGCCGGGCCGACGAAGGGCCGGCCCGAGCGATCCTCTTCATAGCCCGGCGCCTCGCCGACGACCAGAAGGTCCGCGTTGCGATCGCCCTCACCGAAGACGACGGTGGTTCGGCCTTCCGACAGCCGGCAACGAGTGCAGCCCAGCACCTCGGCTCTCAGCGTCTCGAATTCGTCGCCTGGATCGACCTGCTGACCTGGTGCGCCGGCTTCTGCAGTTTCCTCGCGAGCCTGCGGAACGTGGTGCGACGACGGTTGCGCGTAGGTCGACTGGCCGGCGCGCGCGAGCAACTCCGTCGCGGTGGTCCCCTCGAGGAACCACTCGTCCTGGCCCAGCTCCCTCAATTGGCGAAGGTGGCGGACCAACAAGTCTCTCGGCGTCTGTGCGTCAGTCACCTGGCAGGAATCGCTCCGCCCGATCGAGGATCTCGTCGGCCACTTCCGTCTTCAGCATGAGCGGCAGTTCCTCCGCCGCGCCGGAAGCATCTATGAGGGTCACGCGATTCGTATCGACGTCGAAGCCGGCTCCCGATTGGCTCGGGTCGTTGAGCACGATGAGCGAGGCGCCCTTCTCTTCCATTTTTCGCTTCGCGGATTCGACGCCCCCTGCACCGTACTCCACGGCGAAAGCGACCTTCACGCAATCGGCGGGCGCCTTTGCGCTGGCCGCGGCCATCACATCGCTCGTCGATTCCACTGCTATCGACTCGAGGCCGCTCGACCGACGAATCTTCTCCGCCGTTCGCTCGACTGGCCGGTAGTCGCCCACCGCCGCCACCATGAAGAGTGCGGCAGCTCCATCCATCGACTCGTTGACCGCCTGGCCCATCTCCTCCGCACTCTCCACCAGGTGCACGTTGTCCAGTTCCGGCGGCGTCGGTGTATGCGCCGGTCCGTTGATCAGCACCACGTCGGCGCCACGTCGCCAGGCGGCGGCCGCGATGCTGTGCCCCATTCTGCCGGAGGAGCGGTTGCCGATGAAGCGTACGGCGTCCACTGCCTCCCAGGTGGGGCCCGCCGTGACGACGACCTTCACCCCGCGCCAGGCGCTCTCCGGCTCCAGGGCGCGACCCACGTGGGCAAGGATCACGTCCGGCTCGACCATCCGCCCCCACCCCTCCTCTTGCTCGGCCAGTTCGCCGTAGGCCGGCCCGACCAATGCGTGACCGTGGTCGCGCAGCATCTCCAGGTTACGCTGCGTTGCCGGATGCTCGTACATGCGAGTGTTCATGGCCGGCGCGAGCAGCGCCCGCTGCGGCGCGGCCAGCAGAGTGGTCGAGAGCAAATCGTCGGCGATGCCGTTGGCGAACTTGGCCAGCAGGTTAGCGGTGGCCGGGGCAACGACGATCGCGTCCGCCCAATGACCCAGGGCGATGTGGTCGAGGGCGCCCTCCCACAAAGACTGCCGAGCCGGACGACCCGTCAGCGCTTCGAAGGTGGCGGTCCCGACGAAATGAGCCGCGCTATCTGTGAGGATGACCTGGACTTCGGCGCCTGCCTGACGAAGGCGGCGCGCCAGTTCCACCGTCTTGTAGGCGGCGATTCCACCGGCAACGCCGATCAGCACCCGCTTCCCATCGAAGGGGCGCATCGCAAGGCCCTACGACGCCTGGCGGCGCCGCTTCACCAAGCGAAACTCGATCTGTCCGGACGTCAGCTCTTTCAGCGCCTGCGTCGTCAGCTTCTCCGGACCGTAGGGAGAATTGCCAAGCGGAAGGGCGTTGATCTCGCGAGCGTAGACGGCGGCAACCAGGACCCCCAGGTACTTATTGCCACCCGCGCTCTCTGCTACTTCGAACGGAGTAAAAACCTGCATATAGTCCACAGCTGTTAGGGTACCTCGACCAGCGAGCGGATTAAGTTACTCGGCGGCAGGCTGATGTGGAAGGGCCGAATCACGGCCTCACCCGGATAGACCGTCCTCCAGTTCGCGGCGCAGCTTATCGAGCTCACCCAGCCGGCGGCCGGGCCGCTGGCGCTCGGCATCGACGATCGCACGTATGGCCGCTACTGTGTCCTCCAGCGCGTCGTTCACGACCACATACTGAAACGACGGGAGTTCCTCCAATTCGGCCTTGGCCGTCTGCATCCGTCGCTCCAGCCGGCTGGCATCTTCGCTTCCCCGTCCGCGCAGGCGTTCCATCAACACGTCGAACGAGGGCGGCAGCAAGAACACGGTGACCGTGTCGGGTAGCGAGTCGACCATCTGGCTTGCGCCCTGCACATCGATGTCGAGGAGGAGCAGCTTCCCTTCGCGTTCCGCCTGCTCCAGGTTCGAGCGCGGCGTGCCGTAAAGCTCGCCGTGGACCTCGGCCCATTCTAGCAGCTCGCCCCGCTCGATCATGCCCTGAAACTCGTCGCGGGTCACGAAGCGGTAGTCGACCCCGTCCCGCTCCTTCGCCCGCTTCGGCCGGGTCGTGGCGGAGACCGAGAACATCAATTCCTCGCTGTCACGCAGCAGCGCTTGGCAGACCGTTGTCTTCCCTGCCCCCGAGGGCGCGCAAACGGTGATCGCGAAGCCGTTCATTCCACGTTCTCCACCTGCTCGCGGAGCTTCTCGATCGCCGTCTTGATCTCCACCGCCTGGCGAGCGATCTCAGCGTCGTTCGCTTTCGAGCCGATGGTGTTGGCCTCCCGATGCATCTCCTGAACCCAGAAACCGAGCCGTTTGCCCGCCGGCTCTGAGCCGCCAGACTCCAACTGGCCGCGGAACTCCACCATGTGAGAGCGAAGCCTGACCAGCTCCTCGTTGATGTCCCAACGCTCCGCCAGGTAGGCGATCTCGCGCGCCAGCCGTTCTTCGTCCACTGTCGCATCACCGGAGAGCTCCGCCACCGCGGCGCGCATCCGGTCGCGCTCCTCCAGCAGCCGCTCCGGTGCACGCGCCTCGACAACCGTCAACGCAGCTTCCATGTCGGAAAGTGAAGAGAGCAGGTCCCTGGCCAGCGCCGCACCCTCTCGGTCACGCATCTCCACGACCATAGCCAACGACTGGCGCGTGGCTTCCGCCACGTCATCGAAGGGAAGCTGTTCGAGCTGGTCGGGCGGCGCCTGAAAGATGTCGCCGAAGCGTGAGACGAGAGCCAGGTTCGCCTCGCCCTCGATGTCGTGACGCCGCTTGATCTCCTCCAGAGCTGCCAGGTACGCGGCCAGGCGGCCGTGATCCACCTCGATCGGACGCGCGACCCCGACGCCCTCCTGGAATGCGAGGCGATAGTGCACATGACCGCGAACGATCTGCTCTCTGAGTATCGCGGTGAGGTCCGCTTCCCAACCTTCGGCGCTGACCGGCAGTCGGAAGTGCGTGTGGAAGTGCCGGTGATTCACGGTGCGAACCTGGACGCTCAGGATCCCAACCGCGGTCTCACGCTGCACTTCGCCGAATCCCGTCATGCTACGGATCATTTGCGCTTTCGACCTCCAGCTACGTTATCGGCGTTGTCACGATCATGGATACTATCCCGGCATCCTGAGCCGTGCTAGTTCCAAAACTCCCACTTGAGCCCAAGGTGATAGCGTTGCGATGGGAGTTGGTACCCGAGCAGGTCATTCGGATTGCCCAGCGCATCGAAGTACTCGTAGTTGTAGAAGATGTGCATGTCCTTGATCCGGACAACTGCCTCGAAACGAAGCGTGTTCAGATTCTCCGAGCCACGCGCCGCACCCGGCCCCAGGCTCTCGTCTGGCACGAACATGGGACCACGAATCCCGCCGATCCCCTTCAGCCACACTTGCAGTTGGTCATTCAGAGTCAGCAGCCGGTACTCGCCTTCCACTCGCAGGTCCCACTTGGGCCAGTAGAGGTACGGACCCTCCTCGCGCACTCGGTAGCGGGCACCCACCTCGAAGACACCGCCAAAGAGCCGGCTGATCGGGCCCGAACCCCACAACTCGAGCACGCCTGCCGTGCCACCGGGCAGAACGATGCTATCGACCGGGGGCCCCAGTCCGAGGGAACGCTCGACTCGCCATTGGCCCGCTCGACCGCCCAGCCTGTAATCCTCTAAGAGGGCGATCTCCGCACCGGCCGTCCAGCGACCGTACTCGTACCGCGGCTTGGGCACCCGATTGTAGATGCCGCGGTCGCCTTCCTCGATCTCGGCCAACGCACGGATGCTCAGCGGGAGGTCGATGGTGAGGGACGCGTAACCGCCGGCCGTGCTGAACTCACCCCAATCTGTGTAGTTGCCGATAGCGTAGAACGACGCCGGGCCGAGGTCGATCTCGAACGAGGCTTCCGGCGTGAACTCGGGCACGCCCTCACCATTCCAGGCCCGCAGCGAAACGAAGGCCTGCCAATTGTCCGCCGCCTTTGCCGCACGGACGGCAACCTGCTGGGCGTCGATCTTAGGTACGGAATCAGAGGCCGTTCCTTCGCCCAGGAGCGGCTCTTCTTCGACCTTGCCACTGCCCCCCACGACATCCGCGTACCAGCCTCCGCTGAACTCGCGACGCAGCCTGACAATCCAATCGGTGCGGTTGACGTTCGGGAAGCTATCTCGACCGACGGTTGTGCTGCGATGCTCGACCTCGCCCCAGATGTCTGCGGGCAGTGGCAGGGCGAGGTCGGCCCAAACGAACGTGCGGTCGGCAGCAGCGAACTCGCCGCGCGTATCGACACGATCGAGACCGAAACCGAATGGAGCACCGAACAGGCGCGTCGAGAAGAAACCACGAAGCAGATTCGTGCCCTTGTCACCCGTTCCTCCCTCGATGCGCGAGTACGGATCGCGACGGTCTCTCCTGTACGCGTGACCGATCGCGCGGTAACCGCCGGGCTCGCGTACCATGCGCGCCTGTTGCAGCTCGACCAGCGGGATCATGTGCAGATCCAGGCCACCGCCCAGAAGCGGAGCGATCTCGTAGCCATCGATGTCGTAACGGAAACTTCCCGGACCGCTCCCCGCGAAAACAGACGCCTGCGGTCCGTCCAGGAACCCGGCGCGAACCGGATCGAGGAATGGGGTGAACTCGATGAGGTCGGCGAACGATAGCGCACCCGTCGACAACAGGTCGCTCAGTTCCCAATTCGCCACCAGCCCCGGTCGTCGCGAGGCGGGGTCCGGGAACCCGGGGAATCGCTTCACAACCGCCGTGTCGGGAGCCAGCGTGTCCTGTGCTGCCGACAGCGAGTCGGGCGCCTGCAGGGAATCTGCTGATACCTCCGGTCGGCGCTCCGGCACCCGGGTCGTGTCGGGCTCCTGGGCTAGGAGAAGGGCCCCACCCGCAGGAGCCGCTTGCAGCAGGAAGGCAAAAAGGACGAGGACGCGGTTCGACGATCGCACGGGGCGGCCCGCCTTAGCTGGCCCGACCTCTCACCCATTCGGTGAACAAGCGGACGCCAACCCCGGTTGGCCCCACCGGCTGGACCGGGCCCGCTTTCTCCGCCCACGCCGTTCCCGCGATATCGAGATGTGCCCAGGACTTCGATCCAACGAACTCGCGTAGGAACATGGCCGCGGTGATCGTACCTGCAGGACGGCCGCCGGTGTTCTTGATGTCCGCAACCTCAGACTTGAGTTGGTCACGGTATTCGTCCCAAAGCGGGAGCTGCCACGTCCGCTCACCGGACCGCCGGCCGGCATCACGAATCTCATCGATCAGGTCCTGGTCGTTACCCAAGAGCCCGATCGCCTGGTCGCCCAGCGCGATCACGCAGGCGCCTGTGAGCGTGGCGATGTCGACCACAGCCTCGGGCTCGTAGCGCGCCGCGTAGCTCAACGCATCGGCCAGGATCAGCCGACCCTCGGCATCGGTGTTCAACACTTCGATCGTCTTTCTCGAGCGAGAACTGATCACATCCCCGGGGCGCAACGCGTGGCCCGAAGGCATGTTCTCCACCGCCGGGATGAGCCCGATCACGTTCGCCTGGATTCCCAACTCGGCTATCGCGCGCACCGCGCCCAGAACCGCCGCCGCTCCCGACATGTCGTACTTCATCGACTCCATGCCCTGTGGAGTCTTCAGCGATAGTCCGCCCGAATCGAACGTCACACCCTTGCCGACCAGCGCGAGGGGCCGGCTTCCCTTTTTCGGGCTGTACTCCAGCACGATGAACCGCGGCTCCTCGTTGCTGCCCTCCGCCACCGCCAGAAGCGCTGCCATCCCGTCTTTCTTTATCGCCTCCCGGTCCAGGATCTTGACCGTGAGATCCTTGTAGTCCTCCGCCAGCTTCCGAGCTTCGTCGGCCAGGTACCTCGGATTCACGATGTTCGCCGGCCGTGCCGCCAACTCACGAGCGTAATTCTGCGCCATCGCCACCGCTCGACCGTGCGCTGTGCCTCGCTCCGCCGCCTCCCTCGACTTCGCCGTCGGAACCAGCACGCTCAACGCGTGCAACGGCTGCCGGTCACTCTCTTCAACTGGATCGTGCTTCAACTCGTCGAATCGCCAGTAGCCCAGGACCACCCCTTCTACCAGCGCCCGCGCCGCCTCCTCTGTACCCATCGCTCGCCCCAGCCAACCCGGCGAAACCGACACCGTCAGTTCCGACACCCCCAGATCAGCCGCTCGGTTCGCCGCCCGACCGCCCACCTCTCTCATCCGCTCTTCACTCAGGTCTCCTCGATCGCCGACCCCCACCAAGAGCACCCGATCCGGACCCGTTTCACCCTGACGGTACAGCAGCAACATCTCACCGCGCCTGGCCTTGAAGTCTCCGCTCGTCACCGCCCGCGTCAGCGTCAGACCCAACGACTCATCCAGCGGGTCGAAATTCGCCGTCGGACGTTCCACCTCTCGATCCGAGTCCTGGCACCACGGCAGGACCAGAAGCGGCGTTTCTTTGGCGACGAGCGTACCGACCCCAATGTCGAGTTTCATGTGACCTCGCTAACCCTTCGTTCTCGAACGAGCGTTCGATCTCTAATGATACTCGGGACTCTACAGTGTTGCCGTACGCCGGTGACCGATAAGAGTTCCAGCCACGACCTGGACGCTCAACTCTGTTACACGTGGAACGTATGTATCAAGCCATCCTACGCACATCGTTTGCCGACAATCAGTTGGCCATCTTCTTCTACGCTACTTTCTCAGCACTACCGCTACCGGAGTGCGGACTCGAGGGCGGTGGCGGCATCTGTCTTCTCGTCCCGGTATTTGACGATAACCGGCGCATAGAGCTGGAGCCCGTGTTGGACCGCGAAGGACCCGGCGGCCGGTCGGGAGCCGGGCACGACCACGGCACCGTCAGGCACGCTGAGCGGTCGTCCGGGCAGGGCCCGATAGACATCGTCCCTCACCAGGTCGTAGAGGGGCGTGGAGGCGGTGAGGTTGACGCCGGGCGCGATGACGGCCCGGCGGCCGACCAGGGTGCCCTCGAAGATGCCGGCATTGCCGCCGACCACTACTTCGTCCTCGATGACGACGGGGCGCAGGCCGACCGGCTCCAGAACGCCGCCGATCTGTGCACCAGCGCTCAAGTGGACCCTGGCGCCGACCTGAGCGCAGGACCCAACAAGGGCGTGGGAGTCGATCATCGTTCCCTCTCCCACAAAAGCGCCGACGTTGATGTAGGCGGGAGGCATGATCACGACGCCCGGGGCCAGGTAGGTTCCGTCCCGAACGGCGGTACCGCCCGGCACGACCCTCACGTTCTCGAGGACCCCATCCGTTCGCCGCAGGGCCAGGGTGTCCCGATCGAAGTAATCCTGTTGGGGCCCATCGAAGCGGGCGGTGACGCCAATCCTGAAGGCGAGCAGGATCCCGGCTTTGACCCATTCGACGGCGTGCCAGCCCGAAGGTCCGGCCTCGGCGGCCCGGACGGAGCCCTGGGCGAGGGCGTCGAGCAGGCGGCCGACGGCCGCCCGGGCCGCCTCCGTATCGGACGGCTGGGGCTCGGCGGCCCAGCGCTCGATCTCATGGCGGAGCCCGGCCGGGCCGTCCTTCGTCACAGAAGCCCCACTCGTTCGAGGGCGGTCCGCAGCTTCTGTGCCCCGGCCGCCGAGATCGGAACCAGGGGCAGCCTGAAATGGGCTGCTCCCCGCCCCATCATCTCAAGGGCGCTCTTCACCGGGATCGGATTGGTCTCCACGAAGTTCGCCTGCATGAGCGGCAGCAGCTCGTAGTGCCGTTGCCGCGCCCGCTCCAGGTCGCCCGCCAGCGCCGCCCGTACGAGTTCTGACATCAGGTCCGGCGCTTCGTTCGCCACGACAGAGACGACTCCATCGCCACCCAGGGCCAGGACCGGCAGGGTCATCGCATCGTCGCCGGACAGGACGAGGAAGCCATCGGGCCGCTCACGAATGATCGTCATGATCTGCTCGATGTCGCCCGACGCTTCCTTCACGCCGGCGATATTGTCGATCTCGGCCAACCGGAGAAGCGTATCCGCGTCGATGTTCGAAGCGGTACGGCCCGGAACGTTGTAGACGAACACCGGCAGCTCCGCCGAGGCGGCGACGGCCTGGTAGTGCGCGTACAGGCCGTCCGGGGTCGGCTTGTTGTAGTAGGGGCTCACGGACAGAACCGCATCGGCGCCGGTCTCCCGGGCGGCCCGCGCCCGTCTCGACACTTCCGCCGTGTCGTTGCCGCCCGCGCCGGCCATCACGGCCGCCCTGCCCTCTGCGGCCTCGACGGTCAGGGCGATGACACGCCGTTGTTCCTCGGCGCTCATCGTCGCGCTCTCGCCGGTCGTGCCACAGGG
>JBDHHX010000103.1:0-10878 GCA_039589155.1 Gemmatimonadota bacterium | reverse complement strand
TGTTGATCGAACGCATCTCGTGTTCCCTCTCACTTAATCGATTCACTGTGAAGTCCTATCAATCGGCTGAAACCGCGCGCGCCACCTGCCAGTTGCGCCACAAGAGGTAGATGGCGGGGATCACGACCAGCGTGAGTACCGTCGCGGTAACCATGCCGCCTACCATCGGCGCGGCGATCCGCTTCATCACGTCGGCGCCCGTGCCCCGGCTCCAGAGGATTGGGGCGAGTCCGGCCATGATCGCGGTTACCGTCATGATCTTCGGCCGCAGACGTTCGAGCGCTCCCTCGCGTACCGCCGCAGCGACATCGGACCGGTCGCGCATCTCGCCACGTAACTGTCGGCCGTGGAATGCTTCGTCCAGGTAGATGAGCATCACCACTCCGGTCTCGGCGGCCACGCCGGCCAGCGCGATGAAGCCGACCCAGACGGCGACGCTGGTGTTGTAGTCGAGCAGCCAGAGGAACCAGACGCCGCCCACCAGCGCGAACGGCAAGGCGAGCATCACGATAAGCGACTCGGCCACACCACCGAAGCTGAAGTAGAGCAGCATGAAGATGATCGCCAGCGTCACCGGCACGACGACCTTGGGCTTCTGTACAGCGCGCTGCATGAACTCGTACTGGCCGCTCCACACCAGGGTGTAGCCGGACGGCAACATCAACTGCTCGTTTACCGCGCGCTGCGCTTCCTGCACATAACTTCCGACATCGCGCTCGCCGATGTCTACGAATACCGTCGTCACCGGGAAGGCGTTTTCCGTCTTGACCGCCATGGCGCCCTGACGCACTTCCACGCTGGCTAACTGGCCCAGTGGGATTTGCGCATCGCCCATGGCGGGGATCGTGACCTCTCGCAGCTTCTGAACGTCGTCGCGCAGCTCGCGCGGGTAGCGGACGTTCACGGCGTAACGCTCACGCCCTTCGACCGTGACGGCCGCGGTGATCCCACCGACCGTCGCCATGATCGCGCTGTGGACGTCGCCCACGTTGAGCCCGTAGCGCGCCGCTTCCGCGCGGTCGATCTCGATGTCGACGTAGTAACCGGAAACGCCGCGCTCGGCGAAAGCGCTGCGGGTGCCGGGCACGCCCTGGATGATCCGCTCCACCTGCACGCCGAGCGCCTGCAGCACATCGAGATCGGGGCCGAAGATCTTGATCCCAACCGATGTACGAATGCCCGTGGCCAACATGTCGATGCGGCCCTTGATCGGCATGGTCCAGGCGTTGGTCACACCCGGCAGTTGCACGGCGCGGTCCATCTCGGCCACCAGTTGCTCGTAACTCACGCCCGGCCGCCACTCGTCCTTGGGCTTGAGCGTGATGGTGGTCTCCCACATGTCCAGCGGCGCCGGGTCGGTCGCCGTCTCGGCGCGGCCCGCCTTACCCAGCACGACCTCTACCTCGGGGAACGCGGCGAGCACGCTGTCCTGGTAGGCCATGATCTCGATGGCCTGCGCGATTGAGACGCCGGGCACCGTGGTCGGCATGAACAGAATCGACCCCTCCTGCAGCGGCGGCATGAACTCGCTGCCCAGACGCCGCCACGGGACGACCGTGACGGCGAGCACCAGGACGGCGCCGGCAACGACGGCCCACGGCCGCTTGACCACGAAGTCGATCACCGGCCGGTATAGCCACATCAGCCCACGGTTGATGGGGTTCCTGTTTTCGGGGCGGATGTTACCCCTGACCAGGTATCCCATCAGAACCGGCACGAGAGTGATCGAGAGCAGCGCCGCGCCGGCCATGGCGAACGTCTTGGTGTAGGCCAGCGGCTTGAACAGTCGCCCTTCCTGCTGTTCCAGCGAGAAGACGGGGAGGAAGCTGAACGTGATGATCAACAAGGAGAAGAAGAGAGGCGGACCCACCTGCTTGGCGCTCTCCATCACGATGTCCCAGTGCGATTTGCCGCCTTCCGCTCGCTCCAGGTGTTTGTGCATGTTCTCGACCATCACGATCGCTGCGTCGACCATGGCGCCGATGGCGATGGCGATGCCGCCCAGGCTCATGATGTTGGCGTTCACGCCGATGAACCGCATGACGATAAACGACATCATGATGCCGAGTGGCAGCGTGACGATCGCGACCAGTGCCGAGCGGGCGTGAAGCAGAAAGACGATTGCCACGAGCGCGACGATCAGCGACTCCTCGATCAGCTTCTCTCGCAGCGTGTGAATGGCCCTATGGATGAGGTCGCTGCGGTCGTAGGCGACCCTCAACCTGACACCCGCCGGCAGCCCCTTCTCGATCTCGACCAACCGCTCTTTCACGGCCTCAATGGTACCGAGCGCATCGGCACCGAAGCGAAGGACCACGATGCCGGCCACGACCTCGCCCTTGCCGTCAAGGTCAGCCGCGCCACGACGCGGGGCCGGTCCCAGCTGCACAGTCGCCACATCCTTCACGCGGATCGGCGTTCCGTTGGGTGTGGCGCCCACCGCCACGTTCTCTATATCCTCGATGCCCTGCAGGTACCCGAGCCCGCGGATCATGTACTCGCGGCCACCCATCTCCAGAACGCGGGCGCCGATATCGACGTTGTGGGCGCCGATCGCCGCCGCCACTCGTGTGACCGGTATGTTGAACGCGCGAAGACGTTCCGGGATCACCTCGACCTGGTACTGCTTCACGAAGCCGCCGAAGCTGGCGACCTCCGACACACCCGGCACCGCCGTCAACTGGTAGCGCAGGTACCAGTCCTGCAGGCTGCGCAGCTCGGCCAGGTCGAGGCTGTCCGACTCGAGGGTATACTCGAACACCCAGCCCACGCCCGTGGCATCGGGACCGAGCGTCGGCTCGATACCCTGGGGTAGCTGTCCGCGGATGCCGTTCAGGTACTCGAGCACCCGCGAGCGCGCCCAGTAGATGTCGGTGCCGTCTTCGAAGATCACGTAGACCAGGCTCAGCCCGAAGAACGAGTAACCGCGGACGACCCGAGCTCCGGGCACCTTCAGCATCTCCGACGTGATCGGATAGGTGATCTGGTCCTCGACGATCTGCGGCGCTTGTTCGCGGAAGTCGGTCTGGATGATCACCTGCACATCGGACAGGTCGGGTATCGCGTCCAGCGGCGTCGTGCTCATCGCCCAAACGCCGGCGGCGACGATGCCGGCGCTGGCAAGCAGCACCAGGAACCGGTTACGGAGCGACCAGGCGATGATCTGGCTAATCATGGCGGTGCTCCATCGTATCGGGTTGGGCGGGAACGTGCTGGGTGTGCTCACCCTCAGGCTCGATCGCCGAACCATGACCCGCATGCTGCATCCCGGGCATGTCGCCACCGGTGCCTGCCAACCTGGACTCGGCGTCGACGAGGAAGTTGGCCGAGGCTACGATGACCTCGCCTTCGTTCAACCCGTCGAGAACCTGAACCCGGTCCCCGGCGCGAGCGCCGAGTACGACCTCGTGCGGGTGCAACGACCCGTCCTCGTGTCTGTGGAAGACCAGGTTGCGCTCACCGGTGGCGATGATGGCTTCGAGTGGCACCGCGATGACGTCCGCGCCGATCTCCGCATCGAAGTAGACCGTCGCGAACATCCCCGGCTTCAGACGTAGCTCGGGATTGGCCACCGTCAGCCGTACCCGGTTGGTCCGACTGCGCTCGTCGACCGTCGGATAGACGAAGCTCACCCGGCCCATCCGGTGAACGCCCGGGTAGGCGGCCACCTCGATGTGAGCCTGCGAGCCTTCGTGCACGAATTGGAGATCCTGCTCGAACAGCTCGCCTTCCACCCAAACCGTCGACAGATCGGCCAGGTGGTACAGCCGCTCGCCGGGGCCGACGCGCTGCCCTTCGACGACGCTTTTTTCCAATACGATCCCGCTGACCGGCGCGACCAGCGTGAGCGTCTTGGTCACCTCGCCGGTGCGCTCGACCCGTTCGATCTGCTCGGCCGTGATGTCCCAATAGACCAGACGCCTTCGCGCCGCCTCGAGCATCTGTTGCGCGTTGTCCCACGCCTCGCCGGCGCTGGAATCGACCTGCGCCGCAAGCCGCTTCGCCGTGAGCAATTCTTCTTGCGCCGCCACCAGCATCGGACTGTACAGCGTCATCAGCGGTTGGCCGCGCCGTACTGCCTCACCGGTCGTGCTCACGTAGAGCCGTTCGACGAACCCGTCGATCTTCGGGGTTACATCGGCGACGTTCGATTCCGCCGCCACGATGCGCCCAACTGTACGGATCGATCGCACGAGCCTCTCGCGAGCCACTGTCATGTAGACGACGCCGAGCGCGCGCTCCTGATCGGCCGTGAGCATAATGGCCTGGCGCACAGCCGCGCCGGTGCTGTCCATCTCACCCCGACCGGCTTGCATCATGGCGTGCTCTTCGGCCGTCATGCCGGGCATGGGAGACTCGTCTTCGGCGGAGCCGCAGGCGACGGGTAAGACCAAAGCCAGCGCCAGAATCAAATTCGAAGTTCTCATCGTACACCTTCCAGCTCGGCGCCTACGATCGCTTCCACCTCGGCCAGGGCGCGGTGGTATTCAGCGGTGAGGCGCACGCTTTCTATCTGATAGCGGTTAACCGTCATCTCGTTGCCGAGCAGCGTCATGTAATCGACCTGGCCCACGCGGTAGGCTGAGAGCGCCGACTCGACGGCGGCGCGTGCCTGTGGCAAGATCGAGGTGGCGTAGAGCCCCGACAGGTTGCGGGCGCGCTCCGCCTCGGCCCTGAGCTCGGCCAGTTGGGCGTAGGTCTCGTTGTAGAGATCGAGCGCTTGCGCCTCGACCATCACTTCCAGCGCCTGCGCCTCGTCGCGCGGGCTTGCGCCCGCCCACAGCGGGATGCTGATGCCGACCATCAGCGATGTAAGGTCGGGGTAGTCGGCGCGCTGGCCGTACTCGACCATCACCGTGAAATCAGGATAGAGCCTGCGCTGCGCCGCGCGGTACCCCGCGTGTGCCGCCTCCACCCTCACGCGCGCCGCCCGCAGCGCCGGCCGCTGCCCGGCCGCTACCTCCATCAGGCTCTCCACTGTAGGCAACGGTCCGCCGGTTCCGGGCAGCTCGAGACCGCCCACCGGGAATGTCGCCGGCAGCCCCAGCATCGCGTTGAGTCGGGCCGACATGGCGAGTCGGTTCTGCTCCATCACCGTGATGTCCTCGGTCATCTGGGCGACCGATACCTGGGCCTGGAGCACATCCTGCTGTAGCGCATTGCCGACGGCGTACATGGCGGAGGAGACCTGGAGGAAGTCACGCAGCAGCTCGCGCGTTTCGTTCATGATGGCTAGCGCGCGATCCATGTAGGCGATATGAAAGTAGACCGACTTCACACGGGCGAGCAGGTGTTGTTCCGTCTCCGCTGCATCCAGCCGGCCTGCTACCGCCAGATGCTGCGCTCGCTCCTCACTGAATCCCAGTTTGCCTGGCCACGGGAACCGCTGCCCGAGCTGGATCGTGTTCTTCGTCATCGGGTCGGAGGTGCCCCAGAGGTCGGAGACGCGTCGGTTCATCAGGCCGAGGTTCACCTGCAGATCGGGTAGCGCGCCCGCCTGCCGAACGCGTGCGAGGTCAGCGTCGGCACGTAGCCGCACCGCCTGCAGCCCCGGGTTCGCCTCTCTAGCCAGCGCCAGCGCGTCGGCGAGCCGAAGCGTATCGGGTGTGCCGGGCCGCTGACCCAACGCCGGTCGCACGACGACCGCGGCCAATACCAGTGTCAAACAGATTGTTCTTGTTGTCATGCTCAGCCTCTCACACATGTTGCTATGCGTGAATGGACATCATCGCACGCAGCGAAGCTTCCGCCGCGTTACACGATCACACGGATGTCGAAGAGGCTAGGCTTGTGGAGGTGGGGATGTGGGTGTGCCCAGGAAACTGCTGCCAGTAACGACCGACTGCAGGTCAGAGTCGACCGCGGGCGGCGCCCACAGGTCGATGTCCGCGCTGCCAAGCAGCGCTACGACCGTGGCCGTGCAGGTGAACGCGCCGCCTTCGCAAGCCGGCGTGCAGCAGTCGGCACGGTCGTGGGGCGAACTGACCGTGTCTGTCTCAGCCTGACTCGCCATCATCATCGCGCACGGATGTGACGCATCCGCCAGCGCGGTCCGGACGACCGGCGTGGCAAACGCCCCAATGTGGGCGATGAACAGGAGTAGAGCCAGTGTGCGTTTCATTCGTCTATACCCGAAGCAAGTCTAATACGGTTCGCGAATAATGCAAAGGGCGTGCCGGGTTGTGGTGCGGTGGTAGGTGGTGCGGTGGTGCGGTGGTATGGTGGTGTGGTGGTGGGCTGACTTGCGGCTCGGGCGTCCAGGGGGGATTATCGTCGGATCCCTGGATCTCGAATCACCGGCAGGAGGACCCATGGCTGACGACATCTTCAGGCCCGCTCAGGAGATCATCGACGCGGCCCACGTTCGCGATTACGACGCGCTGCGCGCCGAGGCGGCGAAGGACCCGGCGGCCTTTTGGGCGGCCCGGGCCGAGGAGTTGGACTGGTACGAGCCATGGAAGAAGGTGCTCGACGATTCGGAGGCGCCGTTCTTCAAGTGGTTCGTGGGCGGTAAGACGAACGTGGTACTGAACGCGCTGGACCGGCACCAGGCGACGGCGACCCGCAACAAGCTGGCGCTCATCTGGGAAGGCGAAGACGGCAGCCTGCGCACGTACAGCTACTTCGCTTTGAACCGCGAGGTCTGCCAGTTCGCCAACGTGCTCAAGAGCATGGGTGTCGTTAAAGGTGACCGGGTCACCATCTACATGCCTCGCATCCCGGAGCTGGTGATGGCGATGCTGGCCTGCGCCAAGCTGGGCGCCGTGCACTCGGTCGTCTACGGTGGCTTCTCGGTGGAAGCGCTGGCCGAGCGGATCGAGGACTCGGAGTCAAAGGTTCTAATCACCGCCGACGGCGGCTATCTGCGCGGAAAGATCGTCGAGCTGAAGAGGATCTCCGACGAAGCGCTCAAGCGCTGCGGCACCATCGAGCACGTGGTCGTGGTTCGGCGTACCGGCGAAGACGTCCCCATGGAGACGGACCGCGACTACTACTACGACGAGCTGATGGCGCTGCCGGTGGCCCGCGGCGACGGGGGCCGCTGCGAGACAGAAGTGATGGACGCCGAGGACTTGCTCTTCATGCTCTATACCTCCGGCACGACGGGCAAGCCGAAGGCGATCATCCACACGCACGGCGGCTACCAGGTGGGCGTCGCCACGACGCTCAAGTACGCGTTCGATATCAAGCCGGAAGATCGCTGGTGGTGCGCTGCCGACCCGGGATGGATCACCGGCCACAGTTATATCGTTTACGGGCCGCTCATCCTCGGTGCTACTTCGGTCATGTACGAGGGCGCGCCCACCTACCCCTACCCCGACCGCTGGTGGCGCGTAGTCGAGAAGTACGGCGTCACGATCCTTTACACGGCGCCCACGGCGATTCGCGGCCTGATGCGCTTCGGTGAATCGTGGGTGAACAAGCGAGACACGTCGACGCTACGACTGCTGGGCAGCGTCGGCGAGCCGATTAACCCGGAGGCCTGGCGCTGGTACCACGAGGTCGTCGGAAAGGGCCGCTGTCCTATCATAGACACCTGGTGGCAGACCGAGACCGGCGCCTTCGTCATCACGCCGGTGCCGTCGTTCCCGCTGAAGCCCGGCTCCGGCACCAAGCCGTTCCCAGGGATCCAGGCCGAAGTGCTGGGCGACGACGGGAAGCCGGTCGCACCCGGCGAGGAGGGCAAGCTGGTGCTCACGACGCCGTGGCCGTCGATGCTGCGCGGCATCTACAAGGATCCGGATCGCTACGTCGAGCAATACTGGTCGGCTTACCCCGGCAAGTACCTGACCGGCGACTCGGCGAAAATCGACGAGGACGGCTACTTCTGGATCATCGGCCGCATGGACGACGTGATCAAAGTCTCCGGCTACCGGCTCGGCACCGCCGAGATCGAGTCGGCGCTGGTCAGCCACGACGCGGTCTCCGAGTCCGCCGCCATCGGCATCCCCCACGACGTGAAGGGCAACGTCATCTACTGCTACGTGATCCTCCGCGCCGGCTACCCCGACAGCCCCGAGCTCGCCACTGAGCTGATCAAACACGTCGGTGCAGAGGTCGGCCCCATCGCCAAGCCGGAACAGATCGAGTTCGTCGACTCGCTGCCGAAGACGCGCTCCGGGAAGATCATGCGGAGGCTGTTGAAGGCGCGGGCGCAGGGGTTGCCGGAGGGGGATGTGTCCACTTTGGAGGATTGACGTATCTGTTTCGTAGGTGCGGTGGTGAGTGGTACGGTGGTGCGGTAGCAACCAGCCGGAAACCGCCGCACCACCGCACCACTCACCACCGCGCCTCCCACTACCCAACGCTCACACCGTCTACCGCCGGGCTCACCGCTGCCGTATCTTGATTTGTTGCAGACGAAAAGAATCCTCGTGCCAAAACAAGAGCGAGGCACAGAATGGCGAAGGGCGAGTACCGAACCGAGCGCGACACGTTGGGCGAGATGAAGGTGCCCGCTGACGCCCTCTACGGGGCGCAGACGCAGCGGGCGGTGGAGAATTTCCCGGTCAGCGGGCTGCGTTTCCCGCGCCGTTTCATCAAGGCGCTGGGCGCGATCAAGATGACCGCCGCCCAGGTGAACGTGGAACTGGGCGTGGTGGACGAGCGGCTGGGTGTGGCAATCGAGCAGGCCGCGAAAGAGGTTATGGACGGCAAGTGGGACGACCAGTTCGTGGTCGACATCTTCCAGACCGGTTCCGGCACATCGACCAACATGAACTCGAACGAGGTGATCGCTAACCGGGCGTGCCAAATCCTCGGCGGCGAGAGCGGCTCCAGGGAAGTCCACCCCAACGACCACGTCAACGCCGGCCAGTCGAGCAACGATGTGATCCCGACCGCTTCGCACGTCGCGTCGTGCGCCGCGCTGCTGGCGGACACGCTGCCCGGCCTGCGCAAGTTGCACAAAGCGCTGGCGGCCAAGGCGAAGGAGTTCGACGACGTCGTCAAGACCGGTCGCACGCATCTGATGGACGCGACACCGGTAACGCTGGGCCAGGAGTTCAGCGGCTACGCCAGCCAGATCGAGCATGGGATCAAGCGGGTCGAGAACGCGCTGCCTCACCTGTCCGAGCTGGCGATCGGCGGCACGGCGGTGGGCACCGGCATCAACGCGCACCCGAAGTTCGCGCCCAAGGTGTGCGAGAAGCTCTCGAAACTGTTCGACCACAAATTCATCGAGGCGCCCAACCACTTCGAGGCGCAAGCCGCGCGTGACGCGCTGGTCGAGGCCAGCGGCGCGGTCCGCACGGTGGCGGTGAGCATGAGCAAGATCGCCAACGACATCCGTTGGCTGGCCTCGGGCCCGCGCACCGGCTTCGGCGAAATCTCGATCCCGGCGACGCAGCCCGGTTCGTCGATCATGCCGGGCAAGGTGAACCCGGTGATGGCGGAATCGGTCCGCCAGACCTGCGCCCAGGTGATGGGCAACGACACGACGATCATGGTGGCCGGCCAGTTCGACAACTTCGAGCTCAACGTCATGATCCCGGTCATGACCTACAACTTCCTGCAGTCGGCGACTATACTTGGCAACGTCGCCGGGGTATTCGTCGACAAGTGCGTCGACGGTATCGAGGCGAACCGCGAGGTCTGCCTGGCGTATGCAGAGCGCAGCCCCGCATTGGCCACCGCCCTGGCACCGACCCTCGGCTACGACAAGGCCGCCGAGCTGGCCAAGAAGGCTCTCGAGCTGGGCGTCACCGTCCGCGAGCTGGTGGTCCAGGAAGGCCTGATGAGCGATGAAGAAGCCGCCAAGGTACTCGACCCGGGCAAGATGACGAAGTCATGACCGACAAGAAGAAGAAGACGAAGAACGAGAAGCGGCCCAAGCTGTTCCGCGTGATGTTCCGCGGCGCCGACTACCGCGGAACCGCCGAGCAGTTCCACGCCAAGGTCGTCGCACCCGATTTCTCGGCCGCCTTGATCCGCGCTTGCAGCGCCATGAACCTCGATCCCGAGACACTCAACGCCGCCGCGGTCACGCTCATCTCAGCCGAGACCGAGATGACCGACGGCAAGGTGTTCGACTTCGCCAAGCGCTCACGCGGCTTCGGCGAGCGCGGTGGCTGGATCTGCAGCGGCACTTTGCCGGGTAAGCAGCCCACCGGTCCGCGCAAGACCGATCTGCTCTAACAGAAGGTCGAGCCCGCAGCTAGCATGTCGGACGACGACCGCTCCCGCTGGGACGAGCGATACCGGAACGGCGATTGGGCCGACACCGACGAGCCCGGGACGATCCTGAAGAAAGCCGAGGCCTGGCTGCGACCGCCAGGCCTCGTGCTCGATGTAGCCTGCGGCGCCGGCCGCAACTCGCTCTACCTCGCCAGACTCGGCTTTACGGTTGTTTCGATCGACATCTCCTGGGAAGGGCTGCAGCGACTGGCCCGTCGCGCCCGCGCCGAAGAACTGCCCATCCACATCGTGCACGCCGACCTCGAGCGCTTCGTACTCAAGGACGAGTGCTTCGACCTCATCATCAACAACCGTTTCCTGCTGCGCCCGCTCTTTCTCGCCTTCAAGCGCGCGCTCAAGCCCGGCGGCCTGCTGCTGTTCGAGACGCTGACCGTGGACGAGATCGAGTTGTTGGGCGGCGACATTCGAAGGGAGTTCGCGCTCGAGCGCGGCGAGCTGAAGGACGCGTTCGGCGATCTCGAGATCCTGTTCTACGAGGAGGGCGTGTTCGAGGAGCCGGAAGGCGAACGCGGGCTGGCCCGCCTGATCGCTAGAAAGTAAGGGACGAGCGGCGTCAGTCCCGCAGGTTGAGTACGAGCATTCGGGGCTCCGTCATGTCCTCCAGGCTCGACCGTATTCCCTCGCGTCCCAGGCCGCTGTCCTTCACGCCCCCGTAAGGGAAGTTGTCGACGCGGAAGGTCG
>JBDHHX010000102.1:0-21465 GCA_039589155.1 Gemmatimonadota bacterium | reverse complement strand
GACCTGGCGCGCCAGGCTGAACAGAAGATCATCTCGCTTGGGCAGGGCGCGACCCATGAGATCACACTCTCTTCGGAAGAGCTGACCGCTTGGATCGAGCACCGGCTGGCTGGCTTCTTCCCTGAGTACATCAGCGACGTCACCGCTTCGGTTAGCGATGAGCAGGTTCGCCTCACCGGCCGCGTCGCGACCAAGTCGGTACCTGGCCTGGAACGTCTGGGGCCCGCCGCCAGCTTTCTGCCGGACACCGCAGCCGTCTCTACCTCCGGGCGGCTTGACGGTCTGGAGACCGGGCGCGGCGTCTACTATATCGAGACCCTGCAGATCGGTGCGCTGCCGCTGCCGGATGCTTGGCGCGACGATCTGATCACTGAGATCAAGGGCGCCTCCGATGATGGGCTGCCGGCCAACGCGGTGGCATTCGAGTTGCCTCCCTTCGTCACCGATGTCGGGGTGCGGGATGAGCTTGTCTTCTTGCGTAGCTTACTCGAGGATCGCTAGCCGGTTTTTGCGCCAGACCTCAGGTGTGCTAAGTTCCCCGGTCGGCCCGATACCGGACGCAACCACCCAAAGCCTTGACGGGGCGGTTAAAATCAATGAGGACTCCGTCGAGAGCCTGCAGAGCGGTTCGAACGACAGGCGCGGTCGACACACGGAACGAAAGAACTGCGTAGTGGGATCAGAGAATGAGGGATCCTTCACTGCGTTGATTGGGTACGAGGAGAGTGATGGCTAAGAAGCGTGAACAGGCTCGCAAGAAGAAGAGCGAGGAGCAGCAGCAGGAGCCAGCGCGGGCTCATCCGCAGAGCACCGGCCGTTGGCTGTGGGAGTGGGTCAAGTCGATCTCGGTCGCCATCCTGTTGTTCCTGGTAATCCGCACGTTTGTTGTCGAAGCGTTCAAGATCCCCACCGGCTCCATGGAAAAGACGCTACTGGTCGGGGACTTCCTCCTGGTCAACAAGGCGGTATACGGCGCGCAGGTGCCGTTCACCCATATTCGCCTCCCGGCGTTCGATACGCCTGAACGCGGTGACGTGATCGTTTTCGAGTATCCGCTCGACACGTCGAAGAACTACGTCAAGCGCGTGATCGGCCTCCCGGGCGACAAGGTTGCGATGCGCGACGGCGAGCTGTATGTGAACGGTGTGCGCAAAGCCGAGGACTACGTGCAGCACTCCCAGCCCAACGGCGACTACTATGATCCGTCGTTCGAGTGGCAGCGGGAGTATATCGCACCCGACGTCGTGTCCGGCAGCTACAGACCGACTCGCGATGATTGGGGCCCCATCGTCGTGCCGCCCGACCAGTATTTCGTCATGGGCGACAATCGCGACAATTCGCAGGATTCCCGCTACTGGGGATTCGTCGATCGAACCTTGATCAAGGGACGGCCCCTGATCATCTACTATTCGTTCGACCGCAGTAAGCTGCGGCCTTTGCCGTGGTTGACTGAAGTCAGGTGGGGCCGGGTTGGCGACCGAGTCGAATAGATCCGACCGTAGTACATATGCTGAACAAGATCGGCTGAGTCCTGGACCGACGGCGAGGTATTACGCTTGAGTCGAGAAGGGAAAGAGCACGCGAACGACGGCCTGACCGCGGAAGAACGCGCGGCGGAACGCGAGAAACTGCTGGAAGCGTTCGGACCGGCCCACAGGGCCACCGCTCCGCCAGGTTCGCTGGATCAATACCTGCGCGAGATTAGCGCCTACCCCCTCATCGACAGGAACGAGGAGGGGGTTCTCGCTCGCAAGATACGCCGCGGCGACAGGCCATCCCTCGAGAAGCTGGTCAATTCGAATCTCCGCTTCGTCGTCTCCATAGCGAAGAAATACCAGAACCAGGGCGTCGCCCTCGCCGATTTGATCAACGAGGGGAACTTGGGCCTCATCCGCGCCGCCGAGAAGTTCGACGAAACCCGTGGCGTCAAGTTCATCAGCTACGCCGTCTGGTGGATCCGCCAGGCGATCCTCCAGGCGCTGGCAGAGCAGTCGCGGATCGTGCGCGTCCCGCTCAACCGGGCCGGCGAGCTGCACCGGATCGGCAAGCGATCCAGCGCTCTGGTCCAGGAGCTCGGCCGCGAGCCCACCGTCGGCGAGTTGGCCGAGGGTCTCGAGGTCAACGCCGAAGAGCTGTACAAGACCATGTCCATCGCCATGGCCCACCTGTCCCTCGACGCGCCACTGGTCCCGGGCGAAGACAACAAGCTTCTCGACTACCTGCCCGACGAGAAGACCGGGCCGGAGCAGGAGGCTTTCGAGAAGGCCCTCAAGAACAATGTCGAGCTGGCTCTCTCCAGCCTCAAACCGCGCGAGGCCAGGATCCTGAGGCTCTACTATGGGCTCGACGGCGAGGAGGCCATGACCCTCGAGGAGATCGGCCAGCAGCTCGGCGTCACCCGCGAGCGGGTTCGACAGATCAAGGAGCGTGCCCTGGCCCGCCTCCGCCACGTCTCACGCGCCCGCAGTCTTGAGAGCTTCCTCGGCGGATAGGATCTGTAGTTAGTCTTACCAGGTTCGATTACGATGACGATTACGATCACAATCACGATCACCAGCACGAGTGAGGCGCGCTCCTGCTCGCGCTCTTGATCGTGATCCTGATCGTGATCGTGATCGCTTCAATACAGCCTTTTCCTTGACAGCATTGGGTTCTCCGGATATTCTTCCCCGCTGTCCCATAACGAGGTAATTCCCTTGCGGCACAGCGCCGCGGCGGGGATTCGTACAGCGTCAAGACGATATGCCGGAGCTACTGACACAGATCCAGAAGACCCTGTCCGCCAAGCCGGTGGAGGTGGACCGCGAGTGGTACATGCTCGACGCCGACGGCGTTGTGCTGGGCCGGCTCGCTGCTCAGGTGGCGAAGGTCCTCCGGGGCAAGCATAAGCCGAGCTTCACCCCGCATGTTGACTGCGGCGATGGAGTGATCATCGTCAACGCTGAGAAGGTGCGGCTCACCGGCCGCAAGGCCGAGCAGAAAACCTACTTCCGACACAGCGGCTACATGGGCGGAGAGAGGCATATCCCCTTCAAGCGGATGCAGGCGCGGAAACCGAAGTGGATCATCCGGCGCGCCGTTCAGGGCATGCTGCCGAAGAACAAGTTGGGCCGGCAGATGATGAAGAAGCTGCGCGTCTATGTCGGGCCGGAG
Organism: Gemmatimonadota bacterium; assembly: GCA_039589155.1. GTDB lineage: Bacteria > Gemmatimonadota > Gemmatimonadetes > Palauibacterales > KS3-K002 > Kutchimonas. The sequence continues at coordinate 18,312 of JBDHHX010000102.1, read as the reverse complement.
CACCCGCACAAGGGGCTATCCACAAGGCCGCTCGAGGTGAGGAGCTGACGATGGCAGGTGTGAAGCTGAGCGACGGGAGATTCCACGCGGTGGGCCGACGTAAGTCGTCAGTCGCCCGCGTCTATGTCCAGCGGGGTAAGGGCGAATGGAAGATCAACGGTCGCCCGCTCGCTGAGTACTTCCCGCGCCAGGCCTACCACGTGGTCCTGGAGAAACCCTTCCAGGCGACGGAGACGACGGGCGAGTACGATGTGCTGGTCAACGTGCGGGGCGGCGGCCTCACCGGCCAGGCGGGCGCCATACAGCTCGGCGTGGCCCGCGCGCTACTGGTAGAAGACGAAGAGCGTCGCCAGGCGTTGCGTCGCGAGGGACTGTTGACCCGCGATCCGCGCCGTGTCGAGCGCAAGAAGTACGGTCAGCCGAAAGCGCGCAAGCGCTTCCAGTTCAGCAAGCGGTAGAGCAGGTGACAGCCTGAGGACGAGAACTTCTATGGCAGTAGGCCTCGAGGAACTTCTTAGAGCAGGGGTTCATTTCGGACACCAGACCCGCCGTTGGAACCCGAAGATGCGACGCTACATCTTCGCGGAACGCGGCGGTATCTACATCATCGATCTCAAGAAGACGCTCCGCGAGCTGGAGCGGGCGAAGGCGCTGGTCCGCGAAGTCGTTCACCACGGCCAGAACATCCTCTTCGTCTGCACCAAGCCGCAACTCAAGGAGATCGTCCGCGCCGATGCCGAGCGCTGCGGCGGATACTACGTGACGGAGCGTTGGCTGGGCGGTATGCTCACTAACTTCCAGACGATCAAGAAGAATATCCGCCGGCTCAAGGACCTCGAGCGCGGGGCCGAAGAGGGCGCCTTCGAGTTCTATACGAAGAAAGAGAAGCTGCTGCTGGACCGCGAGCGCGAGAAGCTCGATCGCTACCTGTCCGGCATCAAGAACATGAGCAAGCTTCCCGGTTGCATGTTCGTGGTCGACGCCCGCAAGGAGGACATCGCCGTTGCGGAGGCCAACAAGCTGGGTATCCCGGTGATCGCGATTGCCGACACGAACGCGGACCCGGACCTGCTGACGGTTCCCATCGCCGGCAACGATGACGCAATTCGGTCCGTGTCGCTGATCACGAAAGAGATGGCCGACACGGTCGAGTCGGCGCTCGCCGAAGTGCCGGCGGAGCTGCGAGTCGCTGCCGCCGAGGAGGATGAGGAGGCGTTCACCTATTCGAGCGATGGCGCGGTCTCCTCAGTGACGGATCGCGGCACAGGCCGGCGGTCGCGCAAGAAGCGCCGCCCACGACCCGAAGTGATCGCCGCTCACCGCCCCGCCGAAGGCGGAGAGATCGAGGAAGGCGCGGAGGAGGTCGAGGCCGAGCCGGCGGAGGTAGAAGAAGTCGCTGGCGAAGGGACCAGCGAGGAATGACGCTGGAGGGCCACTTCGGTGGCCCTTTTCATAGAGGATAGACGGTCATGGCGGAGATTAGTGCAGCACTTGTAAAGGAACTGAGAGAGCGTACGGGCGCCGGCATGATGGACTGCAAGCGTGCCCTGCAGGAGAACGGTGGCGACATCGACGCCGCCATCCAGTGGCTGCGGAAGAAAGGCGCCGCCGCAGCGGAGAAGCGAGTCGGCAAGCAGGCGAAGGAAGGGCTCGTCGCCTCTTACATCCATCACTCTGGCAAGGTCGGTGTGATGGTGGAGTTGAACTGCGAGACCGATTTCGTCGCACGCACCGACGACTTCCAGGAACTGGCTCACGATGTGGCGATGCATGTCGCGGCAAGCGATCCCGTCGCCGTTTCGAAGGATGATGTACCCGAGGAGGTCATCGCCAGTGAGCGTGACATCTTCATGGCGCAGGCGGCCGAGGAAGGAAAGCCGGAGCACATAGCCGAGAAGATCGTCGAGGGCAGGTTGCGCAAATTCTTCGAGGAGCGCACCCTTCTCGACCAGAAATACGTGAAGGACCCCGAGCGCACGGTTTCGGACCGGATCCAGGACACGCAGGCCAAGCTTGGCGAGAAGATCGTGGTCGGCCGGTTCGCCCGCTTCAAGATAGGCGAGTAAGTGGCGGCAGCCTCGAAGCTGAAGTACAGGCGAATACTCCTGAAGCTCTCCGGCGAGATGCTCGCCGGCGGCGAGGAGTTCGGCATCTCGTTCACCGCGATCGACAGCCTGACGGAGGAGGTCAAAACGGTGCGCGAGGCCGGCGTCGCGCTCGGCCTTGTGGTGGGCGGCGGCAACATCGTGCGCGGCGCCACGGCGGCGCGGGCGGGTATGGACCGGGTATCGGCCGATTACATGGGTATGCTGGCCACGGTTATCAACGCTCTGGCGGTCCAGGACATGCTGGAGAAGAAGGGCATCGACACCCGTGTGATGACCGCCATCCGCATGGAGGAGTTGGCCGAACCGTACATTCGCCGGCGTGCGCAGCGTCACATGGAGAAGGGCAGGGTTGTCCTCTTTGCAGGCGGAACGGGTAACCCGTATTTTTCCACCGATACGGCCGCTGTCTTGCGGGCGATCGAGATGGAAGCGGAGTTGATCATCAAGGCGACAAAGGTCGATGGAGTATTCGCAGCAGACCCGATGACCGACCCGACCGCTGAGCTGATCCCCGAGATCTCGTTCCTGGATGTGATGACCCGAGAGCTACGTGTCATGGACCACACCGCCATATCACTCTGCAAGGACAACGATTTGCCGGTGGTCGTCCTCAACATCCAGAAACCGGGCGCCGTGGTCGCCGCGGCGCGCGGCAAGCGGGTCGGTACTCTGATTTCAGCGGAGGTTTGATTACATGACGCAGCTGAAAGAGACCAAAACCCGGATGGACAAAGCTCTGGACGCGATGCGGCGCGAGTTCTCTACCGTGCGAACCGGTAAGGCCTCGCCGGCCCTGCTCGAGCACGTGAGAGTCGAGGCGTACGAGAGCCACATGCCGCTGGAACAGTTGGCCACAATCAGCGCGCCAGAGCCGCGGCTCCTGATCGTGCAACCGTGGGACAAGAGTCTGGTGGGCACGATCGAGAAGGCGATTCAGAGCTCTGACCTTGGCCTCAACCCGTCGAACGACGGCACGGTCATCCACGTGCCGATCCCTCAGCTGAACGAAGAGCGTAGGCAGGAGCTTGTCAAAGTGCTCCACAAGATGGCTGAAGAGGGAAGGGTCTCCCTGCGCGCCGCTCGGCACGCGGCCAACGACGACATCAAGAAGGAGATGAAGTCCGGTGACGTCGCGGAGGACGCGGGCCACAAGCTGCTTGACGACGTGCAAAAGATGACGGATGACTACGTCGCCAAGGTCGACTCACTCCTCAAAGCCAAAGAGGCCGAAGTGATGGAGGTCTGATCGGCCGCTGCCAGATCGACCTTACTTGCGTCGAGATCCATGCCATCGGAGCGTCTCCAGCAAATCAAGGGAAACCCGGACCGCATCCCCGCGCACGTCGCTATCATCATGGACGGCAACGGGCGCTGGGCCGCGGAGCATGGCCTGCCACGCCGCGAGGGTCACAGGGCGGGAATGAAGTCGGTCAGGGATGTCGTGGAGGGCGCTATTGAGGCGGGCATCGACGTCATCACGCTGTACGCGTTCTCGCAGGAGAATTGGCAGCGACCCCGTCGCGAGATCGCCTTCCTGATGTCGCTGCTGCAGCGCTACGCGAGGTCCGAGGTCAAGGATCTGGTCGAGAACGGCGTCGAAGTACACGTGATCGGCGATATCGAGCAGATGGGCGAGGCGGAGCGCGCAGCGATACGCACGATCATCGACACGACCCGTGGCGGAAAAAACCTGCAGTTGGTCCTCGCCATCTCTTACGGTAGTCGAAGCGAGATCACACGAGCGGTCCGCAACCTGGCCGGTCGAGCTGCCACGGGAGAATTGACTCCAGCAGATATAGACGAAGGGGCGATCACGGCGGCGCTGGACACGGCCCCCTGGCCCGATCCGGATTTGATGGTCCGTACGTCGGGCGAATACAGGATCTCGAACTTCTTGCTCTGGCAGCTGGCCTATACCGAACTGTACACCACGCCGGTCCTCTGGCCTGAGTTCACCCGCGAGCATCTCTTCGAGGCGGTACTCGACTACCAGAGTCGGGATCGTCGGTTCGGCAAAGTCTCAGTCTGATGGAACGTTCCGGTGGCGAGCTCGCCAAGCGCGTAGGCGTCGCCTTCGTCGGCATCCCGCTCACGGTCGCCCTTGCTTACATGGGCGGGTACTGGCTGGCAGGCCTGATCGCTGCCTTCGCCGGGCTGGCGGCTTGGGAGTTCTGTCGAATGTACAGCGGCCACGGCGTCGCGTCGGCGCCGGCCCTCGCTGGCATTCTGGCCGCGCTCTACGTCGTGTTGGCCGCTACGATGCCACCGGCCAGCTTCCTGGTCTGGGCCGTCGTCATCACGCTCGCGATCGCCGCCGGCGAGTCGATTCGCCGGACCCCCGACTCGCAGCCGGGGCTCACCGTCGTCACCACGGTCTTTGGGGCGCTCTATACCGGCGCCTTACTCTCATTCGCCGTCTGGATACGGGGGCTTGGCGTATCGCCGGGGCTGGGTGGCGCGGCCATCGTCTTCCTGCCGGTCGTCGTGACATGGGTAGGTGACACGGCCGCGTACTTCGTTGGAAAAGGAATCGGTCGACACAAGTTCGCACCTGTGATCAGTCCCAAGAAGACGTGGGAAGGAGCTATCGGTGGCCTGCTGGCGAGCGCTGGCGTCTCGGTGTTGTGGATCGAACTCACGGCGTCGGTGGCGCCGTGGACGATGAGCTTGGCCGAGGCGATCGGGTTCGGCGTCCTTATATCGGTTGCCGGACAGGTTGGCGATCTGTTCGAGTCGCGGTTCAAGCGGGAGTGCCATGTAAAGGACAGTTCCAATCTGATCCCGGGGCACGGCGGCTTCCTCGATCGCGTCGACTCGCTGCTCTTTGTCTTCCCCGTGGCGTACGCCTACCTGCTGGTCGTGGGTTTATGAGATGAACCGGCGTGGCATCGCCATCCTCGGGTCCACCGGATCGATCGGTAAGACAACGCTCGAGGTGGTCGACGCTCATCCCGACCGGTTCCGGGTTGTGGCGCTGACGGCGAATCGGAACACCGTCGCCCTGACAAAACAAGTCGAACGCTACAAGCCGGAACTCGCCGTGCTGGCCGACGGGAACTCGCAGCCGGCGGGGCTTGTTGACGGGACTCGGATAGAATACGGCGCGGAGGCCGTTCTGGAGGCGGCAGCGCACCCGGAAGTCGATATCGTGGTGAACGCCCTGGTGGGAGCCGTGGGGCTGCAGCCGACCTTGGCCGCGCTGGAGGCTGGCAAGCGACTGGCGCTGGCGAACAAGGAGTCGCTGGTCGTTGGCGGGCCACTGGTGATGAGGGCTCTGAAAGAGTCGGGTGCTGAGCTGATCCCCGTGGACAGCGAGCACAGCGCGGTATTCCAGTGTCTGCAGGGTTCGCGGCCCGAGAGCGTGAAGCGATTGGTTCTCACCGCATCCGGCGGTCCGTTCAGAGAGCGCGACCCGTTGGGGTTGGCCCACGTCACTCCGGAGGAAGCGCTCCGGCACCCGACCTGGGATATGGGAGCCAAGATCACCATCGACTCGGCAACACTGGTCAACAAGGCGCTCGAGGTCGTTGAAGCCCACTTCCTGTTCGGTATGCCTTACGAGCGAGTCGATGTCGTGATCCACCCCCAGTCGATCGTCCACTCGTTGGTCGAGTTTCATGACGGCTCGGTGCTGGCTCAGCTCGGATACCCGACGATGGCGTTGCCAGTGCTCTACGCACTCACCTATCCGGATCGCCTGCCGTTCGAGGTGCCGTCGCTTGACCTGGCCGAGGTCGGTTCGCTTACTTTCGAGGCGGTCACTCGCGGCCGCTTCCCGGCATTCGAGCTCGGACGCCGGGCGGCGCTCGACGGCGGTACGGCGCCGGCGGCCTTCAACGCGGCCAGTGAGGAGGCGGTGGCGGCGTTCCTGGACGGGCAGCTCCCGTTCCCGGGGATAGCCGAAGTGATCGACCGTACCCTGGATGAGCATGAAGTGGAGGAGGTGGCGTCGCTGGATGTCGTCCTGCGCGCAGACCGATGGGCACGGGACGCGGCAGCTGATAGCGTCCGTCAAATAGCGAGCAAGCTACACAGGTAACTGGACTCATATGACCACTATTCTTGCATTCATAGTCGTTCTCGGTGTGCTGATCTTCGTGCATGAGCTCGGCCACTTCATCACGGCCAAGCTCGCGGGGATAGCGGTGCCGCGTTTCTCGATCGGACTTGGGCCCAAGGTGTGGGGCTTCACCATCGGCGAGACCGAGTACGTAATTTCCGCCTTGCCGCTGGGAGGCTACGTCAAGATGGCCGGGATGGGTGAGGACGAGGCGCTTGAGAAGCTCGAGGGCGGTAGCTCCGACCTCGAAGTACCGCCGGAACGACGATTCGATTCCAAGCCCATCGGGACCCGGGCCGTTGTCATTTCCGCCGGCGTGGTTATGAACTTTCTGTTCGCTATCTTCGCCTTCGCCGGCCTCACTTACCACTTCTCTGTCGCGCCGGTCATCGGCACGGTGGAGCCGGGCTTGCCCGCGGAAGCAGCTGGCCTGCAGGTCGGCGATCGTGTCCTCGCCGTCGACGGCGAGGAGATCGCCAGCTGGACGGAGTTCCGCAACATCGTCTGGAATCGGCCCGGCGACACGGTGGCTCTTCACATTGACCGCGACGGTCAGGACGTTGACCTGACAACTGCGATCGCCGTCTTCGATACGACGATCAGCGACGCGGCGGGTAACGACACGACTATCACGGGCGGCAGGGTAGGGATCACCGTCGAGCTCGATAACCCGATCCGCGCCATCAGCGTGCCGGGCGCGTTCAAGCTCGGAGTGGTACGGACGGGTGAGCTGTCCGTTCTCATCCTCGATTTCCTCGGCCAACTCGTCACCGGCCGCGCCTCGGCACGCGACATCGGTGGTCCGGTTCTCATCGGACAGCTGTCGGGTCAAGCGGCGCGTGCTGGTGCTTCGGCGCTCATCGGCTTCATGGCGATTCTCAGCGTGCATCTGGCCGTGCTGAACTTACTGCCGATACCCATCCTGGACGGCGGTCACCTGGTCTTCCTGGCCGTCGAGGCGGTGCGTGGAAAGGCGCTGTCGATCGAGGCACGGGCGCGCATGAGCCAGGTCGGCTTCATCCTGATCATGGCCCTGATGGTCTGGGCTTTCACGGCGGATTTCCTGCGCCTCGCCGGTAAATAGCTCCTAGTCATAGTCTTAGTCCTAGTCCAATCGTAGTCCTAGTCTCGAGCCGGGGACTAGGACTACGATTGGACTAGGACTAGAACTATGACTAGGAGTTCTCGAACAGGCCGAGTTGGGGGGTTCGGACGGCGGCCGCGAGTTTCGCCACATCGATGTTTCCCAGCGGTTCGTCCTGGTCCGCGACCGCGAGGAAGCCGTCGTAGCCCTTCTTTCGTAGGACGGCACCCACCGTTTCCTCAGCTTTCTCCGCCGTGTTGCACTCGGCGCTCAGGTGGGCGAGAACGATGCCGCCCAAACCGTCGTGGAGCAGCTCGACGCCCAGTTCGGCCGATGCCCGGTTCGAGAGGTGGCCGTGGCGGCCAGCGATGCGCGCTTTCAGCGACCAGTAGGGACCGGTGCGCAGCATCAGCTCATCGTGGTTCGCCTCCAGAATCAGCAGGTCGCAGCGCTGCAGCGCGTGGCGAACGGAGACGGTGGGCGTTCCAAGGTCGGTGGCGATTCCTACTTTGAGACCGCTGGCCCGCTGGCGAATCGTCACGCCGATGGGATCGATGGCGTCGTGAACGGTGAGGAACGGCTCGACGCGTAGATCACCCAGATCGAAGGGCCGCTTGGCCTCGTAGTGGTGGACCTCCTCTTCACCGCTCAACAGATCGGCACAGCTATTTGCGGTGGCGCGAGCGATGTAGACGGGAACCTTCCAGCGTCGGGCGTAGATGCCCATTCCCTGCGTGTGGTCGCGATGCTCGTGAGTGATGACCAGCGCCGTGATGCTGTCAGGCTCGACTTCGACGGCGTCAAGGCGACGCTCGATCTGCCGGCCACTAAAGCCGGCGTCGACGAGGATTCGGGTTTCGGAGGTTTCTAGTAGAATGGAGTTGCCGCGACTGCCGCTGCCCAGAACATGCACCCGGAAGCTCATCCACCCCGTCCCTTGCGCCAGCAGCTCTCGAGATAACGCCGCCCACGCTCGTCCAGATCCACACCACGCCGCGCCATCACGGTTCCCGCCGTCGCGAGGAACTCCGGCAGACGGTACTCGCCCAGGTCGCCGCCCGCACCCCAACTGAACGGAGGAACGTAGCTGGGCGGCATCGCTGTTCCATAAAGATTAGCTCCGGCGCCCACCACGGTGCCAGTGCCCAGCTGCATACCGATGCCGGTCTTCACGTGATCGCCCAGGAAGCAGCCGACCTTCGATTGTCCGCTATCGCGCACGCCGGCTGGCGTCCAGACCCTGACCGGTCCGTAGTTGTTCTTGAGGTCGCTGTTCGTCGTCAGGGCGCCGAGGTTCACCCACCGTCCCAGGTAGCCGTGCCCGAGGTGGCCGTCGTGCGCCTTGTTGCTGTAACCGAGCACGACGGTATCGGCGACCTCGCCGCGCAGGTACGAGAACGGCCCGGTCGAGATGCGTTCGAAAGAGCCGCCCAGCAACCGCGAGTGCGGTCCGACGTAAGCGGGCCCCTGCAACCGTGTGAAGGCTCGGATCTCCACGTCATCATCGACGCGGATAGGGCCGTCGCTCGTGTCGAACACGACCCCGGGCTCGATCTTGACGTTGTCGCCCAGCGACAGCGTGCCGCCGCCCACAGCGTAAACTCCGTCGGGCATTGCCGTCGCCGGCTCGACCGTGCTCAGATCGAGTGCCAGTTGGTCCGGGGTCCCCAGCATGAGATCCCAAACCCATTCCAGCAGCCGGCCCCGAACCGCGATAGCGTCGGACGGTAGACTGACTGATGCCAGGTCCTCGAGGTCTGCCGGGTCGGGAAGCTGGCCGGCAGGAAGGAAGAGACCTGCGGGCTGACCGTCGATGCGATAGACCGCCGGCTTGGTCGCGGGAGGAAGCGACTGACCCAGATGTGCCACCGCTCGCGAGGACCAGAAGACCACGTCGCGGTCGCGGGGCAGATCGTCGAAACGCAGCACGGGCCGCGCGCCCGGTTCGCCGTAGTCGATGAGGTGTTCGGATGCCAGGTGGCCGATGCACTCCAGTCCCAGCAGCAACTCTGCCCGGTCCACCAGCTTCAGCGCCCCGAAGATGAGCTCACCGGCAGGCCGTGTTAACACGAACGGCTCCCACGCCCGTGCCGCTCCGTCGTCGAAGATGACCAGACTCGACGCCACCGCTCAGACCTCCCCGTCGCGCAGCTCGTCAGGCAACGCTTCCAGTAGCTTCTTCAGTTGGTCGACGCGCGCGAGCGGTGCGACGAACGTTATTCCCGAAGATCGGACGACCACGACATCGTCCATGCCAAGGGCCACCACCGGGCCGTCCTCCGCCCACAGCAGGCTGCCCTCGCACTCGAAGGCGCTCGCTTCGCCAACCAGCAGATTGCCGCCAGCGTCCCGCGGTCTCACACGCATGAGAGCCGCCCAGGCGCCAACATCGTCCCACTCGAACTCGGCCTTCACGGCCGCGATGTTCGGGCTACGCTCCATCAGCCCGCGATCGATCGTCAGGGTCGCAACGTTCGCGAAGAAGCCTGCCACGTCGTCCGCGGTCAGCCGCTCCAATTCACCGGAGAGTTCTGGAGTGTTTTCGCCGAGCTCCGCCAGCAATGTGCCGGGCTTCCAAACGAAGATCCCCGAGTTCCAGACGAAGCTGCCCTTCTCGATGTAGGCGCGCGCTGTCTGTCTGTCCGGTTTCTCGACGAAGCGCTCAACCTCGAGAACGCCGGGGCTCAGCTCGTGGCCCAACTCGATGTAGCCATAGCCAGTCTCGGGGCGGCTGGGCGGTATGCCGATCGTCAGCAGTCGGCCGAGTCGGCCCGCGCCGTCCACGGCCCGCTCCAGCGTCGTCACGAAGCCTTCCAGCGGCCGGATCACGTGGTCCGAGTGGAGAGAGACCATCACGGCCCGCTCGGGATCCTTCGCTCGGTTGACGATCTCTTGGGCCGCCCACGCCAGCGCTGGCGCAGTGCCCCTGGCCTGAGGTTCGAGCAACAGTTGGTCGGTGGGGATGTCCGGCAGGTAGCGCTCGAGATGCGGACGCAGGTGCTGCCCGGCGACGATCAACACGTTCGCCGCTGGGGCCAGCGCCCGGGCGCGGTCCACGGTATCGACGATGAGCGGACGCTCTGTGGCCAGCGGCAGGAACTGCTTCGGCCTGGCTGGAGTGCTGGCCGGCCAAAAACGTGATCCGATCCCGCCCGCCAGGATGACGACCCAGCGCTCGAATCCAGCGTCTTCGCTCATTTCGGAACCTTGCCGGGGGTTCGAGGAATCGAACCCTCAGATGAGCCGGGCGATTTGCTCGCGGTTGTGCCTCAACTCGTACAGCAGCGCGCCGAACGAGACCCCTGGCTTCACGAACGTCACGAGGAGCATCTCTGAGGACACGTCGGTGACGATCGCAACGCCGTCGGCGTACTCCACAACGGCGGTCCGCAGACCTTTGTGGTTCGCCGCGTTACCCAGCTCACGTGCGTTCAGCATGATGTTGGGAGCCATGGCGGCGACCGCCTCCGCGTCCCCTCCGTCAGGGCCGGCCCGGTCGATCAGGAGCCCGTCCTGGCCCACGACGAATACAGCCTCGACCTCCGAGCGGCTCGACAGTCTGGCAAGAAGATCTTTGAGTGTTGGCATCCTGCTCCTACGGGCTGGATGAGTAGGGGGAGTGAGGGCAAGCTAACCCGGCCGGGGCCCCAAAGTCAAGATTTCCAACGGGTTTCTCAGCTTGACAGTGGCCCCGGCGGCGGATAAGGTTGCCCGGCAACCATGAAGATCTTCGACCTCTCCAGAGCCTGCCGTGCGGCGGTCGTCCTCATTGGCCTCGGCGCACTAACCGCCTGCGGCGAGTCCACCGATGCGCTCTTCCCGGTACCGGATGAGCCTGTCGGCCTGTCGATGTACGATCTGATGAACGGTCCGATCAACCGCCCCAGCGCCCTGAACGTACTCACCGGTCGTTCCTCCGGCGTCCCGACGGTTCTACGGGTGGACGCCGCCGAACAGTGGGACCTCAGCTTTGGGATGATCGAAGGCGTTCCGGTCTGGCTACCGCGCGGCTTCTTCGAGGGTCTCGATATCTCCAGCGGAGTCTTCGAGCTCGATGTCGATTTCGACGACGTGACCTTCGTGCCCACCGAGGACACGCTCTACGTTTACGAGCAGCCCGTCGACATCGAAGTCGGCAAGACATACGCGATCAAGAGCCGCCCCGATCCTACCGTCTCGATTACCTGCGTGCTCTACGCCATTGCGGAGGTGCTCGTGGTGGAAGGTGACCCGGCACGGCTGGAGTTCCAGATCCTCTGGAACCCCAACTGCAACGAGAACAGCCTCGCCAACTAGGGTGAGGCAGCCGTTGGGGTCTGATGATGCTCGACCTCAAGCGTATCAGGTTCGAGACCGATGCGGTCAAGGAACAGCTCGCCAAGCGTGCTGATCCCGGCCTCGCCGCGTCGATTGACGAGGTCATCGCCCTCGACGAGGAGCGCCGCACCATCATCCAGGATGTCGAAGGACTGAAGGCACGCCGTAACCAGGCCTCCAAACAGATAGCCGAGCGCAAGAAGGCGGGCGAAGATGCCGCCGGCCTGATCGCCGAGATGAAGGAAGTCAGCGATCGGATCACTGACGACGACGCCAGGCTGGGCGCCGCTGAGGCCCGCATCGAAGAACTGCTCCTCGTCATACCCAACACGCCACAGCCCGATGTACCGGCGGGCGGCGAAGCGGAGAACGAGCACATACGTTCGTGGGGTGAGCCGCTGGAAGCGGCCGACTGGATGCAGCCGCACTGGGAGCTGGGTGCACGGCTGGGCCTGCTCGACCTCGAGCGCGGTGCCAAGCTGTCAGGCTCCGGCTTCCCCGTCTACACCGGTCTCGGAGCCCGACTTCAGCGCGCGCTCATCAGCTTCATGGTGGACATCCACTCGCGCGAGCACGGCTACCACGAGGTCACTCCCCCGTATCTGGTCAGGGGCCAGACGATGAGAGGGACGGGTCAGCTGCCCAAGATGGCGGACGATGCCTACCGGGTGGAAGGCGATGATCTTTGGTTGATACCGACGGCTGAAGTTCCGCTCACGAACCTGCACGCGGAGGAAGTCGTCGGGCCGGACGAGTTGCCGAAACATTTCGTGGGATATACCGCCTGCTTCCGGCGCGAGGCCGGTGCCGCCGGCCGCGACACGCGCGGGATCATTCGCATTCATCAGTTCGACAAGGTCGAGATGGTTCGACTCGAGCGTCCAGAGGACTCGCTGGCGGCCCTCGATGAATTGACCGGCCACGCCGAGACCGTTCTGCAGCGCCTCGGCCTGCCATACCGCACACTCCTGCTCGCCGCCGGCGACATGGCCGGTAGCAGCTCCATGACCTTTGACATCGAGGCCTGGTCGCCGGGAGTCGGGCGCTGGCTGGAAGTCTCATCGTGCTCGAACTGCACTGATTACCAGGCGCGGCGCGCCAACATCCGGTTCCGGCGTGAGCGCAGCGGGAAACCCGAATTCGTGCACACGCTGAACGGGTCGGGTCTGGCGCTGCCTCGCACGATCATCGCCATCCTCGAGAACTTCCAGCGCGAGGACGGGAGCGTGGATCTCCCGGAGGCGCTGCACCCCTACATGGGCTGCACGCGGATCGAGCCGACTTGAAAGCTCGCGTCTGGTCCATAGGCCTTTCGCTTCTCTTCGCGGCCGTTCTGGCCTGGTACCTGGTTTACACGCGACAGCTGGTCAGCGCCGTGAACGACGACGCCACGGCGATGTCGCGCATGTACGCCCAGGTCTTCCGCGGCCTGCAAGACCCCACCGGCGAACAGAGCGTCAACGCGCTGTTCGAGATGCTCAGCGAGATCGAGCACCTGGGGATCCCCGTCGTTGTCACCGACCCGGATGGCGAGGTGTCGGATGGGATGAACCTGCCGTTCACGTTCGACCGCAGTGATCCGACAAGCCTGGAGCAGGCGCGTCTATACGCTGAGATTCTCGATCGCCGCAACGAGCCGATCATCGAACCAGGCGTTGGCTCGATCCACTTCGGCATGCCTGCCGTCGTTTCGCGATTGCGATGGGTGCCCTGGATCCAGGCGGCCACTTTGATCGTGATCGTGCTCGTCGGCATCTGGATCTTTCGCTCCACGGTACGCGCCGAGCAGGAACGGGTCTGGGCAACCATGGCTCGGGAATCAGCGCACCAGCTGGGCACGCCACTCAGCTCGCTGGCTGGCTGGGTCGAGATCTTGCGCATGCCGCGTGGCGAGCGTGCAGACGTTGCCACCGACGACAGGATCGCCCGCGAAGTCGAGGTCGATGTGGAGCGGTTGAACAAAGTGGCTCAGCGCTTCGAGCTCATCGGCAAGCGGCCGAAGATGCAGATCGTCGACCTGGGCGAAGTGCTGCGAAGGCTGGAAGCTTACTTCTGCGTTCGGTTGCCCCACATGGACCGATCCATCGAGCTGGTAGTAGACACCGCGCCCGGCCTTCCCAACATCGGCGGCAACCCCGTACTGCTGGAGTGGGCGTTCGAGAACATCATCAAAAACGCCATCGATGTGCTCGCCGGTAAGGGCGGCCACATCGGGGTGGTCGCCGAGCTGGATCACGCGGGCCGCTACGTCGCCGTCCGCGTGCTGGCCGACGGGCCCGGTGTGCCCGCCGATATGCGGAAGACGATCTTCCAACCCGGCGTATCGGGCAAGAAGGGCGGCTGGGGCGTCGGGCTGACATTGACGCGTAGGATCGTCGATACCCACCAGGGCAAGATCGAGCTGGGCCGGCCGGCTAAGGGCGCCGAGTTCATCGTGACGCTCCCAGCCCTGGAGGCCGAGGGCTGAGGTGTCGACCGGTGAGCTGAAGATCGGGGGCTACCTCGAGGCGCTGAATCCCGACCAGCGTGAAGCAGTCGAGCACTTTGAAGGTCCTCTACTGGTGCTCGCTGGCGCCGGCTCCGGAAAGACCCGCGTACTGACATCCCGCATCGCGCGCCTGGTTGAGCACCATGGCGTGGATCCCAACCTGGTCATGGCCGTCACCTTCACCAATAAGGCGGCGGAGGAGATGCGCAACCGCGTGCAGGCATTGCTGGGGACCGAACCAGCGGGCATGTGGATTGGCACCTTCCATTCGATCGGCGCCAGAATCTTGAGACGCCATGCCGCTCGCATCGGTTTTTCGCCCGGCTTCACGATCCTCGATGCCGACGACAGTCTGCGAGAGATCAAGCGCGTCATGGCCCAGCTCGATGTGCCGAAGCGCTGGAAGCCGCAGGCGGTCCAGGGCATGATCTCCAGCGCCAAGGACAGCATGGTTACGCCCGCCCAGTTCGCCGAGTCGGCCATCGATCCGTTCTCACGCGTCGTCGCTGACGTTTACCCCGCCTACCAGGCGCGGCTCAAGGACGGGAACGCGTTCGACTTCGATGACCTCTTGGTGAAGCCGGTAGAGCTGTTCGAGTCCAGTGCGGACGTGTTGGAACGCTTCCAGCGGCGATTCCAGTTCGTACTCGTCGACGAGTACCAGGACACGAACCACGCCCAGTATCGTTTTCTCGAGTTGCTGGCCCGGGAGCACGGCAATCTGTGCGTGGTTGGCGACGATGACCAATCGATCTACGGCTGGCGCGGTGCCGACATTCGCAACATCCTGGAGTTCGAACGCGACTTCACGGCCGCCCGCACCATCCGCTTGCAGAAGAACTACCGTTCCACGCAGACGATCCTGCGGGCGGCTAATCGTGTGATCGCCGAGAACGTCAATCGGAAAGGAAAGACCCTTTATACGGAGAATGACACGGGCCCGGTGATCACTTTGGTGACGGCGGCCGACGAGGCCGACGAGGCGACGTGGATCACAGGTGAGATCGCTGAACGGCTGGACGACGAGTCGGGGCACCGCAGCTTTGTCGTACTCTACCGAACCAACGCGCAGAGCCGAGCGCTGGAAGAAGCGTTCCGCGGCGCCGACCTGCCGTACCGTATCATAGGAGGCGTACGTTTCTACGAGCGCCGTGAGATCAGGGACATCATCGCGTACTTGAAACTGATCTCGAACCCGAAGGAGACCAGCTCGTTCCTCCGCATCGTCAACTACCCGCGCCGCGGGATCGGCGACACGACGCTGACGCTGCTGCTCGACTCGGCGAGCGCGGCGGCCGTCACGCCGCTGGAAGCCGCTCGCACGGCCACCAACATCAACGGGATCCGGCGCGCTAGCGGCCATTCGCTGGAGTCGTTCGCCCAGATGATCGACCGCTTCCGGGCGCTCGCCTCGCACTCCAGCGTACACGAGTTACTGGGCGAGTTGATCGTCGAGCTGCGGCTGCTGGAGAACCTACGGGCGGAAGGTTTCGAGGGCATCGACCGGGCGCAGAACGTGGAAGAACTGGTCGCCGCGGCGTCCGAGTTTGACGCGACGGGCGTCATCGAGCAGGAAGAGCTCGACGAGCTGGGTGAAGTGACCGAGCTGGATCTGTTTCTTCAGAAGGTTTCGCTCATTGCGGACGTCGACAACCTCGACCCCGATGCCGACGCGGTCACTCTGATGACCCTCCACAATGCCAAGGGATTGGAGTTTCCGGTGGTGCTGATCTCGGGTCTCGAAGAGGGGCTATTCCCGCTCTCCCGCTCGCACGACAGCGTGGAAGAGCTGGAGGAAGAGCGCCGGCTCTTCTACGTCGGGATCACCCGGGCCGAGAAGAAACTGTACCTGACCCATGCTGTCAGCCGGCGACGTGGTGGCGACTGGCTGGTCTCGAGTCCGTCCAGCTTCCTGCGACCCATACCGGAAGACCTGATCGAGACGCGCGAGACCGGCCGTTACGCGGAACGGGTCTCGAGCCGACGGCGTACCGCGGACTGGTCGGACTGGTCGAGGCGCGAGTGGGCGGCCGAACCCGGCGGCCTGGTATACGACTACACCGACTCGCAGGATGTGACGGATATGCCCGAACTGGCCGAGGGCATTCGAGTGGTTCACCCGCGGTTTGGCGCGGGCACCGTGGTCTCGCTGGACGGGTATGGTGCGGAGACGAAGGCAGTGATCGAGTTCGACGGGGAAGGGCGCAAGAAAGTTGTCGTCAGGTATGCGAACCTGGAGCTCGAGTGAAACATGATCGACCGAAATGAGATCGCACGAATAGCCTCGTTGGCTGGACTGCAGCTCGACGCCAGAGAGGCCGATCCGGAGGCCCTGCGAGCGAGGATGCTAGAGGCGCTGCGCAGCTAGAAACCGGCCGTCAGTCTCCCGAGCGGCCCGCTTGCTTTCCTTTCTTCTCGCCATGCCTCTTCGCTTTCTCGCTTCTGGCGACACGGGATGACTCGGGCGCCTTGGGCCGGATGAGGTGAGCCTTGAGGTGCACCAGGTCGACCCAGATACCCTCGGCCGCCAGTCGCTCGTCCCACCAGCCGGGAACCTGTTCAGGCATCGGGAACCACTCTTCGGCAAGCTGAGCGAACTGTTCCTGACGGCGCACCTTCCGCGCGCCGTACTCGCGATTCAACATCTTCGCTTTGCCCAGCGCCCACTCGCCCGTCGGGTCGAGATTCGCGGGTATCGACTCCTTACGCTTCACCAGGTAGTCGGTAGCGAAATCAAACGCAAGACGGATCCACTCCGCCACCTCTTTCTCGTCGACATCCCAGCGCGAGTAGTCGAGTACACGATCAAACATCGCGCGCCATGTCTCGTGGTCGGCCAGTCGGATCATCCCGCGGAAGATGCGTCGGTTAGTTCTGAAACTGAACACCGTGCGATCGAGCACGCGGTCCATGAACACATCGTTGTGAGAATGATCGAAGTCGGTGATCAAGTGATACGCCGCACGCAGGTAGGCCTGTCCCAGGTGCACATCCATTCGATGCTCCCAGTAGGAATGGCCGATCGCCTGCGTGTTTGCCGACGTGAGCAGTCGGCGAGGAAGGAAATGGTTGTGCGCGATCGTGTCGCCGGCAAGGTGTGTCAGGTAACCGAGCGCGCAGGCGCGTGTCGCGTCGCTGTCCGCCGACTCGTAGAGCTCCTCACCCACGTGCCAGTGATGACAGTTTCGCCCGACCGGCGCATACTTCTTGCCAAAACTGATGTCGGCCGCGATGCAGCCGTAGAGGAAGTCCAGCGGGTAGCGACGTAGTATGTCCGCTACCGCCGCAGGTAACAGCGCCAGCGCGCCCAGGATCTCGGTTCCGACCAGGATGTGCATCCCGGGGCCCCAGGCCAGGGCGACATCGGGGATGAGCAGGATCGCGAGACCCGCCAGGCCTGTCAGCTTGACCCAGCGCATCAACCGAAGGTCTTCCTTCGCTCCCGGTGCAGTTTGTCGAGAAGCTGGTCGATCTGGCCTCTGGCCAACTCGTGCGGGAGACCCCGGCGGCGCCGGCGTCTGTGCGGCAGCCAGGTCGACGCAATCCCCGCGCCGACCAGCGCTCCGATGCCCAGCGCCAGCATCAGCTGGGATCGTTCCGGACGGTTGCCCGTCTGCTCGGGCTCATCGCCGGTCAGTCCTCCGCGGCATCTGCGTCAGACCCTTCTCCATCTGTCCGTTTGCGACGCAACAGCTTGGCGCCAGTGCGAATACCGCGAAGCGCCGACGATGCGGTAATGAGAGTATCCTCCACTTCGTCTTGCACCACGTCGACGAGCGCGCTGAGATCCTGCACGCGGTCTTCGGCCGACTCCAGGACATCCTCGAGCCGGTCGTTGGCCAATGCGATGGTCTCGGCGACCCGGTCGACCTCCTTGCGCACCGACATCACCATGAAATTCAGGTTCTCGCCGATCGCGCGCGCTCGGTCGAGCACAGGACGTGCATCGCGGGTGATCTCTTTCAGCGATTCGTCGAGGCCCTTGAGGCGATGCACGACGCGGGCCAGCACCCATGCCAGTACCAGCATGCCCGTGCCCAGCACAAACACTGAGACGACCCCGACG
Source organism: Gemmatimonadota bacterium (assembly GCA_039589155.1). Lineage (GTDB taxonomy): Bacteria > Gemmatimonadota > Gemmatimonadetes > Palauibacterales > KS3-K002 > Kutchimonas. The sequence continues at coordinate 189 of JBDHHX010000102.1, read as the reverse complement.
ATGCGGATTGTCGTGAATAGCCAGTCTTCCGCCATCGTCACCCTCCTCTCTACCCGTCACCGGCGGCCTCGGCGTGGACGACTCGTCGGTCTAACTCGCCCGCCCGCTCGAGGACGTTGCGGACCAGGAACGGACCGATCAGGTCGCTGATACCAACCGCGAGCACTACGGTGGCGAAGAATACGTCCA
>JBDHHX010000101.1:0-10953 GCA_039589155.1 Gemmatimonadota bacterium | reverse complement strand
CAGGAGATGCCACAGGGCGACCCGCAGGGGAAAATGCATGGGTTCCAGCTCTGGGCGAACCTCCCGTCATCCCTGAAGATGACCGAGCCCCGCTACCAGGACGTCGAGTCGAACGACATCCCGGAGGTGACCGACGACGACGGCACCCAGGTCCGGATCATCTGTGGCGACTTCTGGGGAAAGAGCGGTCCGGTGGACGGCATCGCCGCGGACCCGCGCTACCTGGACGTCTGGGTGCCGCCGGGCCAGCGCAAGACGCTGCCCGTCGAGACGCACCGGCACGCGTTCGCCTACGTCTTCGACGGGGAAGGCACGTTCCGCGACGCTTCCGATCCACGCGCCGTTTGGACGGAAGGCACGGGACCCAGCGATGAACCGGTCCTGGATACGACCGGGAATCGGTCGCTGGTGTTATTCGACAGCGGCGATGAGGTGACCGTACAGGCCGGCGATGAGGGGATCCGCTTCCTGCTGGTCTCCGGCAAGCCGATCAAGGAGCCGGTCGCCTGGTACGGGCCCATCGTCATGAACACGCGGGCCGAGCTGCGGCAGGCCGTCGCCGAGCTCAACGACGGAACCTTCATCAAGCACGGCTGACGAGGGGCGGCTATTACCAGCCGCCCCTCGTCGCCACTCCGATTGTGTCACCTCCAGCCCATTGTCCGACCGTCAGTTCGGCGGCGAGAAGTCCGTCCCAAACATCTCGTTGGTCTCGTCGAAGTAGGCCTTGATCACGTCCTCGAACACGACCCGTCCTCCGATCACGAATTCTGAGAACCCGATCCGGTCGGCCGGATTGGCGGCGATCTTCTCCGTGATCGACGGCAGCGGCCAAGTGTCCTCGTCGACCACCGCCATACGGACGCGGATCTCGTCCTTGGTGACGTTGAAAACCATGTAGTCGACGGCCAGCTCGAACGGCCCGTCGTAGGTCGAGCGGACTTCCTCGACGATCTGCGGCTGCGTATCGAAGTCGTTGAACACGTGGTAACCCACGGCCATCCGCGGCTTGATCGTGCTCATCACCTTGCCGAACATCGCCGGCGACGTATGAACCTGGGTCGCGACGTTGAGCGCGTCCTGAACCGCGAAGCGCTGCTTGTTGACCATGATGGACGGCGGCGCGAAGCACTCATGGATGGCCAGGTCGCTGTCCAGGGTGTGCTCCATCCACCACTTGTTGGGATAGGTGTCGCTGCTGAAAGCGAACTTGAGGCCGTTCCATTCGAGGATGAAGCTGACCGAGCCGTCCACGGCGTGGATGGCCGGGATAGTGCGAATCGTGACCCCGTTCTCCTGGTAGACGGCCTCGTTAACCAGATGGTAATCGAACTCGTTCACCTCGATCTCGAGGCCAAGCGTGTTGATGTTGCCCTGCCGCGAGGCCATGTCCCAGGCATACATCTCCTTCATCCGATCGACCATGTACTGGGTACCGAGCCGGTCTTCCGAGCCGCTCGGACCCCAGACCCGGAGCTTCCGCTGCCGGTTGGAGATCACGCCGCCGATCCACAACGCGTCGAGGTCACCGATGTGGTCAGCATGCAGGTGTCCGATGAACAGCTTGTCGAGATAGTCGTAGGGGATCTTCATGGCGGCGATCCGCTCGGCGGATCCCAGTCCAATGTCGAAGAGGAACTTGTCCCCGTTGCCCAGCTCGACGATCCAGCAGGCCGCTGCCTGCTTGGGCCGGGCATTGGGCATCCCCGTGCCGCAGGCGATGACACGCATCTCGTCCGGGGCCAGCTCTTCGCTTCCCGGATAGTAGACATCGCGATCGGAGAGCGCTGCCGTCGGACTCTGGCTGCCCTGAGCCAGGGCCGTGGACGCCAGTCGGATGTCTCTCCCGGCGGCCTTGTCCGAGTACCCCTGCAGATAGGCAGCCGCCGCGATCGCGGTGACCATCGCCAGCAACAGCCCGGTCTTCCAGGCGCGCTTGAACATGGACTATTCTCCTATAGGATGGGACGAAGACGACATGTTGCCGGAACCCCGCATTATAAGCATCGGGTTTGTGTCCGACTAGATGCAGAATCGCGGCGGCGGATTACTCCGCCCTTAGCGCTTCGATCGGATCCCACGAAGCCGCCCGATACGCCGGGTAGACCCCGAAGGCTATTCCAACGGCGAGAGCAGATGCAACGGCGGCTACGACAGAGACCGGCGTGATTAACGCGGTCCATTCGGTTGCGGCCGACACGATCCACGAGGAACCAAGCCCAAGCATCAGGCCAAGCAGGCCGCCGGCGCCGCCGAGCGCCACAGCCTCGACCAGAAACTGTAGCCACACGTCTTTGCGGCGCGCGCCCACTGCTATACGGAGCCCGATCTCGGAACGCCGTTCACGGACGGACAACAGCATGATAGACAGGATACCGACGCCACCCACGATGAGCGACACGGCGCCGATGCCCGTGATCATCGTTCGAAACGATGTGACTGTGGCGAGCTCCGCTCTCATAATCACGAGCTGATTCTGGATCTTGAAATCGTCCGGGCGATCGCGGCGTGCCAGCCTATGTCGCTCTCGCAAGATCGCGGCAACCTCTTCCGCGGCCTCGTCCATCAGATCGTCGCTAGCCACCTCGAGATAGATCATTCTGAGGAAGTCAGCGTTGAAGACGCGGCGCAGCGCGGTATTGATCGGGATGATGACCTGGTCGTCCTCCTGGGCCAAGCCGTCTGCAGTTAGACCCTTGGAGACCAACACGCCGACGACCTCGAACGGCACACGGCCAATGCGGATGACCTGGCCAACGGGATCGGTATCGGGAAACAACCGATCCACCACCTGACTCCCCAGCACGGCCACACGTAACCCGGCGCGATTCTCCTCTGCAGTGAAGAACCTCCCCGACGACGTGGGGAACGCTCGGATCTGTTCGTACTCCGGGGTCGTTCCACGCACCGTCATGGCCGTCGAGCGATCGAGATAAGTGATCTGCCTCGTGACATTCTGTGACGGCGCCACGCGTACCACGAACCCGCTACTCTCCGCAATCGCCTCCGCGTCCCTCAAAGTCAGCGTTTCCACCGTGGCCCCGCGGGCGTAGCTTCGGCCGCCACGCCGCTCGGCCGGTGCGGCGTTCACCACCAGCATGTTGCGCCCCATCGCCTGTATGCGGTCGACAACTTCACGCTCAGCACCTTCGCCGATCGCCACCATCGCCAGCACCACGGCAACACCAACCGCCATCGACGTAAGCGCCAGTAACGTGCGCGCCTTATGTCGCCAGAGCGCCTTCCGGGACAACGAGACGTTGCGGACCCACTTCATCTCAGCGCGTCAATCGGATCCATGCGGGCTGCGCGGCGCGCGGGCAGAGCGCCGGCAGCCAGCCCAATCAGAATGGCGATGCCGAGTCCTACGAGTGTCACGGACCACGGGAACACAAAGTCAGCCAGGCCGTGTAGCCGCATGGATTGCAGGATCAGGATACCGATCCCAATGGCCAGCACACCACCAATCGTCGTGACGACGGTCGCCTCCAACACGAACTGCCACCACACATCGCGAGTGCGCGCGCCGATCGCTTTGCGAAGTCCGATCTCGTTCCGGCGCTCGTTCACGGACAGCAGCATGAGGTTAGCGACGACCACGCCGCCGGCGATGATCGAAACGAGCGCAACGATGGGAAGGAACACGCCGAACGTCTGGTTCGAGGCCGCGACCATCTCTCTCACCTGCGCCGGCGTGATCATGTGGAAGTCGTTCGCTTCTTCAGGGGCGAGCCTGTGGCGCGCTCGGAGCAAGTCCTCGATGGCCAGCACCGTGGCATCGAGGTCGGCTTCAGGATCGACCAAGATCTTGGACGCGGCGATGTAGTCCAGGTTGCGCAGCCGCCGCATCATCGTCGTGTACGGAACCTGAATCTCGCTGTCCCTATCGATGCCGTGCGGGTCGAAACCGAACGGCTCCAGCACCCCGATCACCTCGAAGGGGACAGTGCCGATCCGGATCTGTTGGCCGATCGGTTCGACATCGCCGAACAGATCGCGCACAACGTTCGGCCCGATCACCGCCACCCTGGCGCTTGCCGCTACGTCTGCATCCGTGAAGTACGAGCCTCGACTCGCGCCGCGGTTCCAGATCTCCGGCGAAGCGTGGGAGTGACCGTCGACACGTACGTCGGCCACGTTGCCCTCAAACACGGCTTCGGTCTCGTCCATGCCCAGTAGTCGGTCCGCTACCAGTACGCCGGCCACCTCGGCTTCGATGGCATCGATATCGCCCGGCACCAATGTCGTCGTCGGCCCCGATGCGTGTGGACCACCGCCCATCATACCCGAGCCGGCGTTCAGGATGATGCTGGACCCGGAGAAGAACCGCTCTATCTGGCTCATTACCGCGTCCTGCGTTCCGCGCCCCAACGCCATCACTACGGTGAGCGCTGTCACGCCGATCAACGTCCCCAACATCATGAAGAAAGTCCGCAACTTGTTGCGGTTCATTGCGCGCAGGCTGCTGCTGATCACTCGGCTAGTTTTCATCTTGTCCTCGGCATCAGGCTTGGGCGGCCGCGGCCAGCGCCGCACTTGCATCACGTCGATCGGCAACCGCGTCATCACTTGTAATCCGCCCGTCGACGATCTCCACGCGCCGGCTCGCCATCTGGGCCAGCCCGGCGTCGTGTGTGACGAGGACGATCGTCGCGCCCTCGGCGTTCAGGTCCTGCAGGGTCGCCATAATACCGAGCCCGGAGCTCGAGTCGAGATTCCCCGTCGGCTCGTCGGCGAGTATGAGGTCGGGCTCGTTGACCAGCGCACGGGCGATCGCCACGCGCTGTTGCTGTCCGCCGGACAACTCGTTGGGAACGTGGGAGGCGCGATCATCCAGCCCCACCCTGCTCAGCGCCTTCATCGCGAGGCCCGATAGGTCCGAACGGTCCGAATAGATGAGAGGCAATTCGACGTTCTCGATCGCCGGCGTCTTGGGTAGCAGATGAAATGACTGGAAGACGAAGCCGATCTTCTGATTCCGATACGCCGCAAGCTCATCGGTGCTAAACGTGTTCACATCTCGACCATCGAGCTTGTACGTGCCCCGGTCCGGGCGATCGAGCAATCCCAATATATTGAGGAGCGTTGACTTTCCCGACCCGGATGGGCCGAGGATCGCCACGAACTCGCCGCGTTCAATGGTGAGCGACACGTCATCCAGGGCGCGAACCTCGTTGCCTTCCTTCTCGTAACGCTTGTATGCGCCGTCCACTTCGATCATGCTCATCGCAAGCTCACTTCCCATTTGTGTTAACTCCAACTATCACGCGATCTCCTTCATCCAGGCCTTGCACGACTTCCGTGTAGTCGCGACCGCGATAGCCAACACGGATGTCCTTCCGCAATCGCACGCCATCCTGCATCACGAACGTGTAGGTGCCCTGCCGATCTCGGCGCACCGTACTATTGGGGATCGCGATGACGTTCTCACGCTCTTCCAGGAGAACGTTAACCGTGGTGGTCATCTCTGGCCGGAGGATCCTGCCGTGGCCGCCCACGATTTCGATCACCGTCACGTAGTTGACCACCGCATCCTGTATCTCGGCCATCGGCCGAATGGCCGTGACCTTCCCGTCGAAGTCGGTATCCGCGTAGGTGTCGACCGTGAACGCCACGCGTTGCCCTACCTCGACGCGACCGATGTCCGTCTCGTCCACGTACGCCCAGACCTCCAGACGGTCGAGGTCGATGATCGTGACGAATGTGGGTGACGCGAAACTGGCGGCGACGGTCTCGCCGACCTGCGTCGCCACTTCCGCTACAACGCCGCCGATCGGCGCGTAGATCTTCGTGTAGCCCAATTGGATTCGCGCCGACTCGAGATCAGCCTCTGCGAGACGGACCTGGGATGCCGTCACGTTCCGCTGCCGCTCCGCGTCGGCCACGTCGGTCTCGGTGATGATCTCCTTCTCGCCGAGCTCGGTGGCGCGGGCATACTCCTGCGCCGCAAACGTGCTTTCCGCCCTGGCGTTCTCCAGCGCAGCCACTGCCTGCCTGACGCGCGCCGCGAGTTCGGCGGAATCGAGTTGTGCGAGAAGCTGTCCCCTGCTAACGCGGTCGCCGACTGTAACGTAGAGCCGCTCCAACACGCCGGAGACGCGCGACCCGACCCGCACCTCGGCGCCCACCATCGGCCTCACAACGCCCGTCGCGAGAACTGTAGCCCGCAGGTCGCGACGCGACGCGGGCACCGTTTGGGTGCCTTCCGGGCCGTCGCCGTCACCTGCTCGATCGCCGCCACGCGTCACGAACAAAGCGCCGGAGCCAACCAGCAATACCAGAATCGCTATGGAGATGGTCTTCATACGTCGCTCGTCATTAGTGTTGGAGAACGGGGAACGGCTCGGATCCGAGGCGCTCATGTTCGGCGCGCACCCAATCCCGAAACGCTACCAGCTGTTCGGGGTCGAGCAGGGCCTCTATCTCGTACCGGGCGCTGTCGACCGTGGCCAATAGCACGGGGTGGATTGCCGCCAGGTGGCCCTCCACTTTCTCGTGGTATCGGCTGAAGACCGCATCGATGGCTTCTTGCTGCTCGTCCGTCAGGTCGAGTGAATGCAGCATCTCGAACAGGGCTTCGCTGTGCGTGAGCTCCGGCGCAGACCGGTGCATGCGGTACGCGAGCCAGGCATGATCGGCCAACACACCGAGCGCAAATCCAAGCAACACGAGTCCTGCGGCGGCATATCCCGCTCGTGCCTTACCACTCATCGCTGACCTCCACTTTCGACCAACAGCATGGCGGAGATGTCCATGACCCCTGCCTGACTCACGACCGCCCGTGCGATCGGGTCGTCCGGACTGAGCAACTGTGCAAACGAGACTGGTGCTTGTCGCTCAGCCGCGGGCGGACCGGCTGCAGCGACCAGCAGTGCAGCGATCGCCGCGGCCACACCAATCGCCGGGCTCCACTTCGCGAGCGGCTGCCACCACGCTTGCGCCTCGCGCTGTCCACGCAGGATCGGCTGGGCGGAGTCCACGATCCGCGTCGCCATTTCTTCCCAATACCTGGGATCGTCCGGTAAACGCGATTCAAACTGGCTACCCTCGGGTACGTCGTTCACTTACGCCTCTTTCTCATCATTCAGGTGACGCAGCGCGTCGCGCAGCGTCGCGCGCGCGCGGTGACGATGGGTGCGAACCGTAGCAGCGCTCACCCCTAGCATCTCGGCCACTTCAACCCCGTCGAATCCTTCGATGTCGCAGAGCCGAAGACAGGCGCGCTGCATCGGCGGCAGGATATCGAGGCCTTGCTGAATGCTTTCCCGGAGCTCGGCGCGATGCGCCATGTCCTCTGGATCAGCGGCATCGGCCGGCAGCTCGTCCGGCACCGGAATCGAAGTCCAGCGTGCGTTGCGCTCCGCCGCGTTCCGACCCGTGTTCCGAAGAATCGTGAAGAACCAGGGCCGAAACGGCTTGCTCTCGTCGAACGAGGGAAGCGCCCGTAGCGCGCGGTGGAAGGCGTCCTGGACGAGATCCTCGGCATCATCCCGGGTCGGCGCGAATTCCCAGGCGACGGCGAGCGCCAGCCGCAGGTAGCGGCGGACCAAAGCTCCATAGGCCTCGCTGTTCCCCTGCCGAGCCCGAATGACCAATTCGCCGTCTGAGACATTGTTCACATGCATCGCCGTCAGAGTTACTGCCTTTCCAGCTTCATGAACAGTACAGCCGAGCCGGCCCAGCGTTTACAAAGGGAAAACCCCGCCGCCCGTTGGGCAGCGGGGCTCTATTCACTCGTGCCAGCAGTGCGGGCCTGGCCGCTAGCGCCTGTCAGTCTCCAGCTCGGCCAGATACTCCCGGCACTCAATCTCCTCGAGCGTCCGGGACTCGTCCGTCTGGATGACGAAATCGCCCCACTCGCCGTCAGGGGCGGCCTCGAAGGTGTCGATGTCCTCCACCGGTTGCAGGATGACGATCATGCGCGAGGTGCCGGGACGGTAGGCCTCGAGGTGCTCTGGCGTGCCGGTGCCGCGCTCGACATGGAAACCGCCGACCATGTGCAGCACGAGGGCGTCCGGCTCTTGAGCCAGGTACTCCGAGATCCAGTACGCCATCGTCGCGTCCCACAACACCTGGCTGTGCAGCTGGTTCCCCATGTTTCCGTGTGATCCGACGGGGGCCGGGGCCTGCACCGCCTCCTCCCCTTCCTCTGGATCGGGGATCGGCAGGCCGCACTTCATGCCCTCTTCCTCCATCACCTCGGAGATGATCTGGATCCACTGGTTGCGGTATTGCTCGGAGGGTTGCCCGTAGGGCATAGGAGCGAGGGTCGCCAAAGCTTCGGGGCTTAGGTCGTAGAGCGACTCGCGCCCGTCCCTCGTCACCCGGGACGTGTAGCGCCGCGGGGCGTTCGCCGCGACCACTGCCAGCCCGTTCTCTTTCGAGAACTCGATCAGGGACCGGTAATCGGTCTCGTATCGGGGCCACGGCCGACTGTCGGCTCGGAACGCCTTCTCCGTGATCAGATCGGCCAGGTACTCGTCGAGGATCGGTTGCACGTCGCGCTGAAAGAACTCGAGCGATACTGCCACCGGGCGCGGCGCACCGTCGTTCGAACCCGGGGCCCCGTAGGCCTCGTACGCGCGCTCGAGCAACTCGGCCTCGAGCATGTGGCCGGTCGGGTCATCGTGTGTCTCGCCGATGAACACGACCTGATGCCGTCCCATCTCGGCGACGATGTCGTCGATCGAGGCAGGCGCGCCAGCCCCGGTGAACACGCGGTAGTCGCCCGCCACGTAGGCGCTGTCTCCCATTCCCGGGGGAGAGTCCTGGGCGCGCGCCGGCACCACGATCATCAGAACGAGCGGCAGGGCCGCCAAAAACATCTTTCTGTTCATGGCGCGGATGATAACACGGCGACCGGCGGATGGGGAGTCGCGATCTCAACCATCGAGCCATTTCGATTGTGAGTGTAAAGGAAGGATAACGCTCCAGCCTGGGCTTGCCCAACGGTCAGATCGTCTTACATGGTAATACATGAGTACGACACTGACCATCCGCGCCGACCAAACCCTCCGGGATGCCCTCGCCCGGCGCGCTCGAGCTGAAGGGAAGACGCTGTCACAGCTGGTTCGCGAGATCCTCGAGGCCGCGCTCGCGGAACGCCGGCTGGAGACGCAGGCCGGCCATCTGAAGGGGCGGTTGGTGTTGCGCGAGCAAGCGCACGAGCCCTGGCGTGAGAGCCTGCGGCAGCATAACTGGCGGTCTTGAAGACCTGGTTGGTCGACACGGGCCCGCTGGTCGCCTACCTGGACGCCAGTGACCGCGCACACAGTGAAGTCGCCTCGCGTCTGGATGACTTCTCGGGTCGGCTTGCCACGACAAGCGCCGTAATCACGGAGGCGATGCACCTGCTAGGGGCGAGCCGGGACGGACCGCGAATCCTGGCGGAATTCGTGGCGGCGAGCCGCACGGAGGTGTACGACTTGTGCCGACCGCCGGAGCTTCACGAGGCTGTTAGGCTGATGGCGAAGTACGCCGATACGCCGATGGACTTCGCGGACGCTACGCTTGTCTTGCTCGCCGAGGGGCTGAACGTGCGCGAGATTCTGACACTGGATCGCCGAGGGTTCTCGACCTACCGCACGCGGCAGCGTCGTCACTTCGATCTGGTTCTCGACTCGCAATAGGGTGCCCGCCTTCCCACTCTTCACTACCGGTCCGACCTACCGCCCTCTACTGGTCTTCGCCACGACGAACTGCTGCCCCCGCGCCATCGGGCACCTGACCTCGGCGCTCACACCCTCCGCTGCCACCTCAGCCACGAAAGTCTCACACATCGCACGATCGCGGAAGTGCGTCGGGAACAGCACCGGCACATCAAACTCGCGAGCAAGGTGAACGGCCCGAGCCACATGTGGCCATCTGTGGCCCGGTAGGCCGGCCACGAACGCCACGTTGATTCGGTCGCTGATCGTCTTCAGGTAGGCGTAATCGTCCACGTAGTCGGCCATGTAGTCGCCGTTGTGATATACAATCCAGTCACCGTGACGGACCAGGTATGCCACCTCGGGAATGTCGTTGTGGTTGGAATCGATCGTGTAGACTTCCAGGCCACCCACCTCGGCTGTTGCCCGCAGCCCTTCCATGGTGTGACAGTCAGCGTCGGCTCCGGTGAAGCGTTCACAGTTCGACTCCGGCTGTTCGTCCCAACCGATGAAGTATGTGAGGTTCTCGATCTCACCCTGCCACTCGAAGATGACGGGGTCGTAATGGTCACCGTGCGCGTGAGTCACGAAGACGAACACGTCCAGATCGCTGATCTCTTCAGGATCGATGAGTCCATCCTCGAGACCGCGCGGAGTGTCGTCGGTGACGTCTTCCATCCCAAGCGATTCCTGGTAGTCAAAGATCAGCAGCGCGTCGCCGAGGCGAATCGCCCAGCCTGCATGGCGCAGGTACCATACGGTCGCCTGGTCGTCACCTTGACCGGGAACTGCCTGCGCGCTCGCTATCGTTGGCATCAATCCGGCGAACAGCACGCAGGTCAGAACCTCTCTCATGTTTCTCATACGACTACTCCTTGAGCAACCGAATCATCGGGCGAGCAGAGGGGCAGCGCCTTTCTTGCCGTAGACGTGTTTGCCGATGCGCCGGACGCGGGCCATCTCCGCCTCGCCGAGGGGCCCGGCTTCCAGAGCTTTCAGATTGTCATCCATCTGCGCTGCTGTGGAGGGTGCCGTGAGACAGACGTTCACGTCGGGATGAGAGAGAACGAAACGGTAGCAGTCGACTGCGGCCAGCGGGCGCTCGCCTGCCGGCATGAGCTTGGGCTTGAGAAGCTTGCGCCAGCAGGTGGCGGTGAAGATCACGATGCCCGGACGGTTCTCCTGCGGTAAGTGCGGGAAGACGTCCTTTTCGGCTCCTGTATGCACGGCGTTGTAGCGGACGTGAAAGAAGTCCACCGGCGCCTTCACCGCTCCGCGGGCGATCTTGCCGAGGTGGAGCCGTTCG
>JBDHHX010000100.1:0-10995 GCA_039589155.1 Gemmatimonadota bacterium | reverse complement strand
TCGCCAGCTTGCCCTCGAAACTCCGCACCAACTCGTCAGTTCGATCCAGCTCCGATCCGCGCGGCATGTTGAAGATGATCTGGATGTACGTCTCCTGGCCCCAGCGGCCCCAGATCGCGCCCCGAACTACGTGCTTGTCGAACAGCCGGTAACTACCGTAGAACGCACCCGCGGTCATCAGGATGATCAGGAACGGATGCAGCAGCGCGAAGGACAGTACGCCGCGGTAGAAGCGGACGTAGAACGGTTGCTTATTGCCGTTCCCGAGAGGCAGCCGGGGGCCGCCGCTCTTCAGCGCCCGCGCCGCCAGGCCCGGTACGAAGCTGAACGCCACGAACAGCGAGGCCAGCAGGCTGAACCCGACTGCGTAGGCGAACGGCAGGTAGTAGAGCCGCAGCTCGCCCTGCAGGTAGAGGAACGGAATGAAGACGATCACCGTGGTCAGCGTCCCCGTCACGATCGGAAGTGCGACCTGTCGTGTCCCCTTGTCGGCGGCCTCGTGAGCCTCTTCGCCCTTCGCCCGGCGGCGGCGGTAGATGTTCTCGAGCACAACGATCGAATTGTCCACCATCAACCCGAACCCCATCGCCAGCCCGGCCATCGTCAGCACGTTCAGGCTGAACTTGCCGAAGTAGAGCATGTTGATGGCGATCAGCACCGAGAAGACGACGGTGGCGAAGACGATGCCGGCCGTGCGGAACGATCCCAGGAATACGAGCAGTACCAGGAAGATGACGATCGCCGCCGCCGCGGCACGCAACCGTAAATCGGTGAGCTGCGTCCGGATGTCGCGGCTCTCGTCGCGTTCCAGCGTCAGTCGCATGCCGGGTGTTAGCTCGGCACGCAGCTGCTCCATCTTCGACTTGATCGCATCGGCCACCTTTACGGCATTCGTGCCGGCACTGCGGACCATGGCGATGGCGATCGCCGGCCGGCCATCGATGCGGAAATACCGCTGTGGCTCGGCGGTCGTGTCGTGGATACGGGCGACGTCCGACATGCGTACCAGATCACCGGTGCCCATCGTGTCGGGAACCACTATCAGCGACTCCATCTCCGACGCCGCGTCCAGGTCGTTTCGCACCGACACCACCCACTCAGTGTTGCCGCGCTGCAGCTTGCCGGCGGTTCGAACCAGTTCCGCAGCGTTCAGCGTCGCGATGACCTGGGCCGGCCGGACCCCGAACGCTTCCATCCGCTCGCGATCTAGCTCGATCAAGATCTCGCGCTCCGCTCCGCCCCAAACCGCGACCTCCTCGACACCGTCGAGCGCCAGCAATTGCGGCCGCAACTCGTCCTCGGCGTAGGTGCGCAGGTGCTCGAACGTGTAGCTGCCCGAAAGCGTGTACTGCACGTCCACGCGCGCACCGGTCTGGAACTCGCGCGGGACGTAGAGGCTGACCTGGGGGCGCACGTCGGGGGGCAGTTCGTCCCTGATCGATTGGATTCGCTCACCCAACTCGAGCCGCGCGAAGTCCATGTCCGCCTCGCGGCCGAACTCGACCGTGATCTCCGATGAGCCTTCGCTCGATTCCGATTCTATCTTGCGGACGTTACGTACCTGCTGCGCCGCGCTTTCCAGCGGCGCCGTCAAAAACGACTCCACCACTTCCGGCGACGCGCCCGGCCAATTCGTATTGATGGTCAGCTGCGGATAGTCGACGTCCGGCAACAGCTCGACCGGGATATCGATGAACGAGGCGATGCCCACCGCCGCGATCGCAATGTAGATCATCGCAATCGTCGTCGGCCGGTTGATCGACAGGCGAATCATGTTGCCTCCTTCCCGGCCAGCCCGCGAACCCCCTCCAGGCTCGCGTATATCACCGGTACCACGATCAATGTCAGTAGCGTCGCCGAGAGCAGACCGCCGATCACGGCGATCGCCAGCGGCGCACGCAGGTCGGCGCCGGCGCCCAGGCCCAGCGCCAGCGGAAACAGGCCGAACACGGTGGTGACTGTCGTCATGATAATCGGCCGCAGTCGTACTCGGCCGGCCTCGAGGATCGCCTCACGCAGCGATGCGCCCTGGCGGCGGTACTGGTTGATGAAGTCCACCTTTACTATCGCATCGTTCACCACGATGCCCACCAGGATCACGAAACCGATCAGGCTCATGACGTTGACACCGCCGCCTGTTACCATCAGCGCCAGCACGGCGCCGATCGCCGCCAGCGGGACGGCGAGCATGATCGTGAACGGGTGGACCACCGACTCGAACTGCGCCGCCAGGATCATGAAGACCAGGGCGATGGCCAGCGCGAAGGCGAACGCCAGCGAGCGGAACGATTCGCGCATCTCCTCGTTGACGCCGCCCACCTCGTAACGCATGCGCGGCGGCACTTCCAGGTCCGCAAGCGCAACGCCGATCGCCGCGACGGCCGCATCGAGGCCGCCGCCGCCCACATCCGCGTACACCGGTACGACCCGGCCCTGCTCATCACGCAGCACCTCTACCGGCGCCAGTGTCTCGCGCCAGACGATCAGCTCGCGGACCGGTACACCCTGGATCTGGAAGTCGAGCAGGTTGTTGAACTCGCGACGGATCTCCTCCGGCGGCCGCACCAGAACGTCGATACGGCGATCGAAGTCGACGAAACGTGTCGCTACCAACCCGCGCATGTAGGCCTCGATCGCGTCCGCTACTTCGCGCACGGTCAGCCCGTGGCGAGCCACTCGCTCCCGCGCGATCTCGATCTCGATCTCCGGTTGCCCGCGCAACAGCCCCACGCGAACGCCGCTCAGCATCGGCAACGCCGCCAGCCGCCGCTCGACCTCCTGGGCCAAATCGAGGACCGCTTCCAGATTTTCACCACGTACACGTACGGCGACATCCGCTTCGCCCAGCCCCAGCACCCGGCCCAGCTCGGTCGCGCGGCCCGTCTCGATGCCCAGCGCCTCGCCGCTCAAGAGACCCCCGATTCCTGCCCGCAGCGCATCCACGGCATCCGACGTGCGTCCGCCCTCCACCAATCGAACGTCGAGCGCCGCAGTATTGACGCCTGTCGCCTCTCGTTCGGTGATTTCCTCCGCCTGCGCCCGGCCGATCCGCGCGAACGCGGCCTCGGTCTCACCGTCGCTCATCGCCGCCGCTTCGACCTGCGCCATCACCCGGTCCGTCTCCTCCAGCGGCGTTCCCAGCGGCAGCTCGATTCGCGCCCGGTAGGCGCCCTCGTCGACCTGCGGCAACAAATCGCGCGGCAGGTTCGTGCCCAGCAGCACGGCGACAGCGAACGCGGCCGTCGCCATCGTCAGCGTCGCGCCCCGGTTATCCAACGACCACTCCAGTACAACGTGGTAACGGGCGGCAAACCGATCGAACCCGCGGTCAAAGGCACGGAACACCGGCCGCGCCAGCGCGGCCAACGGCTTCAAGATCATGGCGCCCCAGAACTTCACAAGCTCTACGGCCAGCGCGGCAGCTGCCCGCAGCGTCCCGCCCAGGGCGCCCCCGATCCAGCGAAGCAGCACCAGCGGCCACTTCCACCAGCGCATGTTCTCCTTGTAGTCCCGCAGTCGCGGGATGAAGCGCCGGCGCGTTCCCGCTACCGCGGCGGCCGCTATTCCTTCCCCTCCCGCCTCGGCCGCCGGCCGGATGCGCGCCGCGATCGTCGGCAGCAGCGTCAGCGCTACCAGCAGCGATGCGAGCAGCGAGACCGCAACCGCGATCGACAAGTCCTTGAACAGCTCGCCCGCCACGCCCTTCACGTAGATGATCGGACCAAACACCGCGATAGTCGTGAACGTCGACGCCGTGATCGCCGCCTGCACCTCACGTGCACCCAGCGCCGCAGCCGCCGCCGGCTCCATTCCCTGCTCGCGGTGCCTGAAGATGTTTTCCAACACGATGATCGAGTTGTCCACCAACATTCCGACGCCCAGCGCCAGGCCGCCCAGACTCATGATGTTCAGGCTGACATCGAACAGGTAGAGCAACCCGAAAGTCAGGATCACGCTGATCGGGATCGACAGCGAGATCGCCACCGGGTAACGCCCGTCGTGAAGGAACAGGAAGAGCACCAGGAAGGCGAGGATCGCTCCGAACGCCAGCGCCTGGACGACGTTGGAGATCGCATCGCGGATGAAGCCCGCCTGCGACGACGCGATCGCGACCTCGACATCCGGGTACTGCTCACGCAGCAGATCGAGCGTGTCGTCGATCCGCTCCGCCACCTGCACCGTGTTGGATCCCGACTCCTTATATATGAGCAGCCCGACCGATTCGCGGCCGTTGTAACGGGCGATCGTCTCGCGGTCGGCGAAGCTGTCTTCCACTGTGGAGACGTCCCGCAACAGGACGACCGATCCGCTGCTCCCACGACCGACCACCGTCTCGCCGATCTCATCGACCGTCTGGAACTCGCCCAGCGCCCGTAGCGCGTAGCGATAGCGGCCGCGCCGGATCGTGCCGCCCGGTGCGCTGTAGTTCGCCGCGTCCAGCGCCTGCGACACCTGGTCGATCGTCACGCTCACCGCCTCCAGCCGGTTCGGGTCGACCCGCACGTGGATCTCCCGCTCCAGGCCTCCGGCCACCGCCGCCTGCGCCACGCCGTCGATCTGCTCCAGCCGCCGCTTGAAGACGTTCTCCGACAGTTCCTTCAACTCCCACAGCGACGTCGACTCCGACGTGCTGGCCAGCGTCATCACCGGTTCACTGGTCGGGTCGGACCGCAGAATCGTCGGTCGCGTCGCATCGTCGGGCAGCTCGTAGCGCACGTTGTCCAGACGTTCGCGGATGTTGAGCGTCGCGAAGTCCATGTCCGTGCCCCAGAGGAACTGCAGCTGAACTTGCGAGGAGCCCTCGCGACTCACCGAGCTCACCGACCTTACGCCGGGCACCCGCGACACCTGTCGCTCTATCGGCTCGGTGACGAAGCGCTCGACCTCGGACGGGCCCGCCTCAGGGTATTGCGTCCAGACTGTTAGCGTGGGGAATGCGACATCGGGCAACAGATCGACCGGCAACCGCGTGAACGCGATCACACCCAACAACACGATGGCCAAGAACGCCATCGCCGTCGCCACCGGCCGCCGAATCGAAAGGTCAGGAAGTGCCATGATGTCCTTATATCGTGAACCTCCTCATCTTCATGCTCATCCTCATCGTCATCCTCATCGAACACGCACGTCCGTTCGATGAGGATGACGATGAGGATGAGAATGAAGATGAAGAGACATATTCGTTATCGCTCTATGGACGCGGTAAGGGCCGGCCGAGGGCGGCTTCCAGCCGCGCCAACGTCTGCATGAAGTTGTAGCGCGCCTCGATCAGCCCACGCTCCGCATCCGACGCCTGGGTCGTCACCTGCTGCAGCTCGACGTACGTCGCCGCACCGATTCGGTACCTCTCCGTCGTCAGCCGCACGTTCTCGCGCGCCATATCGACCAGACGGGTCCGGATCTGCACCGACCGGTAATCCACGTCCAACGCGTCGTACTGGTTCCGTACGTCTTTGTCGGTCTCCAAAAGCTGGGCGACCTTGTTGCTACGTGCCTCCTGCAGGCGCGCCGACGCCTCGCCCGTCCGCCACTTCTTCTCGAACCCGTTGACCAGCGGCCAGTTGAAGGCGACCGCGAAGAACGTGCTCGAGTTCTCCGGCCCGAAATCGATCAGGTTGGCGTCCTCCGGCAACTGCTCCGACCGCGTCAGGCTCAAAGACAGATCGATATTCGGCAGCCAGCTGCCACGCGAGACCCACAGTCGCTTGTTCGCAGCCGTGATCTCGGCATCCAGTCGCTGCAGCTCCGGGTTGTAGATCCGGGCGAGGCTGACCAGCGTATCGACAACCAGTCCTTGCGGGTCCAGCACCGTCGCCGTATCGCGTAACTGGTAACGCAGCTCTTCCGGCAGGCCGATCGTCGCCGACAACTCGCGCAGCGCCGCCAACGCTTGCTGCTCTGTCTGCAGCAGCGCTACCTCGGTCTGGCCTACCTGCACCTGGGCCTGTAGCACGTCGGACTGCGACACTGCGGCGATCCGGAACCGAGCGTCAGCGATCTCCACGTCGCGCTGCCGCGCCGCCAGCAGCTCGTCGGCCAGCCGGACCAACTCCTGCTGCTTGAGCGCTTCCCAGTACTGGATGGCGACCTCCGACTCCAGCCCGACCAGCGTCGCCACCGCGCTCAAGTCCGCCGCACGCGCCGAGGCGTTCGCCGCGCCGACGTCGAAGATCCGCGTGCCGTTTCGGAACAGCGACCAGTTGAAGGTCAGCGAGTTGGAAGCCGACTTGGCCACGTCGGTGATCGGGTCGTCCAGCCGCTGCACCACGCCGGTGGGGTCCAGGAATGTGCGCGTCGTGAACTCGTTGCGACTGAAGTTCATCCGCCAGTTCGCCGTCGGGATCCAGCTCCCCCAGGCACTCCAGACGCCCTCGCCCGCCACATCGGCACGCGCCAGCGCCGCCCGGTAACCCGGGCTGTTTTCGCCCAGCAACGACCAGGCGTCGGACAGCGACATCACCGTGTCGACTTCTTGCGCCGGGGCCGGCGCCGCGTACAACGCGACGCCGAGGATGACCAGCGCACCGATGCGTCGAAGCCGCGACGCTCGCTCAGCCCTCACCATCTTCATCCTCCAGAATCCGGACGCGAGCGTCATGGATGAGAGTGTAGTGACCGTCGGTCAGCACCAGCGTGCCGGGCTCGAGCATCGTCGTACCTTCGCCCGGCACGATCTCGACGTACTGCTCGTTCTCGAGACCCGGTGTCACGTATGTCCACTTCGCCAGGCCTTGCGAGCCCCGATCAGCCTCGAACACGAAGACCAGCGTGCGGTTGTCACGCTCGAGGATCGCCCCGCGAGGAACCATCGTTCGGTTGGCGTAAAGCCGCGCCGCGATTCGTACCCGCGCGTACATGCCCGGCTTCACTGCGCCTTCTGGGTTGGGAAGCATCACCGTCACACGCGCCGTCCGCGTACGCGGGTCGATCACCGGGTTGATCGATTCCACCCGGCCGGCGAGCACCGTGTCTGGGAACGCCGACAGCGTCACTCGCGCCTCGCGCCCTTCCTCGAGGAAGGGGACCTCCGTCTCCAGCACCTGCACTTCGATTCGCATGCGCGAGATATCCACGACCTCGGCGATCGAATCGACCTGCGCAGATACGCGCTCACCCGGCACGACGGCCATGTTCGCCACGTTGCCGGCGAACGGAGCTCGCACCGTGGCGCGCTGTACGTTGATCTCGGCCTCTCGTACCGCGACCTCCGCCTCCGCTAACCCACTTCTCGCACGAGCCATTCGGCGGCGCTCGGTCCGCAGCGCCGCATCGGCGATCTCTTCATCGAACAGCGTCAGCTCGGCGAAGTTCGCCTGCGCCTGCTCCAATCGGGCTTGCGCACGTTCGAGCTCGAATTCGTAGCGTTCCGGATCGATCAGCGCGAGGACCTGGCCCCGGCGAACGAAGTCGCCTTCGTGGACCAGCACATCGGTGACGGGCCCCTCCACCTCGGAGATGAGGAGCGCGCGGGCGTCGGCCCGGGCCTGGCCCGCCGCCGACACGCTCATCACCAGCGTGTCGCGCAGCACGGGCCCGGCCGATACAGGTATCGCGATCTCGGTTCCGAAAGCCTGGGCCGACTCGACTTCGGGCTGGTCTTCGTCGGTCTCGGCGATCTCTCCGCTCTCGTCTTCCGCCTGCAGCGCCTTGAGCCGGATGTAGATCCCGCCCAACGCGCCCAGCAGGATGATGACTACCGTGGCGATCGCGAGGGTTCGGCGGCTGAATCCCATGTTATTCCACAAGTTAGAAGTGTCTTGGTCGGGGCTGTGTCGTTAGGATACCACCCTGCCAACTCGTCGTCTACACCTGTTACACGACGCAGCGTCACCGTATTCGAGGATACCCTCAGAACACTACGGGACTAACGCCTAGGATGCGTCAAGAAGCCGGACGGTCGCACGAAGTTCTCTCCCTTTTTCTTAGACGCAACATATCAACAAAACGTCTACCGAAATTTGACAGGGGCCCCTCAGAGTGGTAAGATGGATTCCCGTTTCCCGCATATAACTGAACCCGGCCACCAGTGTCCGTGGCCAGAACGTCTTTGACCCATGTACGACGCAGTCAGAATAGCGGGTTACAACAACAAGGATGAGGCTCAATCGGCGGGAAGGGTCCTGGAAAGCGAGGGGATTCCCTTCTTGATCAAGGCCGAGGCCGAAGCCCCAGCTCCCGATCCACTCACATCGGGAGCGACGATCTACGTCGCCCCCGATATCGCGAAGCGGGCTAAGAGGGTCCTCGGCCTCGAAGAAGACGAGCCGATCAACTAGTCTGTCCGCCTGCCGGCCCGACTCTCCCCGGACCGGCAGGCCCCACGCTCCCGCAGGACGCGCCTAGAACCGCTCCGTCCGCCAGTCCGATACGAAGAGCGCCGGATCGCGACGTTCGCCGTCCAACCACACCTCGAAGTGCAGGTGCGGCCCGGTGGAACGGCCGCTCGAGCCCTGAACCCCGAGGGCATCCCCGCGGGAAACGCGCTCTCCTTCCTGCACCGAATAGCTGTCCAGGTGAGCGTAGAATGTCTTGAGTCCGCCGCCGTGGTCGACCAAAACGACGGTTCCGTACCCGGCGCCGCCCGAGTACTCCGCCGTCGCCAGCGCCACGAGGCCATCGGCCGGTGCCAGGATCTCCGAACCCGGCGACGCCTTGATGTCGATCCCGTCGTGATGGATCTCTTCATCCGAAAACGGATCCTGGGCCGGACCGAACCGAGAAGTGATCGTCGATCCCGGCAACGGGTTCGAGAGTCTCACGTCATCGCTCTGCTGGACGACCGCCGCCGCGGCGTCCGCCACGCCGACACCTGTCGGCGCCTCCGCCATCGGCAACAGGAAGAGGCCGAGGATAAACGCCACCGGCAACGGGTACAGGCTTCTCAGTCTACTGGTTGAGCTCAGCTGCACTTTCATGATCGTCTCCAATCGAGCTCGCTGCTTTCGCAGCGGGTTTCCCAGCGCCGGCGCGATGACCGGCTCGCTCTCCAATCCCAGCCGCAGCACCGTAACGATGCTCCGACCGTAGCTTCGCGGCGTGATGCCGCCTCGACTGATGACGAGCTCGTCGCAGGCCCTCTCGCTCTCTTCTCGCATCCGGCCAGCGCTTAGCCAGGCGATCGGGTTGAAGAAATAGAGGACCGATATGATCTGCTGGAGACCCAGGAACAAGTCGTCCCAACGCCTCACGTGGGCCAGCTCGTGCGCGATCACAGACTCCAGCAGGCTGCGATCGTCGTGCTCCAACACGGCACGCGGTAGAAAGACGACCGGGCGTGCGGCGCCCAGGGTGAACGGTGAGTGCTGCTCTCCCGAGGTTACCGCCCTGACCGCACGGCGAATACGAAACGTCCGCCGCCAATCGCGAACCATCGCCCTGACCCGTTCGTCCGCCACCGGCGACGCACGCCTCACCAGATCACGGTAGCGACGCCGGCGACGATGGACCGACGCCCCGACGATGCCGACACCGAGGAGCCAGGTCGCCACCAGCGCCGCCGGCCACCAATTCTCCGCCGCGTCCCCTGTTACCATCGCCTGACCGCTCGCGCCCGCGCCGTCCGCACCAGCGTCCCCGGCAGGCTCAATCGACGATGTCAGCCCATCCAGACTCGAGGAAGTGAACCAGCCGGGCGTCAGGCTGCCCAAACTGACCGGCGTCGCCAGCTCCACCGGTGCGACCAAACGCAGCAGCACCAGGCCCCACAAGGCGTGACGCAGAACCGGCGACGCGTTTCGCAGCAGGCGCGTGAGACCGAATACCAACGCGAACAACACGGCGGCAAACAGCACCTCCCAGCCCGCCGCACGAACCAGCGCCGCCGCGCCACCGGAGATGACCGCGAGCAGATCGGACATCATTCCTGCGCCTCCTCGAGCAGACGCTCCAGCTCCTCCACCTCCTCCGGCGTCAACGCGTTCGCCTCGGCGAACAGCGAGACCACCGGCCCGTACTCCGTCTCCAGCACCCGGTCCGCCAGCTCTCGCACCACGCTCGCCAGACCCGCCGCCTTCCTTATCTCCGACGCGTACAGGTACATCCCGTGGAAGCTGCGCCGCGCCAATAGCCCCTTCCCCGACATCCGGTCCAGCGTCGTCCGCGTCGTCGAATACGCCCAGCCCGTCGCCTCCTCCAACCGCTCGTGTACCTCACGCGCGCTCAGCTCTCCGTCCCGCCACAACACCTTCAGGACGGCCAGCTCCGACCGGGTCAGTTCCGGTATCCGTGCTCTGCTGCGGCTCAAGTCGCCTCCCGCGCGGTGATCCCAACAAAATAACACATACGCTACAATGTAGCGTATGCATTATACTGACACATAAACCGGGCGTCAAGTGGGTGATCGCCCGGCACGCTGTACACGCGAAGGGAGGCTGGCCGGTGTGGGCTTTGCTTCTACTGCACTTGAATCGGCAACGTTTTCACGAGTCCGGCCTGTCCCGACCAGACAAGCTGAACGAAGACCTCGTAGTCTCCGGGCTCTGACGGGAGCCACTCCACAAGGCCGTCGATTCGCTGACCGGGCTGGACCACCATCGAGGGGTCCGGCGAGGAACACTGCGTTAGTCGATCGATGGGGCGGCCGGCCTGCTTGATCCACACGCCGAAGCCGCAGGATGAAAAGACCGGAATCTCTGCCGCCTCCGACGAGGCATTCGTGAGGCCAACCCGGATCGCCACCGTTTCACCTGCGGTAGCGACTGCCGGGAGGCTTTCGACATCGAGTGGCAGCAGGGGTAGAACCCGGACGCCTAGCCGTTCACTTTCCGCCGGACTCTGGCGCCAGGACCACCTCCGGAACCAGCCGACGATCTCATACTCGCCTGGCTGGAGACCGTACTGGGGGTAGTCATTCACGGGACTCCAGGAGAACTGCTGCTCCGCGACCTCGCCGGGGCCGAGTATCAAAACCCGCGTTTGGGGCCCGGAGCCGCCTGGATAGTAGCAGAGCGTGCCAGTGCCACCGATCCTGTCGCCGTCCGCCCTAGCGACGGAATA
>JBDHHX010000099.1:0-20057 GCA_039589155.1 Gemmatimonadota bacterium | reverse complement strand
GTGCTTACGGCCCGACGCCGTCAGACCGTAGTACTTCGCTCGACGGTTGTTCTCCGACACGCCCCACTCCGCCTCGATCCACCCTCGCTTCTCCACCCGATGCAGCGCCGTGTACAGCGCGCCCTCCTCGATCTGCAGCGCCGCGTCCGACGTCTCGCGGATCCAGCGCGCGACCGCGTAGCCGTGCCGCGACCCGAAAATCAACGACTTCAGGACCAGCAGGTCCAGCGTCCCCTGCAGCAACTTCAGCTCATCCTGTCCCATTTGGCTGTCCCCTCAAATGCTGAGGGGAAGATACCATATCGCTCCCGGACGGTCAAGCACTTCATCAGTCCGAGTACGATGCATCCTACTCGTACTCCTACTGGTGATCGTACTCGTTATCGTACTCGGTCTAAGGCCACGGTATCCTGGAAAATCGAAAAGACGCTCTCCCGGGTCCGCCGGTGCGCCTCCCCGATCAGCACCCGGGAAGAGTCGCTGGGGCTGCCCCCCAGCATCCTGGCAAAGACGCGCTGGTAGAACGCATCGGGAAAGACGATGACGCTTCCGACCGCATAGCGAGCGCCGGCGGCCGCTGCCGTCACCGTGAGGCTGCTGTCCGGCGGCAGCCGCGTGTCCGTCAGCTCGACCCAGACGCCGCCCCGTGCTTCCACGCTGCGCTTAATCCAATCTTCGGCCGTCGCACCCGGTACGGGCCTCCGATCGGCGTCGAGCAGCTCGATACGAACCAGCACTTCCGGCGTGACGTAGGTAGGAAAGCGATGGCCAGTCCCGCTGTTGGTGACGCGTAGCGCGACGTCGCCGCTGCCGCGACTCGTCCACTCCACCGTCACACCGTTTGCGACCATGGTCGAGTCGTGGATGCCGCGCCAGAGATGTCGCCGGTCCGGCATGTGGCAGGTCTGGCAGACGACGCCCTCATCGGCATAACGACTGGTACGCCATTCCTCGTAGGTGTTCTGAAGCGACTTCCCGTTCGGCGCCGGGAACGCGAACTGATGGCAACCCGAGCAGAATCGCGCGTCCTCGAAGAACGTTGTGCGCGTCACCCCGCCGTGGGGCGAGCCGGGCGGCGACGCGTCCACAGATCCGTCGCGCCTCGGAGGTCCGTAGCGCTGCCAGCCGCGCTGATGACAGGCGGCGCAGACCAGGCCCTGATGCTGGAGTGATGCGTCGAAGTACGGGTTGCGGACCAGCGCCCCGCTATCGTTGGGCACGAAGGCCGACTGCTCGGAGAGCGGCGTGTGGCAGACCAGGCAGTCACGCACGCTCTGGTAGTTATAGCTCTCCCAGTTGACCAGCTGCCCCGAGAGACCCGGCGAGTAGGCGCCGGAATGGAGGGTCGTTCTCCAATCCTCGTATTGAAGGGGGTGGCAGTTGCCGCAGGTCTGCGGCTGCAGCGATGCCTCGAGGGCATTGAACGCTTGCGGCGCCGGCCCCTGCAGCGGGATCGGCCGCTGCCAGTAGCCGTCGACGAACTGAGAGCTATCGGAAAACGATCGCGTCTCCACGGGAACTGAGTCCGCCGCCGGGTCAGAGCAGGCCGTCAGCAGGACGGCGGCGGTAGCAAAGAAGGGCCCGGCCGATAACGACCGGGCCCTTCTGCAGGTGCGTCGGAGTTCTGCGATCACAAGCTCAGTTGCCGCCGCCACCCTTGCACGGGTTGCACGGATTCGCGCCCGCACACGGGTTGCACGGGTTCATGGCGCACGGGTTCATCGCGTACCCATCCTGCAGCGATTCCACGTACGACGTCAAGGCCGACAATTCCACGGAGTTCCACTCCAGCGGCTCGTTCGCCATCGGGATCACCATGCACAGCTGAACCATCTCGGCCGCCGTGACCTGGTCCATGCCCGCGCGCTCTTTCGCCATCGCCACGTGGTGTGGGTACGGCTCGGCGAACGTCGCGTTCATCATCCCGGTACCGCCCATGTGGCAGGTCGAGCACGACGTCGCGCCGGCACTACTCAGCGACTGGTCGCTCCACAGCTCTTCACCCATCGCCGTCAACTCGGCGCTCGAGTAACCGCCATCGTTCAATTCGCGATCGCCCTGGGTGATCATGCTGCCATCGATCATCATCCCCGACGACGCGCAGGGATTGCAGGGGTTCGCCGCCGCACACGGATTGCACGGATTGGCCGTCGCACACGGATTGCACGGGTTCTCCGCCATGCACGGGTTCGAGGCCGCCGCTTGCGTCCCCTGCTCGCCGCCGCTACAGGCCGCCAGCAGGAATACCGACGCGGCGATCAGCCAGCCGCTCTTGGGGGATTTCAACATGCTGCTCCTCCGGGTTTGGTGGACTTGAGATCGCGATCCGGGGCTCAGATCCCTCTCTCCCATCGGGCCATGGAGCACCCGGAGCCACCCTTACCTTGAGGGCAGGTCGGCCGGGGCCACGCCGAGGACTTGATAAAACAGATCATCCTGTGGCAGTTGAACGGCGGACCGCGGCGAGCGGTTCCCGTTGCCGTATCAACGGTGATAACAGCATCGAGGAACGGTACCGCTGACGTGGGTCAGCGAGCCGCTAGCCTATTCTTCGCCGTAATAGTGGCAAGTCGAGGAGCAGGTCTCCGCCACGGAGACCCGGTGGAGGAAAGGAAGCGGACCATCGAGCCGTTCCCAGAGCCACCCGCAGAGGATCTCGCTGCTGGCGTTCTCGAGGCCGGGGACGTCGTTCAGCGTTCGGTGGTCCAGCTCGCCGATGACGGGCTTCACCGCTGCATCCATCTCGCCGTAGTCGAGCAGCCAGCCGGTATCGGGGTCGACGGGTCCGCGGACGGCGATCTCGACCTCGTAGGAGTGACCGTGGAGCTGTCGGCACTTATGCCCTTCCGGCACATTGGGCAGGAAATGGGCGGCGGCGAAGTGGAACTTGCGGGTGAGCTCGACCTGCATGTCACACCCCCTGCGCGTCAGGGCTCCAGATGTGCTTGTGGAGCTGGGTCTGCAGGCGAGCCGAGACGTTGTCCTCCAGCATCCATTCGGCCAGCTGCCTGATCTCGAGATCGTCCCAAACGGGCGCGAAGAGCAGCTTGCGGCTGGCCAGGTCACGTTTGTCGATGACGTCCACGGCCCATTCGTAGTCCTCTCGGTCGCGGATGACGAACTTGATCTCGTCGTCGGTGCCCAGTTTCTCCAGGTTCTCCCACAGGTTCTTGTCGACCTCCCCGGAGCCCGGACACTTGATGTCCATGATCTTGATGACGGCGGCCGGAAGAACGCCGACATCCAGGCTGCCGCTGGTCTCACACAGCACGGTGTAGCCGCCGTCGAGCAGCGACTGGGCCAGCCCGCCCGCGTCCTTTTGCAGCAGCGGCTCGCCGCCGGTGATCTCCACCAGCTTGCAGCCGCGTCCGAGGCGCTCGATTTCGGCAACGATCTCTTCCAACGACATGTCACGGCCGCCGTAGAACGCGTACTCGGTGTCGCACCAGGTGCACCGCAGGTTGCAGCCGGTGGTACGGACGAAGATGCACGGGAATCCGGACCAGCTGGATTCGCCCTGAATCGAAAGGAATATCTCAGTAATCTTCATCTATTCTTCCGTACGCTGCTTGGTTAACTCGTACAGCAACGCGTACTCGACATCAAGCTCGTCCCAGGCCCAGCCGAGCACGAAGTCGCTGCCGACCTGGTGAACGATGAAATCGCCTGGCATCTCGACGCGTCCGAGCATTCGCTGCGCGGCATCGAAGACGATCCAGCTGCGAGTCGGATCCCAGTCGCGATGGTACTCCTCGATCCAGAGGTTCCCATCCGGGTCGACCGCGATGGCGCCAAAGGCCGGAAACTCCTCCGGGTAGGTCTGCCCATCGATGATTTCCTCCGCCCGGCGCCTCATGTTCTCGCTTTCGATCTCGTCCAGCTCGTAATGCCGATACGCTTCCAGGTCCTCGGGCGCCACGAGCCGATCGCGCGCCGGCCACCGTACGATCTTCTTCAACGCGCCGTGACGATCGTAATAGTCGACCTGGAAGTCGTCCTGGCTGCCGACGTAAAACCCGTCGCCCGCCACTGCGAAAACCGTCCGGCGTCCAAAGGGCGGCGGCGCCAGACCAACGCTCCGTTCGCTGGTCCGGAAGTCGAACTCTCTTCCCGGAAAGACCGGGAGCGAGTCGGCGATCATCCCCTGCGAGTCCAGTCGATAAGCCCGCGCCGGCATCCGGATCCGGCCATCCGCCGGCCGCTGCGACCAATCGTGATGTTCGGCGAGCAGCAGAGAGCCGTCGGGGAAGGCGCCTCGCAGCACGCCCAACTCTTCCGGTCGCACCGAGCGGCCGAACGTCCCGTTCTTGTTGATGAAGGCGACCCGCGGGGGATTGTCGTCCCAAGCAACGATCGTGTCGGCGCCCAGCCGATAGATCCAGACCAGGTTTTGGAACTCGCCCGGGCCGCCACCACGCCGACCGGCGGTCCTCAAGTAGCGACCCTCACCGTCGTAGAAGCGCAGCTCCTCGGTCCCCGCGTTCGCTACGACGATTGTGCCGTCATCGAACCGCAGGGCGCTCATCGCCTGCACCAGCAGGTACTCGTTGGCTCCCTCGACTTCGCCGATCCGAACGACCGGCTCCGACGACAGCCGCCAACCTTCCCCCTCCTGCCACGCTGGTCCGATGTTCTCAACGATCGTGATCCCGGCGCTGTCACGCGCGGCGACCCGCGGCGGCTCGCTCGCTTCTGGGGCGCAGCCAATCGCCACGACCGAGAATGCTATCATGACGACTATGGCTCGCATCAGCTCACTTGCATCCGCCATTACGCCCGCCCTTCGGGGCATGCTTGTCGAGGATCTCCTGTAGCTCCTCACCCTCGATGACTTCCTTCTCCAACAGCCGCTCCGCCACGACGTCGAGCGCCGATCGCTCACGATTGAGAAGCCCTTGCACCTGTTCCCGCGACTCGTCGACGATGCGCCGCACCTCGCGGTCGATCTCCTGCAGCGTCTCCTCGCTGTGCCGGTCCGGCTCGCCCGGCATCGCCTGGTGCATGCCCAGCATGTTGGGCGAACGGTTCTCATAAGTGATGGGGCCGAGCGAGTCGCTCATGCCGTACTCCATCACCATTCGCCGGGCGATGTCGGTGACACGGCTCAGGTCGTTTTGTGCCCCGGTTGAGATCTCGTCGAAGACGATCTCTTCCGCCACGCGGCCGCCAAGCAGAACCGCGATGCGGTCGAGGAGCTCAGCGCGGGTCAACAAGTATCGGTCCTCGGTGGGCAACTGTTGCGTGTAACCCAAGGCCCCGATGCCGCGCGGGATGATCGAGATCTTGTGGACGGGGTCGGTGTGCTCGACGCACTGGGCGACGATGGCGTGACCCGCCTCGTGGAAGGCGACGATCCGCTTCTCCACCTCGTTGATCAGGCGGTTCTTCTTCTCCAGGCCGGCCACGATCCGGTCCGTCGCCCTGTCGATGTCCTCCATCGTGACCGCTTCGCCGCCGCGCCGCGCGGCCAGCAGCGCCGCCTCGTTTAGCAGGTTGGCGAGGTCGGCGCCGACGAAGCCCGGCGTGCGCCGCGCCACGACCTCCAACTCGACCTCCGCGGCGAGCTTGATCCCTTTGGCGTGCACTTCCAGGATCGCCAACCGCCCGTTCTTGTCCGGCCGGTCGACCAGCACGTGGCGGTCGAAGCGGCCCGGTCGCAAGAGCGCCGGGTCGAGCAGCTCCGGCCGGTTGGTGGCCGCCATGATGATCACACCGGCCCGCGGATCGAAGCCGTCCATCTCGACCAGCAGCTGGTTGAGCGTCTGCTCCCGTTCGTCGTGGCCGCCCACCGGGCCGCCGATCCCCCGGGCCTTGGCCAGCGCGTCCAGCTCGTCGATGAAGATGATGCAGGGCGCCTTTTCCTTCGCCTGGGCGAACAGGTCACGCACTCGAGCCGCACCGACGCCGACGAACATCTCGACGAACTCAGAGCCCGACAGGCTGAAGAACGGCACGCCCGCCTCGCCGGCGGTCGCTCGCGCCAGTAGCGTCTTGCCGGTGCCCGGCGGCCCGACCAGCAGAATGCCCTTGGGAATCTTGGCGCCCAGACGCGAGAACTTCTCCGGCGTCTTCAGGAACTCGACGACCTCCTCGAGCTCTTCCTCCGCCTCATCGACCCCTGCGACATCACCATAGGTGACGCCGGTATCGCCCTCGGCTCGCAGCCGCGCCTGCGACTTGCCAAACGTCATCACGCCCTGCGTCGGGTTCATGCGGCGCAGCATGAACACCCAGAGGACGATCAAGAGGCCGAACGGAATGATGAAGCTGAGCAACCAGCCGATCCCCGTCGACGCGCTGCCGTCGTACTCGATCCCCTGCTCTTCCAGCAGCTCGATCAGCCCCGGGTCGTCCGCCACCGGTACCGCCCGCCACGCCTCCGGCGCGCCGGCGCTCTTCGCGCCCTCCGTCGATTCGGCGACGATGCGCGTCTCGCCCACCGTCACCTTCTGCACCTCGCCGGCGGCGATCTTCGCCTTCAGCTCGCTGTAGCTGATCTCCTCGCCGCGCTGGCCCGAAGCCAGGTAGTTGAGCGAGATGAGCAGCAGCAGCGCAACAACGATCCAGGCGGCGCCCATGCTGGCGCGGCGACCGAGCGGGCCAGCGGGGCCATCTTCTCGCTTGGGGTCGCGTTCGCGCTTCTTGGGGTCGTTCTGATCTTCAGTCATCTATTACAATCTGGTTCGATGCGGTCCAATAGCCAACGCCTGATCACCGATGACTCATCTCAATCATCAACATCTGACCTCTAGCCCTCAACCCTCAAGTCGTTTGGGAGTTAGGTGTCAGATGTTAGATGTTGATGATTCATGTCAACGTCAGCTCATCCCACCACCGATCGCATGGCCTGCTCGTCCCGAAACTGCCGCAGGTAGAGACGCGCGTACAGCCCTTCCAGCGCCAACAGCTCCGCATGCGTTCCCTGCTCGACGATCGTGCCTGTGTCCAACACCAGCACGCGGTCAGCGCGCTGTACCGTGCTCAATCGATGAGCGATGATCAACGTCGTCCGACCCTGCATCAATTCCTCGAACGCCTCTTCGACCAGTCGCTCGCTCTCCGTATCGAGGCTGCTGGTCGCCTCGTCGAGGACCAGGATTTCAGGATCCTTCAATAGTACCCGTGCGATGGTTATCCGCTGCCGCTGGCCGACCGAAAGCTTGATGCCACGTTCGCCGACCAGCGTGTCGTAGCCGTCCGGCGCCCGCTCGATGAACTCAGCCGCGTGCGCCGCCCGCGCCACCACCTCGATCTCCTCACGCGTCGCGCCGTCGCGGCCGTAGGCGATGTTCTCGGCGATGGTCGAACCGAACAGCATCGGCTCCTGCGGCACGATCCCGATCGAGGAACGCAGCTCGTTCAGCGAAAGCTGACGCAGATCGATCCCGCCCAGGCTCACCGAGCCCCGCGTCGAGTCCCAGAAGCGCGGCACCAATCCCGCCAGGGTCGACTTGCCCGCACCGCTGGGGCCGACCAGCGCCACGACCTCGCCCGGCTCGATGGACACCGACACTTCTTGAAGCGCCCAGGGTAACTCATCGCCGTAGCGGAACCAGACATCGTCCAGGGTAAGGGACGCGGCCTCGGGCAACGCCGTCGGGTGTTCCGGCTCCGCCACCGTCGGACGTTGAGCCAATAGTTCGAACACGCGCTCCGCCGCGCCCTGCGCCTCCTGGTAGCCGCCCCACAGCGACGCCAGTGAGGAGATCGCCCCCGCCACCATCACGGCGTACAGCAGGAACGACACCAGCTGGCCGCCGGTGATCTCGCCGGCCAGCACCAGGCGGCCGCCCTGCCAGAGCACGGCGACGATGCCACCGAACACCACCAGCGTGATCACGGCGAAGAAGACGCCGCGAGTGAGCGCTCGACCCAGCGCCGCCTTGAGCGCCGCGTCGATCCCCTCCCCGTAGCGGCGCGCTTCCCACGCCTCGCGCACAAAGCTCTGCACGGTACGGATCTGGACGATCGACTCTTCCGCCACCGTGTTCGCCGCCGCGATCTCGTCCTGCACCTTGGTGCTCGCCCGCCGCAGTCGCCGGCCGAAGACGAACGCGATGAAGACTACTGCTGGAGCCACCGCCAGCGTCGTGAACGTGAGTTGACGATGCATCAGCGTCAGCATCGTGAGCGAGCCGAACAGGTAGAGCGTCTGGCGCAGCAGTTCCGAGATCTGGTAACCAAGCACGCTTTGCAGCCGCACCACGTCCGATGTCAGCCGGCTGGTAAGCTCGCCCGTCGTCCGCTCGGTGAAGAAATCGGGAGACAGCGTCAGCAAGTGCTCGAACAGATCCTTGCGGATCCCGGCGATCACACGCTCGCCCGTCGCACCCAACAGATAGACCTGGCAGAACCTGAACGCCGCCTGGATGCCGAACAGCCCAAGCAAGAACAGCGCGATACGGTTCAGGAGCGCCCGGTCCATCGACACGAAAGCCGCGTCCATCAGGTGGCGCACGAACAGCGGGAAGGCCAGCCCGATCGAGGCGCTGGCGAGCAGGAAGAAGGTGGCCGCTGTCAGCGCCCAACGGTGCGGATAGATCCGCGGCCACAGGCGCCGGAATACGAACACCGGGACCTGGATTGGCGGTATCCTGAGCCTAGTCTTGTTCTCTTTCTCAGCCATGGAACACGGAATCTAGTCTCCTCCCCACTCCTTGTCTTGCCCCTCAAACTCCTGCTCCCGCTCGCGCTCGTGATTGTGATCGTAATCGTGATCGATTCCGTTTTCGATTACGATTACGATTACGATCACGATCACGAGCAGAAGCGCGAGCACGAGTTGGTTGCGGCCTCTGGTGAGTTGAAAGGGTGGATCCCTATATTCGGGTGCCCACTGCAGTCGAGGCCGACGACCGGGAGACGGGACAATCATGACGGAGAAGACCGATCCGGCGACGCGGAAGACGCTCAGCTCACCGCGTTCTTCACCTACTGCCTAATCGTCTTCGGCGGCGTGGTGCGGATCACGGGGTCGGGGATGGGCTGCGGCGACGACTGGCCGCTCTGCAACGGCAAGCTGATCCCGCCGATGGACTTCATGACGATGATCGAGTACGGCCACCGGTTGGCCGCACTCTTCGTCAGCGTCCTGATCTTCGTGGTCGTCTACTACGCGTACAAGCACCGCGTGACAGGTGCTGTTCGAGACCGCCGCTTACTGCCCTACTCCATCGTCGCCGCCGTCATGCTGGTCATCCAGGTGATGGTCGGCGCCATCACCGTTTGGCTCGAGCTGCCCACCGGCTCCGTCGTCTTGCACCTCGCACTCGCCTCCCTGCTGCTGGCCGTGCTGATCATCGCCGGCCTGCGCGCCGTCCTCGATGCCGAGGCGCCGGCCGGCGGAATGAAGGCCAGCTACCAGCGCTGGGCCCACATCGCGGCCGGGCTCGGCTTTCTGCTGCTGGTGCTGGGCGCCCTGGTGGCGAACACCGGTGCCGGCCCCCTTTGCCAGGGCTTCCCGCTCTGCAACGGCCGCTGGATCGCCGAAGGTGGTGGCCTGGTTCACCTCCACTGGACGCACCGCATCCTGGCCTACGCGATGATCCCCATCTCCGTGGCCGCGGTGATCATCGGCATTCGAGAGAAGGCGCCCATCGTCGTCTCTCGCGCGGCGGTCGTCGCGCTGGGCCTGGTCGTCGGCCAGATGTGGGTCGCCGCGCTGATGGTGCTGCTCGACCTGCCACCGATGATCCGCGGACTGCACCTGGCGGTCGGTGTGGCGCTCTGGGCCTCGCTGGTCGTCTGGGCGAGCCTGGCCAGGCGGCTGCCGTACGACCCCGACGCCGACGAGTTCGCCTGACGTGAGTTGGTGGTCAGGCGGCAGGGAATAGCTGGTACAACATCAGGTAAACCAGGATCCCAGTGACCGAGACGTAGAGCCAGATCGGCAAAGTCAGCCGGGCGATGCGCCGGTGCTTGGGGAAGCGTTCGCTGAGGGCGAAGTAGACGGTGGCGATCACCAGCGGTACGATGACCATCGCCAGTATGGTGTGCGACGTGAGGATGGTGAAGTAGAGCGGCCGTACCCATCCCTGACCGGTGAACCGCGTTGTCCCCGCCTGCGAGTGATAATACAGATAGGAAGTCAGGAAGAGGATCGAGCTGGCCAGCGCGGAGATCATCAGGCCTCGATGCAGGCCCGTTCGACGCTTCTTGATCGCGATGAATCCGGCGATCAACAGTAACCCGCTGACCCCATTGAGGGTCGCGTTGACCGCGGGTAGATCGCCCACCGAGATCATCGCTCTACACCTTGGTGTATCGTCCTCGCGCTCATGATCGTAATCGTTATCCCGATCAACAGCGCGTACAAGATCTCCCCCGGCTACTCTCCGAGAAAGCGCCTGAGGTTCTTAAGGTAGAGTATGAGGACCACAGTGGCGATGCCGAACCCGATCGCCGAGGCCAGCGCCCAGAACTCCCGCGCGTCCGCGTAGGCTATTCCAGACCACAGCGCGAACCCGAAGGTGAAGACGATCGCCGTCGAGATGAGGACCTTGTGGAAGTTGACCATGATTAGACTTTGTCGAACACCATCAACAGCAACAGAACCGGCAGGTAGATGACCGACCCAAGAAACAGCCGGCGCGCGTTGAGACCGGTCCGCGTCTGCGCCAGTACGATCCCCAGTCCCAGGAACGCCAGCCCCAGCGTCAGCGCGCCGAAGAAGTAGATCGCTCCCGTGAGTCCCATGACCGTCGTCAACAGACTCACCGCCACCAACGCCAGCGTATACAATATGATCTGCCGCGCGGTACGCTCGCCCTCTTCGTCGACGACGGGAAGCATCGGGAAGCCTGCCTGCGCGTAGTCGTTCTTGTACAACCAGCCGATAGCGTAGAAGTGCGGCATCTGCCAGAGGAAGACGATCCCGAACAGCACCCAGGCCAGCCCGTCCAGCCGGCCGGTCACCGCCGTCCAACCCATCATCGGCGGCAGCGCACCCGGTACAGCGCCCACCACCGTGCACAGCCAGCTGCGCCGCTTCAGCGGCGTGTAGGCGAAGATGTAGATGAGCAGCGCGGCGGCGCCGAGCGCCGCCGTGAGCGGGTTGACCAGGACCGCCAGATAGACGGTGCCGACCGCCGAGATGGCGGCCGAAAAGGCGAGCGCCGTCGCGGGCTGCAGTCGGCCGGCGGGCAGCGGCCGCTCTTTGGTCCGCTTCATCTCGGCGTCCACGTCACGCTCGGCGTACATGTTGAGCGCGTTGGTGCCCGCCGCCAGAAGCCCCGTCCCCAGCAGGGCGTTCAGCATCAGGACCCAATCGATCGAGCCGCTCGACGCCAAGTAGAAGCCCACCGCGGTGGTGACCAACACCAGCCGGGTGATACCGGGCTTCGTCAGCGCCCAGAGATCCGCGAACAGGGTCTTACTGCGCATGTTCCAACAACACCACCAGTACCAGGATGATTGCCAGAGGTATGGGCGAAGTGGCCACAATAATCAGTCCGGGGCGCTCGAACTTCAAGTGCATGTAGTACATGGCCACCAGCGTCGCCTTCCAGACCGCCAATCCGACCAATACGACGATCAGCACGGCCCGCGGCAGTCCACTGAAGTACGCCACCGCCACCTCAATGGCCGTCAGGGCGAACAGGAACACCCAGATGAGCATGTAATTCGGATGCTTCTTATTTTCGCCAGCGTCACTTTCCATTGCTACCACCCCTACTCTCGCGGTTACCCGACGCTCCACCCGCCACGTTAGCTCTTTATCTTTATCTTTATCTTTATCCTTATCCTTATCTCCTTATCCACCCGATTACGATCACGATAGAGATAAGGATAAAGAGAAGATCAGATTAAGTAGACGATGGTGAACAGCATTATCCAGACGAGATCCACGAAGTGCCAGTACAATCCAATCACTTCGACCCCGCCGTGGTTGTCCTTTGTGTAGCCGCCCCTGAACGCCTTCACCGTCACCCAAATCATGCACAGGACTCCGATCGACACGTGCGCACCGTGGAAGCCCGTCATCGTGTAGAAAGTCGATCCGAACAGGTGACAGTTGGGCACGATCGCCGCCAGGTGCTCCGTGCAATGTGGTTGGAAGCCTTCCTGCACCAGCTTGATGTACTCGAACACCTGGATGCCCACGAAGCTGGCACCGATCAGCACGGTCGCCAGCAGGTACATCCGCAGCCCCTTCTGATCGCCGTGCTCGATGGCAGCAAAGGCTTTCACCATCGTGACGCTGCTGCAGATCAGCAGGAACGTGTTGAACGCGGTCAGGTTGATGGCGAGCGGCGTCCCACCCTCTTCCAACGGTATGCCTGGCAACGCCCATTCCCCGGCACCGAAACGCAAGATGATGTAGGCACCGATGAGACTGGTGAAGAACATGACCTCGGAGGCGAGAAAGACCCACATCCCGAGCTTCTGGTTGTAAACTCGCATGCCAGGTTCGGCTTGTACTCCGCCTGAAAGTGTTACGGCATCACTTTGCATGTTTTTTCGCTCTCGCAGTTCCTATGCAATCCTGTCTAGTGGACGAGTAGGCTAGTAGACGAGTAGACAAGAGTCGGCCTTCTCGTCCACTCGTCTACTAGTCCACTTGTCTACTCTCCCGTGCCAACACCCACTTTCTCCCGCCCATTCAGCGGCACGTTTTGCGGCAAGTAGTCCTCCTCCGCCTCTGGGTGACTGTATTCGTACGGACCGTGATACACGGTGGGCGCGACATCGAAGTTCCCGTGCGGCGCCGGCGCCGGGACGGTCCACTCCAGTCCGTTGTCCTTCCACGGGTTCTGCTCCGCTTTCCTTCCCTTGAACAGACTCCAGAAGAAGTTGATGATGAACGGGATCTGGGCGAGGAACAGTAGAAAGGCGCTTATCGAGATGAACGTGTTCATCCCTTGGAAGCGCTGAAGGAAGTCGTACTCCGACGGGTCGTAAATCCGCCGCATATGGCCACCCATGCCGAGGATGTGCATGGGGAAGAAGGTCAAGTTGTAGAAGATGAATGTGAGCGCGAAGTGGATCTTGCCCCAGGTCTCGTTCATCATGCGGCCGAACATCTTCGGGTACCAGAAGTAGATCGCCGCGAAGATACCGAACAGGCTTCCGCCGAACAGCACGTAGTGGATGTGGGCGACGATGAAGTACGTGTCATGAATGAAGATGTCGACGCTGTTCGAGGCCATGAACACACCGCTCAGGCCGCCGATCGTGAACAGGGCCACGAACGCGATGGCGTTGAGCATCGGTGTGTGGAACTGGATGTTGCCACGCCACATCGTTCCCAGCCAGTTGAACACCTTGATCGCCGACGGCACGGCGATCGCCATCGTCGACACCATGAACGACATGCCCAGCAGCGGGTTCATCCCGCTCTGGAACATGTGATGACCCCAGACGATCCAGCCGAGGAACGCGATGGCGATTATCGCGAACACCATCGAGTGATAGCCGAACACGGGTTTCCGGGAACCGTTGGACAAGATGTCCGAGACGATCCCCATCGCCGGCAGGATCAGGATGTAGACCTCGGGGTGCCCGAAGAACCAGAACAGGTGCTGCCAGAGCAACGGCTGACCACCGTTCTCGGGCAGGAAGAATGTCGTGCCGATCGTCTGATCGAACAGCAACATGATCACGGCTCCTGCCAGGATCGGAACTGCCAGCAGGGCGAGGATCGCCGTGATGAACAGCGACCAAATCGACAGCGGCATCCGGAACAGCGTCATGCCCGGCGCCCGCATGTTGATCACCGTGGTGATGTAGTTGACCGAGCCCAACAGCGACGAGGCGCCGAACAGGATGATGCTGATGATCCAGAGCTGCTGGCCCAGCGAGACGCCCGAGTAATCGGGCACCGCGGATAGCGGCGCGTACACCGTCCAACCGGCGCCCGCCGCGCCGCCTTCCACGAACAGACTCGCCAACATGACGATCCCCGAGAGAACGAAGATCCAGAAGGACGCCATGTTGAGCCGCGGGAACGCCATGTCGGGCGCACCCAACTTCAGCGGGATCAGGAAATTGGCGTAGACGCCCACCAGCAGCGGCATGATCGCGAAGAAGACCATGAAGGTGGCGTGCATCGTCACCAGGGCGTTGTAGAACTCCGGCAGGATGATGCCGCCAGGCGCCATCGTATCCGGCATCGCACCGCCGCCCGGCATCGGCTTCCCCGGGAACCCCAGCTGCCAACGCACCATCATCGCCAGCAGGCCGCCCACCGCCAGGAAGAAGAGGCAGGTGAACAGGAATTGGATCCCGATCACCTTGTGGTCGGTCGAAAAGATGTACTTGCGGATGAAGCTCGGTTCCGCGTGGTGCGAGTGATCGTGTCGGTCTACTGCCGCCTCTGCCGTCGCCATATGACCTCGTTTCAGCCTTGCTCCGCCAACCAGCTCTCGAATTCGTCCTGCGAGTGCACGAAAACGCGCGCTCGCATTCGATAATGCCCCAACCCACACAACTCGGCGCAGGCCAGCTCGAACTCACCGGTCTGGTTCGCTTCGAACCAGAGGCGGGTGTTCATACCGGGGACCGCATCCTGCTTTACCCTGAACGCCGGAACGAAGAAGGAGTGGATCACATCCATCGCCTCCAGGTGGACGACGACCGGCTCGTCCACCGGGACGTGCAACTGGTTGCGCACCGTGAAATCGTCGTCCGTGCCCAGCACGCCATCAGAGCCCGGGTAGGTGATATTCCACTCGAACTGCTCGGCGCGCGCTCTTACTTCGAAGGCGTTGGTCGGGAAGTGATCGGGATCTTTCACGTGCCGCCAGATGCCCTGGCTGGCGAAAGCGAGGCCGAGAATGAGGAGCGCCGGAGTCACTGTCCAGATGATCTCCGCCCTGTTACTGCCCTCGATGTACTCGGCTTTGCGGCCTTCGCGCCCGCGGTACTTGAACAGGAAGTAGAGGAGCGTCACCTCGACTCCGATGAAGATGATCCCCGTCACCACCAGGATGACGTAGAAGATCGCGTCGATGTCCGCGGCGTAGGTCGACGCCGCTGGAGGAAGCCAATCCATCGCTCTCTCCTCGAGCTAGTAGGCTAGGCTGACATGTCGCCGAACGTGAACGAGATCTCAGCTTCTTCGTTCTCGCTCACCGTGATCTCCTGGGTCTGGGTACCGTACTGCTCGTGCCAGGCCTCGATCACGTAGGTGCCGGCCGGCAGCGGTGCCAGTTCGAAGCTGCCGTCGGCGCCCGTCACCGCGTAGTAGGGATGCTCGAGCACGCCGACGTACGACTGCATCCAGCCGTGCACGTCGCACTCCAGCGGCACCATCACTTCCGCGGCGCGGAACGAGCGAGTCGTTTCCATCACCACCGGCTGGCTGATGTTGAAACCGCGATTCAGCTCCGGTTTCGCGTTGATGTTGTGAAGCACGCCATCGCTGTTCTTGATCAGCAGCTCCTGGCCAACCTGGATACCCAGGACGCGCGGTATGTACCAGCAACCGTCCTGGTCCACGGTCACGGGCTCCTCGGGGACGGGAAAGCTCATGCCCTCGAGACCCTGTTTCACGTAGACGAACACGTTGCCCAGTGTGCCGTTGTCATTGACGACGACGTTCTCGGAGTAGCGCTCACCCTTCTGGGCGCAGACATCCTCGTCGGCCATGTCGATCATCATGGACTCCGGCGCCGTGCCGGCGAACATCACGCCGCCGGTTATCGTCGCGGCCGTCGCCGCGTCGACCGTCGATTCCATCGCCGCGCCGGTATCTTCGCCCGACGCCGCGGCCTGACCGCCGCTCTCGCCACCGCCTCCGCACCCCGCGGCTACGAGCGCGATGAGCGCGATCCACATCGATCCATTCGTTCTTGTCATTCTTCTATCCTCCGTATCGGTTCAAGTGTGAGTCGTTTCCTCTTCACGACGCTGGGCCCGCCAGACGACGGCGAGGCCCAGACCAGCGGTGAGCAGCATGGCCAGCAGCGGCGACAGATAGACGGTCGTCGACGTCGGCTGCTCGAGGTAGACCGAGTACCAGGAGCTGATCGACATCCGCGCGCCGCTCTCGCCGTTGGAGCCGTCGGCGGCGAAGAACGCGATCGGAATCGCCTGTCCCTGGCGAAACTGAATCGCCGCCGTCGAATCCGCAGTTCCCAGCCCGCGGTCGAACTGCACGCGCCACTCGCCGCGGTCCCAGGTCGCGGCCGATCGCAGCCCGCCGACGTCGCCCAGCGGATTCTCCGTGCCGATGCCGCTTGCGCGCGCCTCGACCGCACCTTCGGCATCGCTGCTCCAATCCCACAGGTAGACGGGTCGGCGCGTATCGCCCAGCAGGAAGTACGGCCGTTCACGACCGGTCGGTGCGGCGACCGGGAATTGCACGGTCAGCCGGTCGGGCAGCGGGCCCGTCTCATCGGGTCCGAGCCCGCCGTGAAGCGAAGCGGCGATCCAGCCCTGCCACTCCGCCCAGGCAGGGTCAGGGCTCCGCGACGGATCGGTCCAGGCGACGAGCAGTGCCAGGTCCCGGTCGTCGTGCAGCGCCCTGACCCAAAGTCCATCGACGGTCGGCCCGAACCAGCGCGGCTCGACGATGATCTGCCCAACCATCGGGACATAGAACGGATCGACCGCGTCCCAGGCGGGATCGCCGGGCCCGGTCGGCAGCGCGCCTTCCACGCGGCCGGCGGCGATCACCTCTCTGACCCGGGGCGGCTCCGCCGGCGAGAGGCTGCGGACGTACTGGGCCAGGTTCCAGAGATCGTCCTCCGTCATGAAGCCCGAGTCCAGCAGGTCGGAAAACGACGGCATCGGCGACCCGTCGAGCCCGGTGCGCAGTCTTCGGTAGATATCTTCGACGGTGCCACCGCCGTTGAACGTCCAGTTCTTCGTCAAGTCGGCTGGGCGCGTCGGGAAATCGAGATCGTCTTGCAGGGTCGGCGCCGATGATCCGTCGGACCGGCCCAGATCGCCGTGACACTTGAAGCACTCGATCTCCTCATACAGCCTGCGACCGTTCGCCAGCCCTTCATCCGTCAGCCGCGGCGGTTTCCCGAACTGCAAGGGATCCGGCGCGCCGAAGCGTTCGAAGAACTGGGAGAAGCCCTTGATGTAAGCCACCAGGTCGCTGATCTCGGCCGAACTGAATTCCGATTCCCAGCCCGGCATCGCGGTACCCGGCATCCCCAACTCGATCACGCGCGCCATGTCGGCGTCGGTCGGTAGCTCACCGTTGGCGGTGGTTCGGATCTGGTAGAGCCCCATCGTGAAGTCGCGGGGACGCGGAAGCATGTAAGACGCGGCAGCGCCATCGCCCGCACCAGCGAACCCGTGACACTCCGCGCACCACCGGTCGTACAGCTCCGCGCCGCGCTCCAGGTCCTGTGCGGTCCCACTCGATGGCACGACGCTCGCCAGCGCGACGAGCACGAACGAGACGGCCATGACCGCGTCCGCTCTATTCATGGCCGCCTTCACCTTCGGCTTCCCAGGTGCGCGGCGTCCAACCCGTCTGTTCGTACAGGAAGATCGTCACCGCCCAAATCTCATCCTCGCTGAGGATCGGCTCCCACGCCGGCATCGCCGAGTTCCACGGCGTCCCCTCGGAAGGCAGCCCCGGGCCACCCTTGGCGATCCGCCAGAACACGAAGCTCTCCGTCAGCTGCGCGATCGTCCCGTTGTCGGTAAACGCCAGCGGCGTCGGGTTGAAGCCCTGCGCGTAATGGCCTCTGCCGTCCAGCAGGTCGCCGTGGCACGGCAGGCAGTTCTGATAGTAGACGCGCTTCCCTTCCTCGTAGTCCTCTTCGGTCGAACCATCAGCGCGCAGCGGGTTTTCTAGACCCGTAAGCTCGATCGTGCGACCCTGGAAGCTGATCGCCGTCGGCGGCGCCGGGTGGATCGAACGCAGCTGCAGCGGCGCGGCGACGCTGGGCCGGACCTGGCTGTAGGTGAACCAACCGACCAGAAGTGGAACCAACACCAGCAACGCCACCCGCAGCCAACGCGCACCCGGATCGATCAACATTCGGTTGATCGGCGCCTTGAACTCGCGCCAGCGTTCCTCGTTGTCGCTCACGTAAATGAGAACGCCGACAAGAGCCGTCAGCATGAACTGCAGCAGCACGCTGTCGGGAATAGGCGCGCTGCGGATACCGAACAGCGGCGGCAGGTACGCGATTCCAAACTCGAAGACCAGGTAGGCCAGAGCCAGCAGGAGCAGCGCCTGCCAGAAGGGATGACCGATGTACGTCTTGATCTTCTTCATCGCTCAACGCTGCGCGACCAGGTAGTCGACCAGCGCCTCCAACTGCGCTGCGGTCATCCGCTGGCCGAAATCGCGCGGCATCAGGGCAGCGAACGTTTCGTAACCTTCGCTCACGTCAGCCGCAGGGTCGAGGATCGACTCGCGTATGTAGTCGGCATCGCGGCGCGCGCCCAAGCCGGTGAGTGACGGCCCGATGGCGTTCCCCTGTTCGCCCAGCTGGTGGCAGGTCAGACAGGCGAGCTCGTTCAGCAGATCCCGGGGATCGCTAGAGGCGGCCAGCGATCCGCCGGCCGCCGTTCCGCCGTCCGTCTCCCGCGACGCGGCAGTCGTCTGACCGATGTCCTCGGACGTCACAGTCACTTCACCGCCTTGCGATTGGAGGAACGCGACCAGCGCCCAGATCTGCTCGGCCGACAGCGTGCGACGCGCGTCGGGCATGATCGCGTCGTAGCCTTCAACCACGTAGCGCGCCGGCTCGGCGAGCGACCCGTACAGGTAATCCTTACAATCCATCCCGCTCTCGCGGCCGCTACAACGTGAGCCGATGGGCCCGAGGCTGCCTTCGGAGCGAAGCAGGTTGGGCGCCCGGGTCCCCAAGCCGTGGCATGCCGTGCAGCCGCCGGCGCCGTTGAAAAGGCGCTCGCCCGCGGCGACCAGCTCCGCCGCCGTCACCTCCCCCGACAGCTCGAGCGCTTCCGGTACCTCGGACTCGATCTGCGGAATCATGTTGGCCACCAGCGTGTACGCCGCCAACGTCAACACGACCACGACCGCGATCTTCAGGTTCGTCACGAACATCAGTCGCCACCTGTCTGCGGCGAAGCGCTAGCGGCGGATGCGAGGACCGGCTTCTCGATCAAACCACCGATCCAGAAGACGAACGAAACCATCGCCAGGAAGATCAGCACGCAGACGCTAATCACGATCCCGGCGTAGCCCAGCGCCGGCGTCGCTGCCCACTGGCTCGTGTCGCGCATCACCTCCCAGATGTGCCAGTGCTGGCGTATCCCGCTGCGGGCGAAACCCATCAGGCCCATGAGCCAGGTAAACGTCACGGCAAGCACAATGAGCACGTATTGGGCGCGCGCCGGCATCCGGCCCCAGCGTATGGCGCCACGTGATTCGGCGCCGCGTAGCATCAGCAGGTCGAGCGCGACCACCAGAACCATGGCCGCCAGGACAGTGAGCACCTGGTAGACGCTAAACCCAATGCGGACGATGGCAGTGACGAAGTAGCCGTAGATGCCGTAGAAGACGACCACGGTAGCCGCCGTTCCCAGTGCCACGCCCTGCACGATCGTCCCCTGCTTCGCCCAGCCGACGACCGGTCGCTTGTTCGCTCTCCTGTAGAGCATGAACGAGAGGAACGTCGTCAGGATCATCAGGTTGACCGCCGTGTTCTTCGCGCTCATCACGCCGAGCACGCCGAGGAACGGGTGGTGAGTTCCACCCATCGCCGCCAGCTCCTCGCGGCTAGCTATCATCGTGTGCGGCGTCGCCCAGACGATGACGCCGGCCACCAGGACCAGCAGCATCCACTTCGTGTACCTGGTGAAGCGCTCGGCGCCCGGGATGCGACCCATGCCGACCCACAGGTAGTAGTTGCCGGCGAGGAAGAGAACGCCGATGAGGAAAGCCTGGATGATCCACAGCCAGCTCATGAATCCGCCCATCATCGTGATGCCCATCGCCTGGTTGTACTCGTAGATCTCACGGCCCAACCAGTAGCCGGCGAATGGCAACACGATCAGCGCGCCGATCGCGATGAAGTTGCCGACGTAGCCCATCCAGTCGTAGTGCGCACGCTCCTCGTCGGAACGCGCCGATAGGAAACGGAAGGCCGCATACGCGGCAACTATCGCGCCGCCGAACA
>JBDHHX010000098.1:0-11201 GCA_039589155.1 Gemmatimonadota bacterium | reverse complement strand
CACCGCCATCTCGATCTGGTAGCCTTCGTCCGTGATCTTCGCCTCCGCCTCGAAGATGATGTCGAAGCTTTCATCCTCGCCGGCGTTGGTCGAAAACCGAGTATCCGCCTGCACGCCCAGCGGGTTGGCGAAGAGGAAATACGCCCACGACGCGTCTCCGTAGGTGTCCAGCAGGATGCCGAAGTAGTCGTCCTGCCAGATCTCGTCGCGGTCGCGCAACGAGGCGCGGATGTCCGAAGGATCGTCGTAGGCGAGGAAGGCCAGGTAAAAGTTCTCGTCGTCGTAGGTGATCCAGACCTCGCTCGCCACCGGCGGCTTCGCCCCCTCGTCCGGGAAGAAGACGGCGAAGTCCGTCGCCCTGACCGCGCCCGACCAGCCGGGGTCGTCCAGCGCTCCGTCGATGGCGATCTCGCCACGTGCCCTGGCCACATGCAGCTCGGGCAGTACCTGGGGCGTGAACTCGTCCGACCCGGCCTGAGCTTGTGTCGAGTCCTGGGTCTGGGCGACGGATGTGCTGGAGATAGCTGCTAGGAGAAATAGGACGGAGCTTGCCGCAGTCGTCCACCGACAGACGTTGCGTGTGGCGCCAGGCTCAGCCAGCTCCGCTGTCATCGTGCCGCTCCGATTCGGGCAACAGGAAGGTGCTTCTCGACTTCTTAGACCGTTTGGGACCGCTCAGGGTTGCACCGTTGTACGACGAACGACGGATCGCCGGGCCCCGTTCTCCCTACGGCGGACGGGCTCGGGCGTGTTTCAGGTGGATAAGGCAAGAAAAAACGCCGGATCTGGGAATCAGACCGGCGCGTCCTTCAGCGAAGTTCGAGAGGTGATTCTAGTCGACACCCACCAGCGTGGGCACCGAGAAGGCGAAATTGGCGCCTTCCTTGTGGGGCAGAAGCCCGCACGCTTCCAGCAGACAGAGCCGCACCAGCGGGTCGGCCATCTCCATGTCGTCTGACGCGGCCACGAGCTGACTGATCAGGGAGCCCTCGAGGTCCAATACGTGCGCGGCACGGTTCACGCCGCCGGACGCTGGAGCGCTCATTCCGACCAGCATGCGGGCGACCGCCGTGATCGGGCAGTCGGGGTCAGAGGGCGATCCTCGTCTGATCTTGCCCTGCTCCAGACGCCAGTCACGCGGCGAGCTGGCCAGCAGGCTCAAAAACTCGTCGACCATCATGCTAGTGGTATGCTCCTGCTTTCTGCGGTCCCGGCGACCAGGCATCCTCGTCAGAGACCAGGTACCGAGCCTGAACCTCCGTCCAACGAATCCGGCGCTGGCAGAACTGGCAGAGCACCCAGTCCTTCCCAAACCCGACCCAGACACAGGCGCCCACGTTGTGGCAGTGAGGGCAACGCATCGTGTTCTCCTTGCACATGTCCAGCACTCCAGTTGGGTCCACACATCCCATCCTACCGGCCACCCTTTGAGCAGGGGCCGTACCAGACCGGGTGGAACGGGGATAAGGCTAATGACTGTAAGGGATTAGGTGATTCTGGAGGGCCACTCACCGGGCCCCGAAAAGGGGCTCGTTGTTACGGTTTGGTAACCGCTACGGGAACCTGTTACCGCTGTACGCGGGCCTCCCCACGATGGCCAGAATCCATCTGACTATTCTCATCTGGGCGCCTATCGAGTAAAGAGGCTCTTGGTCAAGAAGAGGACGTTCGCCGGGCGCTCGGCGAGCCGGCGCATGTACCAGGGGAACCAGGAGTCGCCGTAGCTGATCAGGACACGCACGCTGTAGCCCGCGGCGGCCAGGCGGAGCTGAG
This sequence comes from Gemmatimonadota bacterium, assembly GCA_039589155.1. Taxonomy (GTDB): domain Bacteria; phylum Gemmatimonadota; class Gemmatimonadetes; order Palauibacterales; family KS3-K002; genus Kutchimonas. The sequence continues at coordinate 9,428 of JBDHHX010000098.1, read as the reverse complement.
CCTCGCGCTGGATGCCGTAGAGCATCTGGATCTCGAACGCGTCTTTCTCCAGACCCAGCGCCTCGGCCCGCTCGCGCACCCCATCGATCATGCGCAGGTCGTGGGTTCCGAAGAAGACGCGGGCGTTCCCTTTGCCTGATTCGCGCAGCAGCGTCTCAGCCAGCTCGAGGAACTTGGCGTCGACGTCGGCCTTGCGGCGAATCGCGATGTTATGGGGCTCCTTGTAGGCGCCCTTCACCAGGCGAATCGTCGGCGCCGACGGCAGCAACGAGGCCAGGTCGGAAGTCGTGCGGTGAAGATAGGCCTGCAGGCAGATGGCGACGTTCGCGTGTTCGGCGCGCAGCCTCCGATACAAGTCCAGGGTGGGGTCGACGTAGTCGGAGCCTTCCATGTCGATGGCGACGAGGCGGCGCTCCGAACCGGCGCGTTGCACGACCCGCTTGATCCGCTCGTACGCCCCTTCGATACCGAGGTCGAGACCGAACTGCGTCGGCTTGAGCGAGATGTCGGCATCGAACCCGCGTCCGCTGATGCTGTCCAGAACGCCCATGTAGTGCTGCACGACATCCTCCGCTTCCCGGTCCTCGGTGACGTTCTCGCCCAGTTGCGTCAGGATCGTGGTGATCCCTTTCTCGCCTAGCGTGCCCGTCGCATCGAGTGCGTCGTCCAACGCCTCGCCGGGCAGGAAGCGCTGCACCGCCCGCCGCGTGAAGCTGCGCCGGGTCAGTTGGTTCTCGAGCCACTTGTTCTCGGAGGCCCAGAGGAACAGCTGGCGTGCCAGTGCCATCTTCTCTTCTCTCCCGGTTTTGGATCGTCTAGCCGCGCTCGATCGCTTTGCCCTCGTTCATCCAGGCGCGGATGCCACCCTTCAGGCTGACAACGTTCCCGAGTCCGCGGGCTCTCAGCAAGCTCGAACCGATGCCGGAGCGCCAGCCCTCCTGGCAATGCAGCACGACGGGTCGGTCCGCCGGGATCTCGTCGATGCGGTCGGTGAGATAGCCCAGCGGGATGCAAGGGACGTCCGGAATGTGGCCGGCCTCCCACTCCGCCTGGCCGCGCACGTCGATCACCGCCACCGCGCCGTTGCTCACATCGTGCGCCAGCTCTTCGGCGCTCACCTCTGACGCCGTTTGCAGTTTGCGTCCTCCATCCGCCCACATGCGGACCGCGGCGCTGCCGAAGTAGCCGGCGACGCCGTCCAGCCCGATCAACATCAGGTCGCGGGTCGCCTCGTCCAGCGCCCAGCTCTCCGTCTGTTCGTCGATGATCAGGTAGAACTCTCGATCGTACGGCAGCAGCCAGCCGGCCCAGGTCGTGAACGAGCGGTCCAGCGGGATGTTGATCGTCCCCGGCACATGACCCTCGGCGAAGTCGCCGACCTGGCGCGTGTCCACAACGATGGCACCGGAGTCGAGCAGATTAGCCAGCCGTGACTCGGGAATCCTCTGCGGCCGCCGCAAGCCGCAAAGCACGCGCGGTCCTTCCTTGTTGAGCCGCTTCATCTCGGCGAAGTACTTCGGCGGCTCCGGTTGGCCGGCCAGCACCGCGGCCACGAACTTCTCCTTGTCGTCGTGGCCGAGCGCCCAGTTGACCATGCGCTCGTAGCCCAGCGTCGATTGCGGCACGGCGCCCAGCGATTTGCCGCAGGCCGAGCCGGCGCCGTGACCGGGCCACAGCTGCAGGTAATCCGGCAGTTCGCGGAAGCGTTGGATTGAATCGAACAGCGTGCGCGCGGCTTCCGTCATCGTTCCTTCGATGTTCGCCGCTCGCTCGAGCAGGTCCGGCCGGCCCACGTCGCCGACGAAGATGAAGTCGCCGGTGAACACGCCCATCGGCCGGTCGACCGCGGCCGTGTCCGTAACGACGAAGCACATGTGCTCCGGCGTGTGACCCGGCGTGTGGATCGCCTCGAAGCGGATATTGCCGACCATGAACGAGTCGCCGCTCTTCAGAAGCACCGCGTTCTCCTCGCCGGCAAACAAGTACTTCCAGTCCGCGTCGCCCTCATCCGACAGGTACATTCGGGCTCCGGCGCACCTGGCCAGCTCGCGCGAACCTGACACGTAGTCGGCGTGGATGTGCGTCTCCGTCACGTGTGTGATTCGCAGCCCCTCTTCCTCCGCCGCCTTCACGTACAACTCCACGTCACGGTGCGGATCCATCACCAGCGCTTCACCTGTCGCCGCGCAACCGACCAGGTAGCTCGCCTGCGCTAGCTTGTCATCGTAGAACCGCTTCAGCAACATCCTTCGCCTCCATGTCCGGAATGAACACACCCCGGTTCTTGTACAGGATCGCCACGCCCATGATCAACAGGAAGACAGCGAAGGCGCGACGCAACGTCTGCTGCGGTACGAATCGAACAAAATACGTCCCGATCGCGATCCCCACGATCGCAACACCGGTGAACACCGCCATGAACCCCCAGTCCACGGCCACCTGGTCCAGGTAGCCGATGAAGCCCGTCGCCGACTTCATCGCGATCACCGCCAGCGACGTACCCACCGCCTGCTTCATCGGGATCCGCGCCAGCAGCACCAACGCCGGCACGATCAAGAAGCCGCCGCCCACGCCCACCAGCCCCGTCAGCACTCCGACCCCTATACCCTCTAATGCGATAAGTCCGATCGGGACCGGTCGCTTTCTCTCCAGGTGAAGCTCCCGGTCCACCGTGCTCACCCCGGGCACGCTCCCCTTCAGCATGAAGTACCCGGCCGTGATCATTACCACCGCGAACAGCGTTAGCTGTGCCGCCCCGCTGAAGAAGACCGACAGCTTCGCGCCCAGGTAGGTGCCCACCATGGCCACGCCGCCGAACACCAGCGCCACCCGGACGTGGACGTTACCGATTCTCCAGTGACCCAATGCCCCCGTCAGCGCCGTCACGCCCACCACCGCCAGGCTCATCGCGATCGACTGCTTGGCCTCGAAGCCCAGGATGTAGACGAAGATCGGCACCGTGAGGATCGAGCCGCCCCCGCCGAACAGACCGAGAGCCAGCCCGATCAACAGGCCAAGCGCAGTCCCCAAGATGAGCATTCCAGAAACATAACACTCGGCGCAAACGTGCCGCGGTTTTCACCTGCGTCTATGATTTGTCTACAATGAGTGGTTGACAACCTAGGGACGGTGCGGCTAGTCTTTGGCACAGTAGACAAGTAGGCGAGTAGACGAGTAGACAAGAGGGTCGGCCGACGAGGCTCGTCTCGTCTACTAGTCCACTCGTCGACTAGTCTACTTCCCAACGGAGGAGAAAATGCCCGCGTCCGACGCCACAAAAAAACGCCACCCCATCCAAGTCGTCGCAAGGCGGACGGGGGTGAGCCTCGACCTGCTGCGAGCTTGGGAGAAGCGCTATGCGGTGGTGGAGCCGGGGCGAACCGAGGGCGGTCGTCGGCTATACTCAGATGACGACGTGGAGCGGCTACGGCTGCTGCGGCGGGCCAGCGATGCGGGTCGGCAGATCAGCCGCATAGCGGGGCTGGGCGTAGACGAGCTGGCGGCCCTGGTGGAGGAGGACGCGCGGCAGGAGGCAGAGTCCGGCGCCGGCAGGGAAGCGACGCAAGACCTGTCGGCGGCGATCTTCCTCAAGGCGAGCCTTGCGGCGGTGGAGCGTTTCGACGCCCGGGAGTTGGAGGCGACGCTCAATCGGGCGCTGGTGACGTTCTCCGGGGAGGCGCTCATCGACGGGGTGATGGCTCCGTTGCTGGAACGGATCGGCGAACGCTGGAGCCACGGCACGTTGAACCCGGCCAACGAGCACCTGGCGTCCGCCATCGTGGTCCGCATCCTGGGCGACGTACTCGCGGCAGCCGAGCCGTCGGAAGCCTCAGCGAGCCTCGTGGTGGCGACGCCAGCGGGTCAGTTCCACGAGTTCGGGGCGCTCTTCGCCGCGGCGACCGCGGCATCGGAAGGCTGGCGCGTCACCTACCTGGGCCGCGATCTGCCGGGCGGCGACATCGCGGCCGCGGCGAACTCCACCGGCGCCGACGCGGTGGCGTTGAGCATCGTGATCTCGACCCCTGACGCCGACGAACTTCACGGCGATTTGCGGACGCTCAGAAAGAAACTCAGCGACGACGTTCCGATCTTCGTGGGCGGCGCCGCCGCCGGTGATTACGGCGAGATCCTGGACGAAATTGGCGCCACCCGGCTCGAGAGCCTCGACCAGTTGCGCCTTAGCTTGGCTGCTCTCGCCTAGACCCGACCCTTGCCGGAATCGCTCAGGCTCATTAAGGGCTCGGGGAAGGGGGCGAAGAACGTTTGCGGCAGCAGATAGTCTTCTTCGAACCGAACGATCCACGCCCGCAAGATCGAGCTCACCGCGCTCACCGGTACGCGGCGGTCTCGGTATTGTTGTAGCGCCGTGCGGTAGAAAGTCTTCTCGCCTCGACTCAGTCCCTCCTTGAAGTAGCCCGCGGCGTGCTCCAGAACGTTGATCACTGAGGTGTAACGCGGTTGCCGCGCGAAGGCTGCGTGCAGGTGTTCTTCGTAACTCGCGACCACCTCTTCGAAACGCTGTTTCTCCGGATTCGCCACGACCCGTCCCAGCTCTCTCATCTCCTTCTGATTGTAGGCCATGAGCAGCAGCTTGTTCTCCGCCTGGAAACGCACCAGGTCCCTCATCGTCCCCGACCTCTTCAGCAGCCGGAACCGCGCCAACGTGAACAGCTTGGTCAGGAAATGTTCGCGGATCGTATAGTTACGCAGCCGGCCCTCATCCTCGATCGCCAGCCCCGGATAGCGCTCCAGAACCGCTCCGCCGAAAAACCCGGCGCCGCGCTCCGCCGACGCCGACGGTTCCGTGCCCTGGAAGATCTTTACATCCGTAATCCCGCACGACGGCGAGCGGTTCTTGAGCAGAAAACCATCCACCTCGCCAAGCCCGGAGAGAAATGCGGCGGCGAAGTCGGTCATTCGCTTCGTCAGGTCGAGGCCGGTGTCGGGCTGCATGAGCCGCGCCTCCCCGCCCACGTTGACGATCCGGATCGGGTCCCGCGGCACCCCCAGCCCGATCTCCAGCTCCGGGCAGACCGGCACGTAGGTTACGAACGGCTCCAGCTCCCGCACGTACTCGTACGGGATCACCTGGCCGTTGTAGCGCACCGGCTCCAGCTCCAGGCAGCGGCTCAGCACCACGACCGGCTTAACCGACTCTCCCATTTCTCCTCGGCTCCTTTTTGGCCCTGACGATAGGTTGCGCCCGGCAGAATCACAACGGCCGCGCCGCCCCACGCCAGGAAGTGACTCTGTCCACGAATTGTCAAGTAAAATGCGAGCTTAAAACTTGACAAAACATGGACAATACCATAGGTTAGGCCCACGAGATACGGACATCGGGACGCCACAATTGACAACAAAGGGTCTAAGTGGTTATGCGCGTTGCAGTTATAGGAAGCGGAATATCGGGGTTGGGCGCCGCCTGGCTGCTCGACCGGAAGCACGATGTGCACCTGTTCGAGGCCCGGGAACGCCTGGGCGGCCACGCTCACACGGTGGAGCTGGAGGCGGGCGGGCGGCGGCTGGCTCTCGACACCGGATTCCTGGTCTTCAACCGCGAGAACTACCCGAACCTGACCCGTCTCTTCGATCACCTCGGGGTGGACTCGCAGGAGACGGACATGTCGTTCGCGGTGCGTTGCGAGCGCTGCGACCTCGAGTACAGCGGAACGGGCGTGGGGAGCTTGTTCGCGCAGAAGCGCAACCTGGTACGGCCTTCCTACTACCGGATGCTGGCGGACATCGGTCGCTTCAACAGCATGGGCCGTCGCGCGCTGAGCGAGGGCACGGTACGGGATCGGACGTTGGGTCAGTTCCTGACGGACGGCGGATTCGGACGGGAGCTCGGCGCACACTACTTGATTCCCATGGCGGCGGCGCTCTGGTCGTCCGGGACGGGCGTCATCGAAGACTTTCCGATGCAGAGTCTGCTGCGGTTCTTCGATACGCACGGTCTGCTTCAGGTCAAGGATCGCATCAAGTGGCGGACCGTCACCGGCGGCAGCCGCAACTACGTCAAAGCCGTGACGCAGGGGTTCGAGGAACGAATCCACCTGGAGACACCGGTCAAGGGCATCGCCCGGACGGCAGACGGACCGCGACTCTTCTTCCACGATGACAGCTCTGAGCTGTTCGATCGCGTCGTGATCGCGGCCCACGCTGACCAGGCGCTGGGCATGCTCTGCGATCCGTCCCGCGACGAGCTGGAGTTGCTGTCGAAATGGAGATACTCACGCAACGACACCTGGTTGCACACCGACGCCAGCCAGCTGCCGCGTCGCCGCGCCGCGTGGGCGTCCTGGAACTACGTGCAGCCGGACTGTCGCAGGGCGGGCGAATCGGCATCGGTGAGTTATTACCTCAACCAGTTGCAACAGCTCGATGTGGACGCCGACTACATTGTGACGTTGAACCCGGCCCGTCCGCCCGCACCGGACAAGGTCGTTAACCGCATGACCTACCTGCACCCGATTTTCACTGACGACGCCGTGCAGACCCAGGGCGAACTGCACAAGTTGAACGGGCCGCGGGGCACGTTCTTCTGCGGCGCCTACTTCGGGTACGGTTTTCACGAGGACGGCTTGCGCTCGGCGGTCCAGGTGGCCGATGCGTTCGGAGTCGCGATGCCATGAGCGCTATGACGTCGAACTCCGCCATCTTTACCGGTATCATCCGGCATCGCCGCAGCGAGCCCGTGAAGAACTCGTTCAACTACGGGATCTACCAGGTCTTGCTTGATCTTGATGAGTTGCCGCGACTCGCCGAGAAGATATCGATATTCGGATACAACCGCGCGAATCTGACCAGCTTTCACGACCGCGATCACATGGGGCCCGCTGCGGGGTCGGTGCGGCAGAAGCTCGCCGCGTGGCTGGTGGGGCGGGGAATCGATCTGGGCGACGGACCGGTGCTGTTGCTCACCAACCTCCGCGTCCTAGGCTACGTATTCAATCCGGTGAGCTACTACTACTGCCTGAACGGTGAGGGCGAATTGCGGTTTGTGGTCGCCGAGGTGAACAACACGTTCGGCGATACTTACTGCTACCTGCTCGATGACCTCGAGCCGCTGGGTGGAGCGGCGCTCGTCTCGCGTCAGCGGAAGGTCTTTCACGTTTCGCCGTTCATCGATATGGAGGATGTCCGCTACGATTGGGTCGTTACGCCGCCCGCGCAGCGGCTGACTGTTCACATCGACGAGTACAGAGACGGCGAAAAGTTCTTTGACGCGACTTTGAATCTGAAACGTGAACCGTTGACAGGCCGCCAGCTTGTGTGGGCACTATTGCGCTACCCGCACATGACGGCGCGAACGGTATTCCTCATCCACTGGCAGGCGCTCAAGCTCTGGCTGAAGGGTGCGCCCTTCCATCCCAGGCCCGAGCCGCCGCCACAAGCCTGGAGGACAGATGGCTAGCAGCGCCGCACGCCTGATCCTGCGCGCTCTCGAAGGCCTCGATCGTGGTCGGTTGGAGGTGACGACCCCTGACGGAACCGTCAGCGAGTTCGGGGGACCACCCGGCTCGGGCCCCGAAGTTCGTGTTCGAGTACATAATTGGGCTTTCTTCCGACGTATGTTGCTTGACGGTGATACTGGCGTCGGTGAGTCGTACATTCGCGGCGAGTGGGAGGCGGACAATCTCGTAGGGCTGATCCGACTGGCGATCGCCAACACGGAGTCGCTGGAGGCGGCAACGCCGCTGGCTTGGTTTGGCCGCGCCCTCGATTTGCTGCGCCACCGCCTGCGCGGTAACACGATCAGTGGTTCGCGGCGCAACATCCAGCAACATTACGATCTCAGCAACGAGTTCTTTGCGCTCTTTCTCGACCCTTCGATGACCTACTCGTGCGGCTTCTTCGTGAACTCCGACGATTCGCTGGAGCAGGCGCAGCTGAATAAGTACCGCAGAATAGCCGAGAAGGCGCGGCTGGCGCCGTACGATCGTGTTCTCGAGATCGGCTGCGGCTGGGGAGGCTTCGCTGAGTTCGCGGCACGCGAGTACGGTTGCCAGGTGACGGGGATCACGATCTCGGAGGAGCAAGCACGTTACGCCCGAGAGCGTATGCGGCGAGCCGGATTGCATGACCGCGTTAACATCGAGCTGGTCGACTACCGGCAGATGAGTGGTCGTTTCGACAAGATCGTCTCGATCGAGATGCTCGAGGCGGTGGGACACGAGTATTTGTCGGTTTTCTTTGGAAAGCTGGACGAGCTTCTCGAGCCTGACGGGCTCGCGGTGGTACAGGTAATAACCATACCGGACCAGAGGTATTCCGCCTATCGCCGCCGGCCCGACTATATCCAGAAGTTCGTCTTTCCGGGTGGCCACTTGCCCTCGCTTCAGGCGATGGTCGATGCGGTGGCCGGCCACACGGGGCTCTCGTTCGATGGCCTCGAGAACATCGGTACCCATTATGCCGAGACGTTGAGGCGCTGGCGGCTGGGGTTCCTCGAGAGGGCAGACAAGGTGAGGTCGCTGGGCTTCGACGACGCCTTCATCCGCCGCTGGGAGTACTATCTAGCCTACTGCGAAGGCGGATTCGCGGATCGCTACATCTATAATCTCCAGTTCGTCCTCAGTCGGGCTGCCAACCGGGCGCACTTTTCATCGCCCTACGTGGAGGCCGCCTCCGCTCCGAGCACTCGTTCGCCGGACAGAGTTCTTGCTGCGGGGGCCGCGTTAACACGGTGATCAAGCAAGAACGCCTCGGCCCGCTCACTTTGGCGGCGTACGGCGCGCCCGGTCTGGTGCTGGCCGCGCTGGCGCTCACCTTCTATGTGTTCTTACCGAAGTACTACGCCGATGTGTTGGGCATCGACCTGGCGGTGCTTGGTGCCGTAGTCCTGATCTCGCGTGTCTGGGATGCCGTGATCGACCCGGCGATCGGCGTGTTGTCCGATCGAACCTACAGCCGTTGGGGACGTCGCCGCCCTTGGATGGCTCTGGGCGCACTACCGCTGGCGGTGGCCTTCCTGTTCCTGGTCCGGGTGCCTCATCTCGAAGGGGCCCTGGCGCAGGCAACGTACCTGGGCGTACTCACTTTCCTCTTCTTCCTTTTCTGGACGATGGTCACCGTTCCCTACGAAGCGTTGGGGGCGGAGCTTTCGTTCGATTACGACGAGCGAACGCGGCTGCTCGGTGCGCGTGAGGCTGCCATCCTCGGCGGAACGCTGCTGGCCGCTGTGATTCCCATGATTGTCGGCGCCGGTTTCGATACACAGGGGGTCGGGTCCGCCGAGCGAGCGCGATTCTGGCGAGTTGGTCTGATCTACGCCGGCCTGGTCGTCGTGTTGGTCGGTGTCTGTTTGATCGTGGTGCGTGAGCGGAGCTGGGCCGAGTCGCAGCGTCCCAAGGCTCTCCTGAGTGGGCTCGCCGCGGTGTGGCGCAACCGGCCCTTCCGGATCCTGATCTCGGCGTACGCGACCAGCG
>JBDHHX010000097.1:0-11231 GCA_039589155.1 Gemmatimonadota bacterium | reverse complement strand
GCAGGACATAGCCAGCAAAGCGTGACAGCCAGCAGCTGTCGCGGCGGCAGAGGGAGGTTAGAGTATGAGATGCTCACCCCAAGCACTGCCGGCCCTAGCACTGCTTGTGATTTTGCCCGGCTCACTCTTTGGAATCACACCGGCCTTAAGGCCACAAGAAGCGACCCAGGGACAAAGCCTCTTCCAGACGAAATGCGCGGTGTGCCACACCGTTTCGGCGGATCGCCTCATCGGTCCCGGGCTGCAAGGCGTGGCGGACCGCCGTGAGCGGGCGTGGCTGGTCGCCTTCATCGCAAATCCAGATCAAATGGTCGCTGAAGGGGACTCGCTCGCCGTCAGATTGCTGGAAGAATATGGGATGCCGATGCCGAACCTCGGCCTCACTGAAGCCGAGGCGGAGTCGATCGTCGACTACCTCGCTGTGGCAGAGGCCACGACGGCAGATGAGTCCAGGCCTCTCGCGGCGCTTCCCGAAGGGGATCCGGTCATAGGGAGCGAGCTGTTTACTGGCGAGCGCTCACTGGAGAACCGCGGCGCTGCGTGCATCTCGTGCCACGACGTGGCCGCTCTTGGTCCGCTTGGCGGAGGCAGCTTGGCGAAGGATCTCACGCTGGCGGGCTCAGCGTACGGAAGCAGCCTCGCAGCGCTGCTCGAGACGCCGCCTTATCCTGCGATGCAGGCCGTCTATGGCTCGCGCCCGCTGACGCGGGACGAGGTCGCGAATCTCAGCGCGTTTCTCACGGGAATCGATGAGAGCGAGGCGTCCACCGGCTCTCGCTTTCGATTCTTAGCCGCAGGCCTCGGAGGGATGATTCTACTCGCGGGTCTCGCCGGTGTGATGTGGCGGGGACGTCTTCGCGAGGTTCGAAAGGCTTTGATTGGAGAACGTCAATGAGCTGGATCAAGGACGTCGTCGATCCGCGGACTCGCCAGTGGGAAGAGTTCTACCGCAATCGCTGGCAGTACGACAAGGCAGTGCGGAGCACGCACGGCGTGAACTGCACGGGCGGGTGCAGCTGGCTGATCTTCGTCAAGGACGGGATCGTGACATGGGAGATGCAGGCGACGGATTATCCCGCTCTCGAGGATGGCCTTCCCCGCGAAGAGCCGCGCGGGTGCCAGCGGGGCATGTCCTTCTCCTGGTACCTCTACAGTCCAATTCGGGTCAAGTACCCCTACCTTCGCGGGGCACTCGCGGACCTGTGGAGAGAGGCGAAGCGCGTTCACGGTGACCCCGTGAAGGCCTGGGCCTCGATCGTAGAGGATGAAGCGTCGCGGACGAAGTTCCAACAGGCGAGGGGGAAGGGGGGATTCCGACGGGCGAAATGGGACGAAGCACTGGAGATCATGGCGGCAGCTAACATCTACACGATTCAGAAGTACGGGCCGGATCGCGTGATCGGGTTCTCGCCCATTCCGGCCATGTCGATGCTCAGCTACGCCGGCGGCTCGCGCTTCCTGCAGTTGATGGGTGGCGTCAACCTCAGTTTCTACGACTGGTATTGCGATCTGCCGCCGTCGTCACCGGAGGTCTGGGGCGAGCAGACCGATGTCTGCGAGAGCGCCAGCTGGTACGACGCCAAGTACATCGTCGTCATGGGCTCCAACCTGAACATGACCCGGACCCCAGACGTGCACTACGCCGCCGAGGCCCGGCACAACGGCACCAAGCTGGTTGTCTTCTCTCCCGACCTAAGCCAGGTCTCGCGCTACGCGGATTGGTGGATCCCGGCGCACGCCGGTCAGGACGGCGCGTTCTGGATGGCGGCAAATCACGTCATCTTGAAGGAGTTCCACGTCGACCGACAGGTCCCTTACTTCACGGACTACCTGAAGCGCTACTCCGATTCTCCATTCCTCGTGACTCTCAAACAGAGCGCCGACGGCTGGGAGCCGTCGCGGCTGCTTCGCGCCAGCGATCTGGACGGCTACGCGGGTGAAGAGAACGCCGACTTCAAGTTCTTAGTTCTCGACGAAGCGAGCGGCGCGCTGAAGCTGCCGAAGGGGACTCTGGGATTCCGTTGGCAGGAAGAGGGCGGTAAGTGGAACCTGACGTCGAAGGACGGCGCGGATGACTCGGAGATCAAACCGACACTCTCGCTGCTGGACAAAAGCGACGAGGTCCTCCAGGTCGCCTTCTCTGATTTCGCCGCCGACGCCCGCCGGCTTCGGGGTGTACCGGTCCGCTACATAGAGACGCGCACCGGTAAGGTCCCGGTCGCGACGGCGTTCGACCTGCTCATGGCCCAGTTCGGCGTGTCGCGGGGTCTGCCCGGTGAATACCCAGCCGACTACGACGATGAAGAGGGCGCCTACACCCCGGCCTGGCAGGAGAAGCTGACGGGCGTTTCCCGCAAGACGGTGATCAAGTTCGCCCGGGAATTCGCCGGCAACGCGGAGGCCACCAACGGTCGCTGCACCGTCATCATCGGCGCCGGCATCAACCATTGGTACCACAACAACCTTATATATAGAGGGCCCACGACCGGGCTCATGCTCACCGGATCGGTAGGAGTGAGGGGCGGAGGGCTGGCCCACTACGTGGGGCAGGAGAAGCTGGCGCCGATGGCCTCCTGGTCGACCATAGCCTTCGCCGGCGACTGGTTGAAGCCGCCCAGGCTTCAAAACGCCCCGTCGTTCCACTATGTCCATACCGATCAGTGGCGCTACGAGCGCGGCTTCGGCGAGTACCACCCGGTGCCCGACGATGATCTGGCGAAGGGCCATGCCATCGATCATCAGGTCCGCGCCGTGCGGCTGGGCTGGCTCCCCTTCTTCCCTCAGTTCAATCGAAACAGTCTGGACCTGGCCCGTGAGGCGGTAGAGGCGGGCGCCACGACGGATGAAGAGATCGCCCAACGGGTGGCCGAACAGCTGCGAAGCCGCGGCCTGCAATTTTCGGTCGAGGATCCTGATGCCCCAGAGAACTGGCCGCGAGTTTGGTACATCTGGCGCGGCAACGCGATCATGTCGAGCGCCAAAGGACACGAGTACTTCCTGAGGCACTACCTGGGAACACACGACAACGCCATCGGAGATGAAGTAGCCGAAGGGTCGACCAGCGAGGTCGAGTATGCGGCGGAGGCGCCACGCGGAAAGTTCGATCTGGTCGTGGACCTGAATTTCCGGATGGACACGTCGGCCCTCTACTCGGACATCGTGCTGCCGGCGGCGACATGGTACGAGAAGAACGATCTGAACAGCACGGACCTCCATTCCTTCATCCACCCGTTGACACAGGTGATCGCGCCCTGTTGGGAGTCGCGGAGCGACTGGGACATCTTCAAGGCGCTGGCGAGGAAGACGGGCGAACTGGCAAAGACACACATGCCGGACCCGGTTAAGGACGTCGTCGCTATTCCGCTGCGGCACGACACGCCGGATGAGTTGGCCCAGTCGTCGGTCAAAGACTGGACGAAGGGTGAGTGTGAGTTCGTACCGGGTATCACGGGACCGCACCTCAAGGTCGTGGAGCGCGACTATGCGAACCTGTACGAGCGCTTCACCTCGTTCGGACCCGCCGCGCGTGACGGCGGAATCGGCGCTCACGGAACGGCCTGGGGTATCGCCGACCAGTATGCCGAGCTCGTGCAGGCCAACCCCGCGGTGGAGTGGAACGGCGAGCGGTATCCGTCTCTGACCGACGCGGTTCATGCCGCGAACATCATCCTCGCCCTCGCCCCCGAGACGAACGGCGAGGCGGCATACAGGGCCTACAAGGCGCAAGAGAAGCGCGTCGGCCTGCCGCTGGCCGATCTCGCCGAGCCCTACCGCAGCGTCCGGATGACTTTTGACGATCTCATCGCTCAGCCCCGGCGGCTACTCACGAGCCCGATCTGGTCTGGCCTGATGAACGACGGGCGCCCGTACTCGCCCTACACTTATAACGTGGAGCGCCTGGTGCCATGGCGAACGCTCACGGGACGGCAACATTTCTACCTGGACCACGAGGGATATCTCGCCTTTGGTGAGCATCTCCCAACGTATAAGCCGACTCCCGCGCCAGAGGTATTCGGTGACCTGGTGAAGAGCGAGAAGGACGACGCCACCCTCATGCTCAACTACCTGACGCCCCACGGGAAGTGGCACATCCATTCCACCTACTACGACAACCACCGGATGCTGACGCTCTCCCGCGGGATCGAGCCGTTCTGGATCAACGACAAAGATGCAGAGTCCGTAGGCATCCGGGACAACGACTGGGTGGAGGTCCACAACGACCATGGTGTGGTCGTCACCCGGACCGCGGTGAGCGCCCGGATCCCGCGCAACACCTGTTTCTTCTACCACTCCCCCGAGCGGACCATCTCGGTGCCGAAGTCTCCGCTGCGCGGAAACCGAAGGGCCGGGGGGCACAACAGCCTCACCCGCACACGCCTCAAGCCGTCGTTGATGATGGGCGGATACGGGCAGTTCACCTACGGGTTCAACTACTGGGGCCCCACCGGTGTGAATCGAGACACCCACGTCCTGGTGAAAAAGCTCGAGGGACGACCCAACTGGTAGACGAGGAATAGCCATGGACGTACGCGCTCAAGTTTCGATGGTCTTCCACCTCGACAAGTGCATCGGGTGCCATACCTGCAGCCTGGCCTGCAAGAACATCTGGACCGACCGCAAGGGCACCGAGTACATGTGGTGGAACAACGTGGAGACGAAACCCGGCACCGGGTACCCGACGCTCTGGGAGGATCAGGAGAAGTACAAAGGGGGGTGGAAGCTGGACGCCGGAAAGCTCCGTCTCAGGCTGCAGGGAAAGGGGAAGACCCTCGGGAACCTATTCTATAACCGCAGTCTCCCCGTTCTCGACGACTACTACGAACCGTTCACCTATCGCTACCAGGATCTCTTTGATAGTCCGGCCTCAGATGATCAGCCGACGGCGCGACCCATCTCCATGATCACCGGTGAAGAGATGGACATCGAGGCGGGCCCCAACTGGGACGACGACCTGGGCGGTTCACCTCTCTACGCCGAGAACGATTTCAACCTCAAGGAGCTTAGCGAGGAAGAGCGCGCCGGGTTCTTCGAGCTCGAGCGCCTCGTTCACTTCTATCTTCCGCGGATCTGCAACCACTGTCTGAACGCCGGGTGCGTGGCCGCCTGTCCCGCGGGCGCCATCTACAAGCGTGGCGAGGACGGTGTCGTGCTGGTGCACCAGGAGAAGTGCCGAGCCTGGCGGATGTGCATCTCGGGATGCCCGTACAAGAAAGTCTACTACAACTGGGGAACGGGAAAATCGGAGAAGTGCATCCTCTGCTTTCCCAGGCTGGAGACCGGACAGGCTCCCGCCTGCTTCCACTCCTGCGTCGGCCGGATTCGCTACGTCGGGCTGCTTCTCTACGACGCGGACCGCATCACGGACGCCGTCGCGGTGTCGGACGACGAATTGGTAGCGGCGCAGCGCGACATCATCCTCGACCCGTTCGATCAGAGTGTCATCGACGCCGCGGCCGAGAACGGGATGGACCCGCTATGGATCGAGTCGGCCCAGAGCTCCCCCGTCTACAAGTTCGTCAAGGAATGGAATCTCGCGCTGCCTCTACATCCGGAGGCGCGCACGATTCCGATGCTCTTCTATGTGCCTCCGCTTCTCCCGGTCATGGGAACGAGGGAGAATGGAAGCTTCGAGATTGACGAAGACGATTACTTCGGGTCGATCGATCGAGCGCGCGTTCCCATTCGATACATGGCACGATTGTTCGCAGCGGGCAACGAGTCGATCGTTCGCGATGTCGTGAAACGACTCATCGCCGTCCGTCTGATGAGGCGACAGGAGACGGTTGGTGATGCCGATCCCGCTTCGATCGACGGTTCGCTGGCAGAGGCCGGCCTCGACGCCGAAACCGCCGAGGAGATCTACAGACTCACATCGCTGCCAACGTTGAAGGACCGCTTCAACGTCCCGCCCTATCACCGGGAGATGGCGATCGAGATGATGGAAGATCCTCTAACGCGGAAACAGAGTTCCGGCGTCGGTCGCCGGGAAGCGCCGGCGCGGGGGCCATGACGAGCGCCTTGCTTACCCAGCTCGCCGGTGTGCTGGAGTACCCGGGCGACGACTTCCGGGAACGATGCACGGCGTTGAAGACGCTTCTCGAGGAAGTGCGGCCTGAGGCGGCGCGGGAATTGGGGGAATTCACGGCCGCGACCGCATCGTTGCCATCGGCAGGGCTCGAGGAAGCTTATTCGGCGACCTTCGACCTGAACACCGTATGCTGTCTCTACGTGGGGTATCAACTCTTCGGCGAGAGCTACAAGCGAGGCGCTTTCATGGCGAAGCTCAACGCTGAGTACAGGGAGCTCGGTCACGACCCGGGCAACGAGCTGCCCGATCACCTCTCGGTCGTGCTGCGCTACCTGGCTGCCCTCGACGATCCGGATAGTCAGTTCTGGTTGCTGGAGGAGGCCGTATTGCCGGCGCTCTGGAAGATGAAGAAAGCGTTTGACGGTACTGACAACATGTATGGCGCGTTGCTGCGATCCGTGATGCTGGCGCTCCAGCCGCCGGACTACGTTCCGCCCAGGGACGCGAGGGAACTGCCCGTCCTCGAACCGGTAGACCACAGCTTCAGGGAATAGGAACCATGGGAAGCACGTCTGATTTCATCCTGTACGCGGCGCTGCCCTACATGGCGCTTACGCTTGCCGTTGTCGGCAGCATATACCGGTTCACTTCGGATCGCTTTTCGTACTCGGCGCTGTCCTCTCAATTCCTGGAGGGCCGCCGTCTGTTCTGGGGCTCGGCACCGTTCCACTACGGCATCTTGATCGTTCTCGCGGGTCATCTTATCGCCTTCCTTATCCCCAGCAGCATAATCTGGTTCAACGGCGTTCCGGTCCGTCTCTACATCCTGGAGACCACCGGCCTCGCTTTCGGCCTCCTTGCACTGCTGGGGCTGATCATGCTGATCTACCGGCGTGCGGTCACCAGCCGCGTCCGCGTCGTGACCTCTTGGATGGACGTCATTCTTCTCGCACTGCTGCTCAGCCAGGTGATCAGCGGTACCTACGTCGCGATCTTCCACCGCTGGGGCTCCGCCTGGGCTGTCCACACAGCCACACCCTACCTGTGGTCGCTGTTCAAGCTTTCTCCAGAGCCACAGTACGTCGCCGCGCTCCCACTAGCCGTCAGGCTTCACATACTCAACGCCTGGGCGCTGGTGGCGATCATACCGTTCACGCGCCTGGTGCATTTCTTTGTCGTTCCCATCGCCTACCTCTGGCGGCCTTACCAGCTGGTCGTGTGGAACCGCAAGGGGCCGGAAGCCGGCGGTAGTTAAGGAGGGAACGATTGTGGATCGTGTGAGAGGTACTCCTGGCGAAGGCCTGCTGGGCGCCACGCTTGGCTTCTTCGTCGGATTCGCCGCCGTTTCCCTCTTCGGACCGACAGCTCAGCGCTTTCAGGAGGCCATGGGGCTGGACCCCATACTGGTCGGCTTCCTGGTCGCCGCACCGGCGCTGTCGGGCTCGCTGCTGCGGATTCCGTTCGGTGCGTGGGTGGATACTACCGGGGGACGCCGTCCGTTTCTTGTCTTGCTCGTCCTGTCCTTCGCCGGCATGGCTGGTCTGTTGGTGCTCAGTCGTGCGCTTTATCCCGATCACCTGACGGCAGCCTACTATCCCCTCGTCATCTTTCTGGGAGTGCTGAGCGGGTGTGGAATCGCCACGTTTTCCGTCGGCATCGGCCAGGTCTCGTATTGGTTTCCGGCTGACAAGCAGGGGGGTGCGCTGGGCGCGTACGCCGGGCTCGGGAACATCGCGCCGGGCCTCTTCGCCTTCCTCCTTCCCATCGCTCTCACGCATTGGGGACTGACGGGCTCGTATCTGGCCTGGCTGATACTTCTGGGTGTGGGGATCGGCGTCTACTTCGTGACGGGTCTCAACGCTCCGTATTTCCAATTGCGTGCGCAGGGCCTCCCGGCAGCCGAGGCGCGAGCGGCCGCCGAGGCCAAAGGCCAGGAGATGTTCCCGGCTGGCGGCGGCCTCCAGGGTCTGGGAATCGCCGCACGGATCTGGAAGACATGGGCCCTGGTCTTTATCTACTTCACCACTTTCGGAGGCTTCATCGCCCTCACGGCCTGGTTTCCCACCTACTGGGTCTCTTTCTTCGGAGTCAGCCTGGCGATGGCCGGCATTCTGACAGCGATCTACTCGGTGGGAGCGTCGCTGATCCGCGTCCCCGGCGGCGTGGCCGCGGACCGCCTGGGCGGAGAACGGACCGCGATCGGCTCGCTCCTCGTGATGCTCGCGGGCGCTCTGCTGCTCACGCTGTCGCATCGCTTTGGCCTGGCCGTCGTCGGCGCGATCCTCATGGCGATGGGGATGGGCGTCGCCAATGCCGCGGTGTTCAAGCTGGTACCACAGGAAGTGAAACAGGCCGTAGGAGGGGCGGCCGGCTGGGTCGGAGGGCTAGGGGCGTTCGGCGGCTTCGCGATCCCTCCGCTCCTCGGCGCGTTCGTCCGCGCTCAGGGGAGCCCGGGGTACGCAACGGGCTTCGTCATCTTTGTCGGGCTCGCAGTCGCGTCGTTGGGCCTCGCTTTCGGTCTGCGGGCGGCGTCTGCCCGACGATGACTGCTTCGGACTGGCAATGCGCGATCGCCGCTGCGGTTCTCTTCGCCTGCGGAGAGCCGCCCGCTGACATTCCGCCAAACGATGTTGTTCCGATGCCGCAGCAGGTGCAGTACCAGGCGATGGAGCTGATCGGCTTCGTCCACTTCACCGTGAATACATTCACGGACCGCGAATGGGGGTTCGGCGACGAGTCCCCGGAGCTGTTCCATCCCACCGAGTTCGACGCTGACCAGTGGGCTTCGGTCGCCGCCGAAGTCGGCATGGGCGAGCTGATCCTAACGGCCAAGCACCACGACGGGTTCTGTCTCTGGCCCTCGGCACACACGCAACACTCCGTCAGCAGTAGTCCCTGGAAAGACGGGGCGGGCGACATCGTCAGCGAATTCGCCGCGGCCGCCCGGGAGCACGGGGTCAAGATCGGGTTCTACCTGTCTCCCTGGGACCGCAACCACGCCGAGTACGGCCGGCCCAGCTACATCGACTACTATCGGGACCAGCTCCGAGAGCTGCTCACGGATTACGGAGAGGTCACCGAGGTTTGGATCGACGGTGCGAACGGGGGAACCGGCTATTACGGCGGCGCGAACGAAGAGCGGCGGATAGATCGCGAGACCTACTACCGCTGGGAAGAGACGTGGAACCTGATCAAGTCGCTGCAACCTGGCGCCTTGATCTTCTCAGACGCGGGACCAGACATCCGCTGGATCGGAAACGAGCGTGGTTACGCCGGGGAGACCAACTGGTCCACGATCAACAACGCCGGGATCGTCGTCGGTGATGCCGACCCGGCCTACCTGAACCGCGGAGATCCCGACGGTCGGCAGTGGGTCGTCCCGCTCTGCAACACCTCGATCCGACCGGGCTGGTTCTACCACGCGGCGGAAGACGATAGGGTGAAGACGCCGCAAGAGCTACTGGAAGTCTACTACCGCTCGGTGGGTCGGAACTGTGTGCTGTTGCTGAACATCCCACCGGACCGTCGCGGGCTCTTCCACGATAACGACGTGGCCATGCTTCGTGATTTCCGCCGCATCCTGGACGAGACTTTCTCCGTCAACCTCGCCGCTGGTCGACCGGTCGGCTCAGATAGCCATCGACAGGGGCACAGTAAGTTCAGCCCATCGAACATCACCGACGACGACAGCGACTCGTACTGGGCCGCTGACGACGGCGTGCGGCAGGCAACGCTCGAGGTGGACCTCGGCGCCCCGACTTATTTCGATCGCATCATGCTCCAGGAGCCGATCCGCTTCGGACAGCGGATCTCGGCGTTCCTCATCGAGGCACAAGTGGACGGTGAGTGGGTGACCGTGGCCCGGGCTACCACGATTGGCTACAAGCGCCTGCTGCGCATCGATGGAGTCGAGGCTGATCGCGTTCGCATCGTGATCGAGGAAGCTAACAGCGTACCGGCGCTCTCCAACTTCGGCTTGTTCAGGGCATCGACCGGAGAGACGGTGGCGCCCTAGTTTCCGCCTGCAGCCCCCAGCCGGCGGTTCGGGCGTCTACAGGAACCAGGAATATCGCCGGAGCGCCAGGGCGCCAATGAGGACGGCGCCTGCAGCCGCCAGCAGGATCAGGCTGTCCAGCGAATCGAGTTCCTGAGACGGCTTGGCGGGGGCGTCGGCAGCTTCCGGCCCCTGGGCCTGACCGGCGTGAGTCGCGCAGAAGCGAGACCCCTCGCTGGCCGGTCGCTTGCAGCGAGCTCCAGACTTCGTCTTGCCATGGCATCTGTCCACAGTTCAGCCTCCTGTTCTAGCTTACCTACGAATCTTGGGCAGTCTCAGATTCAACCAGAGGATGTCGTGGGTGGGTGGGCTGACGCGGACAGCTGCTCTCAGAGATAGCGCGGCACGCGCTCACAATACTGCTTGTACTCCTCGCCGAACACGTCCAGCAAGTGCTCTTCCTCGGTACGCACCATCATGTGCATCAGCGCCGCAACCAATACTACCGACACTCCGTGCTGCCAGGTGGGCCATAACAGGCCGTACCCGATCATCGCGATTACGAACGCTACCACCTGCGGATTGCGACTGTGCCCGTAGAAGCCCGTCTGGCGCAGACCGTCGACCTGGAAGCCGTGGGATCGTCGAATGCCCAGCGCCACAATGAGGAACAGGGTGACGGCGACTCCGCCTCCGAAGAGGATCCAGCCCGGAACCCTGAGGGCCAATCCCACGTGGATCGCCGGCCAGTCGGCCGGGATGTTCAGGTAACCCTGGTAGGCCCAGACCCCAATCGCTGCCAACTCCAAGGCCGGGGAGAAACGGGACAGCCGACCTCGACGCAGGTAATCGCGCCGCACCAGGACACGGAAGACGACGTACCCGACCGCGAGCACCAGGCCGGCGGATAGGAAGTAGAGTCCGGGTTCCACTCCAATAGAATGCGCTTCCCCCTGGGGTTTCGAAAGGGACGTTCAGTGGCTCTTGTTGCACGTCCAATGGGGGGTGCCCAATATGCTGGCGCTTCATGCCGGCCTGACCGCACACCCGATTCCGGGAAAGGCTTGTACCCATGAGACGGCCCGGTAGCCATCCAGCCATTGAGAAGCTGATGACCCTGTTCGCGGACGTTCGGGCCGGGGAGAGCAGGGCAGCACTACTTCTCGCCGTGAATGTCTTCCTCATCCTAATGGCCTACTATGCCATCAG
>JBDHHX010000096.1:0-11241 GCA_039589155.1 Gemmatimonadota bacterium | reverse complement strand
TCACGAGTTCATCCGCGAGTTCAGCCGCGAGCACCGAAGGGAATTCAGGGGGATCACGCCGGAGGCGATGGAGATCCTCGTCAGATACGACTGGCCGGGCAACGTGCGCGAGCTGCGGAACCTGGTAGAGTCGATGGTCGTGCTGGCGCCCGGCTCGGTCATCGCCCCGGACGATATCCCACCGGAAGTACGGCACGGTGCCTCGCGTTCCTTGCCGACTCAGACCCCGGTCCGCCCCATGCTGGTCGAATCGGAAAGTCCGGATGGCGGGCAGCGGCAACCCGTCCAGTTGCCGGAGATGGAGCTGTTCTTCCGCACACTGGTCGAGCTGAAATTCGACGTCGAGGACCTGCGGCGCGAGTTCGAATCCTACAAGCGCCGCCACCCCGAGCTGACCGGTTCGCCTGAGCCCCGCGTCGTTGAGATCACATCCCCCGTCCGCGAACCCCGCATTGAGGAAGCCCGCGAAGTCAGCGTCTCAGGCCGCGCCCCCGCCCCCACTACCGAGCCGGGCCCCGATGGCGACAACGAGGCGATAGTCTTCCGGCCGGGTATGTCGATGCAGGAACTGGAGCGAGCTGCCATCGAAGCGACGCTCAAGAGCGTAGGTGGCAATCGCAGATTAGCCGCTGAGGAGCTGGGGATCGGCGAGCGGACGCTCTACCGCAAGCTGAAGGAATACGGAATAGACGCTTAGATGTTGTTGGTGGGAATTCTACAATAGCATTCGGGGAATCGGGGATTCGGAGAAGAAGGGAACAGCGAAGCGAGTGACGCTTCTAACTTCCCCATCTCCCCGAATCCCCGATTCCCCGAATCAACTTCGACAATTCCCACTACCAACATCATCCACGGGCCCGGCTCATCACCCTGCCACGCTCCGCTTCCAGCCTCGAAATCACGGCCGCCCAGTCGTTGGCGATCACTCCGCCGTATTCCACCTGGAAGAACACGTTGAGATCGATGGCCGGGTCGAACAGGTAGAGCGCTTGCTGCAACTGCTCCTGCTTCAGCTGCTCCCGCCCCCAGTCCGGCGTCAGGGGAATGATGCCCATCGGCCGGAATAGGATCCCCCGGCTGAGGACCACCAGATCCGTCGGGTCGAAGGCGATCTGCACGTCGCGGGTGAAGAACGAGACTGAGAAGACCAACGGATCCTGCCGCAGCCCGTTCCGCTGCGCGAGATCGCGAATCTGCGTCGAGCGCGACTCGACCAGGCGGTGCAGTCGCTGGTAGGTGTCGGGCGCCGCAAGGCGGATCACCGACTCGGCTAGAGGCGTCACCTTCAGCTGGACGGCGCCCGACTGCAGCGCCACGGTGAAGTCGTCTTGCCGCAATGTGCCGTAGCCGGGCGGCGGCAACTCCTCGGCCCGGGAACTGTTGACTGGCTGAGCGTTGGCGGTCCCGTCGTCAGTCGGCGGTGCCGAACTGCATCCGGATATCACCAGCGCGGCCGCCAGGCCGCTCGCGATACGCCTCGTCTGTCGGATCATTGGGTCCTCTATGCTTCTTTCCGCTTGGCTTCCGTTTCCAGGATGAGCATGGGCGAAGACTTCTTCTCGACGCACTCCTCAGTGACGACAACCTCGAGCACGTCTTCCCGGGACGGAAGCTCGAACATGATGTCCAGCATCAACTCCTCGATAATGGCCCGCAGGCCGCGGGCGCCCGTCCCGCGATCGATCGCCTTGCGCGCGATGGCCCGTAGCGCGTCTTGCTCGAATTTCAGCCTGATCTCCTCCAGCTGGACCATCTTCTGGTACTGCTTGACCAGAGCGTTCTTCGGCTGCTCCAGAATCTGGACCAATGCCTCCTCGTCCAGATCGTCCAGCGCCACGACTACCGGGAGCCGACCGACCAGCTCGGGGATCAGTCCGTAACGGATCAGGTCTTCCGGTTCGGTGTAGTGGAACGCCTTGTAGCCTTCGTCTTCCTCCACTTCGACGCCGGCCCGCTCCAGATTCTCTTTGCTTCGCCCGAATCCGATCGTCCGCGCGCCGATCCGCGACTCGATGATCTTCTCCAGTCCTGCGAATGCGCCGCCGCAGACGAACAGGATGTTGCTCGTATCGATCTGGATGTACTCCTGTTGCGGGTGTTTGCGGCCGCCCTGTGGCGGCACGTTGGCTACCGTTCCCTCCAGAATCTTGAGCAGTGCCTGCTGCACCCCCTCGCCCGACACGTCACGCGTGATCGACGGATTCTCGGATTTGCGCGCGATCTTGTCGATCTCGTCGATGTAGACAATCCCGCGCTCCGAATCGGCGATGTTGTAATCGCCCGCCTGCAGCAGCTGGACCAGGATGTTCTCCACGTCCTCGCCCACGTAGCCGGCCTCGGTTAGCGTCGTCGCGTCGGCGATCGTGAACGGTACATCCAACAGGCGCGCCAGCGTACGGGCTAGCAGCGTCTTGCCGACGCCCGTAGGTCCGACAAGCAGGATGTTGGATTTCTCGATCTCGACATCCTCGACCAGTCCCTGATTGTTGATGCGCTTGTAATGATTGTAGACGGCGACGGAGAGCGACTTCTTGGCGATGTCCTGGCCGATGACATACTGGTCCAGCTCGCCCTTGATCTCCAGCGGCTTGGGGATGTGCGTCAGCGTATCGGCAGCTGAACGCTCCTCTTCCTCGGCCAGGATCTCGTTGCAGAGGGAAATGCACTCGTTGCAGATATAGACGTTGGGCCCGGAGATGAACTTCTTGACCGAGTCTTTCGACTTTCCGCAGAACGAGCAACGTAGGTGCTTGTCGCCAGGCGTCGTCATGCGATTCCTCCCTACCGGCTACTTCTTTTCTTTCCCATCGCCGTCGTTGACGTCAGTCTTCTTCGTGATGATCTGGTCTATGAGGCCGTACTCCGCCGCCTCCGCCGGCGACATGAATCGGTCGCGATCGGCGTCCTCCGCCACCTGCTCCACCGTCTGACTGGTGTGCCGAGCCAGGATATCATTGATCAGTTCCCGGGCGAAGAGGATCTCTTTCGCCTGGATCTCGATGTCCAGCGCGGTACCCTGCGAGCCGCCCGACGGCTGGTGGATCATGATCCGCGAGTTGGGGAGCGCTAGCCGCTTGCCGGGCTCGCCGGCTGCCAGCAGCACGGCGCCCATCGAGGCGGCCATCCCCATGCAGATGGTGGAGACGGGCGCATTCATGTACTGGATGGTGTCATAGATCGCCAGGCCGGCGTATACGCCACCGCCGGGACAGTTGACGTAAAGGTAAACGTCCTTGTCCTGGTTTTCAGCTTCGAGGAAGAGAAGCTGAGCGATGAGGATGTTGGCGACCTCGTCGTTGATGGGCGAACCGAGAAACACGATACGGTCCATCAGCAGCCGCGAGAAGATGTCGTAGACCTTCTCACCGCGGCTGGAACGCTCGATCACGTAGGGTGCGTATGGCGCCATGGTTGTGCCTTCGTCTCCTGATGGCTGGGCATGTAACCGCCGGGCCGCCGGCCCGGCTCACTTTATTTCGGACTGCTCGCGCAAGTACTCGAAGACCTTGCGTTCGGTGATGGCGCGCTCGACCTCACGAAGCTCGCCCGACTTGGCCAGACGGCTTCGAACCTCTCCGGCTGGGCGGCCCGTGCGCGTGGCGAGAGCCTGCAGGCGCTCGTCCACTTCCTCCTTGCTGGCCTCGAACCCCTGGTCCTCGGCGATGTCCTGGAGGATGAGTGTGCGTTTGATACCCCAGACAGCCGCCGGACGTGCCTCGTCCCTGGCGCTGGCGACGACGTCGGGATCGGCTCCCTCCGGTGGGTCTCCGACCAGCGCGGCGGCGTAGCGGTCGACCATCGAGTCGGGTACCTCGAACGGGTTGGCCTCGATGATGTGGTCGAGGAGCTGCCGGTCGACCTGGTTATCGGCCTCCTGATCCTTGTGCTTGCGCAGGTCCTCGGCGACGGTCTCGCTTAGCGATTCCAGATTCTCGAAATCGCCCAGAGATTTCGCGAACTCGTCGTCGAGCGGCGGCAGCTCTTGCTCGAGCACCTGTTTGAGCTCGATACGCAGGCGCCGCTTATCGCCACGTTTCGACTCGTCCTCGAAATCGTCGGGGAAGGTGATCAGGAAGTCATCGGCCGCGCCCGTCGCCAGCGTCATGATCGCCGTTTCGACCTCGGGTATCGCGTGCCCCTGACCCAGGGAGAAGCGATAGGGCTGCGCCTCGCCAGGCTCGCCCGTCTCGTCGTCCAGCGGCGCAATCGTGACCTCGACGCTGTCGCCCGTCGCCGGCGCCCTCTCCACCGGCTTCCACATCGCTTGCTGGCGGCGCAGCATCTCCAGCTGCTCCTCTACCTCCTCGTCCAGAACCGTCACCTCAGGGCGCTCGATTCGGAAACCGCTCAGGCGGGCCAGGGTGATCTGCGGCCGGATGTCGAAGGAGACCTCGAACGTGAACTCGGAGTCTCGGCTGTAGACCACGTTCGCCACCCGCGGCTCGCTGATCGGGTCGAGCTCCCTCTCCTTTATCGCTTCACGGAATGCGATGTCGACGACCTTCTGCTGGGTCTGGCGGTCGATTTCCGGGCCGTAGCGCGCCTCCAGCCGCTCCGGCGGAACCTTGCCTTTTCGGAAGCCCGGTATGCGGGCCTTCTTGGCCAGCTGCTTGACGACCCGAGAACGCTCCGATTTGACTCGGTCGGCCGGGACGGTGATGACCAGCTTGCGACTCCAGGCCCCCGGCTCTTCGACGGAGATCTGGAGATTAGTTGTGGCCTGGGGCACTAGATTTCGATCCTCTGCCTTGGTGAGAAAGGAGATGCGAAAGGGGGGACTCGAACCCCCACGGCCGGGTGGCCACCAGCTCCTAAGGCTGGCGCGTCTACCGATTCCGCCACTTTCGCAGGAGCCGTCGGACCGTACTCTACTTTACCTGAAAGGGCGAAAAATTCAAGGAAGGAGCGGATAGTGGCGGGCCCCGGTCCGGACCCGCCACCCCCGTCTGGCGCCTACTGCTCGGGTACCTCGACGTTGATGATCCTGTGAAGCTGACCACCGTCTCCGGTGGGGAAGACGCCGTCGAACGAGACGACGTCGCCCGGGCTCACGTCGGATAGGGCCTCGTCGAAGTCGGCCACCGACTCGACGGCGGCGCCGTTAACGCGCTGAATCAGGAAGCGCTGGGCGACGCCGGCGTTGTCGGCCGGACCGTAGGGCGCCACGCGGGTGACGAGGACGCCCTCGAGGCTCTCGTTGGCAAAGCCTGCCCATTCGACCAGCATGCGCTGGGTAGCCTCATCGACCTGGATGCCGAGCATGGTGTTGCTGGGCCGCGCTTCGGCTGCCGCCGTACGTGCTTCGGGCTGAGCGATGCGGGCCTCGGCCAGGCGAACCGTGAAATCCATCGGATCGCCGTAACGGATGATCTTGATGGTGACCTTCTCGCCGGGCTCGAAGGAGGCGATGGTGCGCTGCAGCTGACCGACGCGTTCCACCGCGCGGTCGTTGACCGCCACGATCACGTCGCCGCGACGCAGGCCGGCCTTCTCGGCAGGACTGTCCTCTGGGAAGTCCTGGATGACGGCGCCCTTGCGATCGGGTAAGCCGAAGGCCCTGACGTCGGCCGGCGAGACGCCGAGAACGGAGACCCGCAGTGCCGCGCGATGCACGCGGCCGTACTCGATAAGGTCGTCCATCACGTTCTTCGCCAGGCTGATCGGGATCGCAAAGCCGTAGCCCTGGTAGTAGCCGGTCAGGCTGGCGATGGCGGTGTTGATGCCGATGACCTCGCCACGGTAGTTGACCAGCGGCCCGCCCGAGTTGCCCGGGTTGATCACCGCGTCCGTCTGGATCAGGTCCTCGATAGCGTACTCGCTACCGCCCGCGGCCTGGCGGATGATTTGCAGGTCGCGCCCCTTGGCGCTGATGATCCCGGCGGTCACAGTGAACGGCAGAGCCGAGGCCGCGGTGATGCCCGGGTTCCCGATCGCCATGACCCACTCGCCCACCAGCGCGGCCTCCGAATCGCCGATCTCTACCGAGGGTAGTCCCTCGGCGTCGATCTTGAGGACGGCCACGTCGGTGGTCGGGTCGCGCCCGATGAGCTCCGCCTCGAACTGGCGGTCATCCGGCAACTCGACCTGGATCCGGTCCGCGCTCGCTACCACGTGGTTGTTGGTCAGGATGTAGCCGTCGGACGAGACGATGAAACCGGAGCCCCGGCCCAGCGGGACGTCGTAATCCACGTCCGGATGCTGACGGAAGGGGCCGAACAGATCGTCGAACTGGCCCGAAGCCGCGTTCCGCGAGCCCATGATCGACACCGATACCACGGCCGGCGTGATCGTTTCGGCGATCGATACGAAGGCCTGGCTCACCTCGGCCAGGGCGTGGGAGGCCGCGGCGACACTTGGACTCTGCAGGTCCACCGCCGCCGGCGCCGCATCCAACGTGGTGGGCGTCGCCTGGGCCACGTTCGCCGAGGCGCCCAGCGTGGCGGCCTCGCCGCCTTTCGCCCAGCGGAAACCCGAGGCGAGGCCGAGGCTCACGGCCAGCGCCAGGGCTGTATACACGACTACCTTAAGCTTCTTGCGCAGCGGGTCGCTCATGGGGAGGGCCCTCCTGTTTCCTGCGTTTATCGCCACCTGTTGTGTGTCTTTCTAGCTGCTACACATGCGAATGATCGGCGGTTCCGCAAGGGGCGCCGCCGATAGCAGAGGGGCCCCGGATTGGGGCCCTCTACTCGTTGGATGCGTAAGGCGGTCCTGGCGTCGCAGACGCTAGTCCTCCTTTTCCTCGTCGACGATCTCGTAGTCGGCCTCGACCACTTCCGGCTCCGCCTCGCCCTCGGCGCCGGCGCTCTCTGCGCCCTCGGCGTCGCCCGTGCTCGCAGCTCCGGCCTGGGCCTCGTACAGCTTCTGACCGGCGGCCGAGAAAGCCTGCATCAGCTCATCGTGGGCTTTGTTGAGGTCGGGCAGCTCCTGGCTCTCCTTCAGCGCCTTCTTTGCGCCTTCGAGCGCCTCGTCTAGGCGTGTCTTGGACTCCTCGTCCAGTTTCTCACCCCACTCGGCCGCGTCCTTCTCGACCCGGTAGACCAGGGTATCGAGCTTGTTGCGTAGCTCGATCAGCTCGCGGGCCGTCTGGTCCTCCTTTGCGTGCTCCTCCGCCTCCTGGACCATCCGGTCGATCTCGTTATCGGCCAGACCGGAGGTCGCCTCGATGCGGATCGTCTGCTCCTTCCCGGTCGCGCGGTCCTTGGCCGAGACGTGCAGGATCCCGTTGGCGTCGATGTCGAAGGTGACCTCGATCTGCGGAACGCCACGCGGCGCCGGCGGAATGCCCGTCAGCTGGAATCGTCCGATCGTCTTGTTCTGCGTGGCCATCGGACGCTCGCCCTGCAAGACGTGGATATCCACCGTCGTCTGCGTGTCCTCGGCGGTGGAGAATACTTCCATCTTCTTCGTCGGGATCGTCGTGTTACGAGGGATCAGCGTCGTGCTGACGCCGCCCAGCGTCTCGATCCCTAGCGAGAGCGGCGTCACGTCGAGCAGCAGGACCTCGCTGACCTCGCCCGCCAGTACGCCCGCCTGGATCGCCGCACCGATGCCCACAACCTCGTCCGGGTTCACGCCTTTGTGCGGCTCTTTCCTGAAGAAGTCCTTAACGATCTCCTGGACCTTCGGGATGCGCGTCGAGCCGCCGACAAGGATGACCTCATCAATGTTCTCCTGCTTCAGCTTCGCGTCCTCCAGCGCCTTCTCCATCGGCGGCATCGTACGCTGGATGAGGTCCTCGACCAGCTGCTCGAACTTGGCACGGGTCAGCTTCATGTTCAGGTGCTTCGGGCCCGACTGATCCGCCGTCACGAACGGGAGGTTGATGTCCGTCTCCATCGTCGTTGACAGCTCGCACTTCGCCTTCTCCGCTGCCTCTTTCAAGCGTTGCAGCGCCATCGGGTCCTTCGACAGATCGATACCCTGGTCTTTCTTGAACTCGTCGACCAGCCAGTTGATGATCCGCTCGTCGAAATCGTCACCGCCGAGGTGCGTGTCGCCGTTCGTCGACTTCACCTCAAATACGCCTTCGCCCAACTCCAGGATCGTGATATCGTACGTGCCGCCGCCCAGGTCGAAGACCGCGATCGTCTCATCCTTCTTCTTGTCCAGACCGTAGGCCAGCGCCGCCGCTGTCGGCTCGTTCAGGATCCGCATGACCTCGAGGCCCGCGATCTTGCCCGCGTCCTTCGTCGCCTGCCGCTGCGAGTCGTTGAAGTACGCCGGGACCGTGATGACAGCTTTCGACACCGGCGTTCCAAGGTAGTCTTCCGCCGTCTGCCTCAGCTTTTGAAGCACCATCGCCGAGATCTCCGGCGGCGAATACTTCGTCCCGTCGCTCACCACAAAGGGCCGGTTGTTCGAGTCGCACTCCACCTTGAACGGGTAACGGCCGATCTCCACTTTCAGCTCGTCACACGTGCACCCCATGAATCGCTTGATCGAATAAACCGTCTTCTCGGGATTCGTGATCGCCTGGCGTTTCGCCACCTGGCCGACCAGCCGCTCGTCCTCATTGGTGAACGCCACCACCGACGGCGTGGTCCGCGAACCCTCCTGGTTCGGGATCACGACCGGGTCTCCACCTTCCATCACGGCGACCACCGAGTTCGTCGTCCCCAGGTCGATCCCGATTACCTTGCCGTTGCTCTTCGCCATCTTTCTTCTCAATCGTTGAGATTGTAAGCCGGCACACCTCGCTCGTCCGTCCGGATCGCGAGGCGCGCGATTGCTCGTCTTGGGCCGAGGTCGAGAGGTGCAACCCCCGTGCCAGCCGGGGTCCCGAAAACGGGCAAAAAAGACAGACAATCTGGCGTGCTGGGGCCGTTTCGTGCCAAAGCGGCAGGGGCCGGGAGCCGGCTGCGGTGTTGACGCTTGGCAGGCCGCAGATCTAGCTTGGCGTCAATATGTTTCCCTTCAAAGATGAGAATCCGACCGAGCTCGCGCCTATCGTCACCGTCGGGCTGTTGATCGCTAACGTTGCCGTTTGGGTCCTGGTGCAGGGGATGGGTGCGAACCTGCAGCCTTCAGTTTGCGAGTTCGGCCTGATCCCGGCGGAAGTGACGGGCCAGGCGGCGCAGGGCCCTGACATCTGTCGTTTCGGTGGGCTGACCTGGGGCGCGGCGTTTACGTCGATGTTCATGCACGGTGGCTGGCTGCACCTGGTCAGCAACATGATGTTCCTGTGGGTGTTCGGTAACAACATCGAAGACTCGATGGGCCACGCACGCTTCGCAGTGTTCTACGTGCTGTGCGGCCTGGTGGCCGCGTTCGCCCACGTCTTTCTTCACCCCAGCTCGTCGCTTCCCACGGTGGGCGCATCGGGCGCGATCAGCGGGGTTCTGGGCGCCTACATCGTCCTCTACCCACAGGCGCGCGTGTACGTCTACTTTCCGCCGTTTTGGATACTTCCGATGCGTGCCTGGGTGGCGCTGGGCTACTGGATCATGATCCAGCTGTTCATGGGGCTGGCCGACCTGGGCGGTGCCGCGGGCGGCGTTGCCGTGTGGGCGCACATCGGCGGCTTCTTCGCCGGCGTGATCCTGGTCAAGCTATTCGAGCGCCCGCAGCTGGTGGAGGCGAAACGGGAAGGGCGGCGCTTGGATCGGGAGGAGATACGAGCGCACCACTACTGGTGGTGATGTTGGAATTCGACAGCCAACAGCCGACATCCATCGCTCGACTTCCAAGTTTGTACTCAACAATCGACGTACAACATCCGACTTCCCACCGTCGAACGTCGGCAGTCGCAAGTCGAAGGTCGAAGGAAGACTTCGAAGTCGATCGTCGGCTGTCGGCTGTCGGCTGTTGCTCTGAACGTCGAACGTCAGGACTTCAACCTTCAACGTCGACCCAGTGATTCAGCGGCCCGTGCCCTTCTCCCAGCCCCGGGGCCGTTTCGATGGCCCGGCGCGTGAAGCGCCGCGCTGCCTCCACCGCGTCCAGGCGCGGCATCCCCAGCGCCAGACCGGCGCAGATCGCTGCCGACAGCGTGCAGCCGGTTCCATGCGTGTGCTCTGTCGCGATCCGCTGATCGCGCCATTCGCGCCAGATATCGCCGTCGTAGAAGACGTCGATCAGCGACGTCCCCGAGAGATGGCCGCCCTTCAACAGGACCGAACCGGCGCCCAATTCCAATAGCGCGGCGGCCGCCGCCTTCATGTCAGCGACGGTCTCCACCGCCTGTCCCGTGAGTATGGCCGCCTCCGGCAGGTTCGGTGTGATCACCTCGGCCAGTGGCAGGAGCGCTGACGATAGCGTCGCCACCGCCTCGGGCTCGAGCAGCGGATCGCCGCTCTTGGCCACCATCACCGGGTCGATGACCAGCCGATCCAGACTCACCGCCCGTACGGCCTCAGCCACCGCCTCGATGATCGCTGCATCCGCCAGCATGCCGGTCTTGGTCGCGGCCGGCTTCAGGTCGCTGGCGACGGCGCGTATCTGTTCCGCCACGATATGCGGCTCGATCTTCTGAATCGCCGTCACGCCCGTCGTGTTCTGGGCCGTGATCGCCGTGACCGCCGAGGTCCCGAACACGCCGTGGGCGTGGAAAGTCTTCAAGTCCGCCTGTATGCCGGCGCCGCCGCCGCTGTCACTGCCGGCGATGGTCAGAGCCACGGGTCGGGCTGCCATGATGCTCCCTTTCTTCAAGCTTCCCGCAGGCGCACATTGGGGCGGTCCGGGTGCCCGGGTCCGACTCGCGGGAGAGTTCCGTACTCATAATAAGCGATGCCGATTGATTCGCCGAAGCTGAACCGCATGTGGCCGCCACGCAGTCACGCCGCCTTAGTGGCACTGGTAGTGGTGGGCATCGCCGTCTTCTACCAACTCGGCTTGAGGGAAGGGCACGACTGGGGCGGCGACTTCGCCATGTATTTGCAGCACGCCCAAAACATCGCCGAAGGGCGACCCTACGCCGAGGCGGCCCACGTCATCGACTACAACATCCCCGTGGGCGTCGGGCCGCCCAGCTACCCGCCGCTCTTCCCCCTGGCCCTCGCACCCACCTTCGCGCTACGGGGCGGTCTCGACTGGACGATGCTCAAGACGACTGTCGTCTTGTTCTTCGCCTTCTTTCTTCTGGCGATCTACCCGGTGATCCGCCGGCGCCTGGGCGATGGCCGGGCGCTCGTCGTTCTCTTGTTGATCGGGCTGAGCCCCTACTTCTGGGATATCAAGGACCAAATCCTTTCGGACATCCCATTCGCGCTGCTGGTTTACCTTTCGCTCTTCCTGGCGGAAGAC
>JBDHHX010000095.1:0-19824 GCA_039589155.1 Gemmatimonadota bacterium | reverse complement strand
GTATTTGACGCTGAAGCCGAGGATGGCGACCGCGGCGATGCCCAGGACCAGAGCGCGGGTGTTGCGCTGCGCCCACGCGGCGAGCTCGAGGGTCGTCTGTACGAAGCGATCTTCGCCGGTTGGCTGCGGTTGCGGCATGCTACTCTATCTCCTCTTCGGCCCTGGCGGCGAGATATCCCGCGGCGAAGGCGCGTGAAATGGCGGTCTCATCGGCTCCCGGGCCGAGTTCCGCCGTCAACTGTCGAATCCAATTCCCCAGAGGCCCGGCCAGCAGAGCCTCGGCCTCAGTGGCGATCTCCTCAGCGCCGGCCGCTGGCTCCGGTGCGGCCGCGGTCTCAACGTCCGGCCCAACGGAGTCGACTCCCGCGAGGAAGTCGGGCACGCCATCGGCGTCGGTGTCGAACTCTTCGCCGGCCGATAACGTCTCGGGCTCGAAGGCGAAGGCCTGCTCTTCTGGCGACTCTTCCTCCGCCCCAAACTCCGCCTCGGTGAGTACCGAGTCGATGAGATCGTCGGCTTCCTCGGGTTCGTCGAGGAAATCGGTCGTCGCGACCTCTTCGGTCAGCGTCTCGATCGGGGCCGCCGCTTCTTCGATGACGGAACCCAACGACTCGAAGGGCTCCTCCTCGGAGACCGCCTCCGTCAGCACTAGATCAACGAGCTCCTCGCCGCTGGCCCCCGTATCGGGCTCGTCAGCCGGCTTTGCCGCCCCCGCATCCTCGGTGAAGAACGGTGGCGCGACCTCGTCCTTGTGCGTCCGGTCGGCCTCGGGGCCGCCGGCCCCGCCGATGAACGGCGTCGGTATGGTCGGCACGAGACGGATTCCTCCATTTGAGAGACTCTGGCCGCCCGTAATCTATGCGGGCGGCGGGCCCGGTCAAACTGCCGAGAATGGCTTCAGTGGGCGTATTTCAGCAGGATGAAGCCCAGGACCAGGGCAACCACGAAAACGATGGTCAGAACGTTGAAATAGCGGTCGATGAAGCCGCGGATCTGGGGCCCCCAGACCCGGATCAGGCCGGCCACCAGGAAGAAGCGGGCGCCCCGGCTCACCGCCGAAATGACCACGAACGGGATGAACGGAACCGAGAAGGCGCCGGCCGCTATGGTGAAGACCTTGTACGGTATCGGCGTGAAGCCGGCGGTCCCCAGGGCAACGACGAGGTTGGCGCGATAGAGGTCCCCGACCCGCTGGAAGGCATCCCCGGCGTTGTAGAATTCGATGATCGGCTGCCCGATGAGCTCGTAGAGCTGGTATCCGATGAGGTAGCCGAGAATCCCGCCCAACACGGATCCCGCGGTACAGACGGCGGCGAAATAGAGGCTGCGCCGCGACTGTCCGACGCAAAGCGCGATGAGCAAGACGTCGGGCGGGATGAGAAAGAAGGAGGCCTCGACGAACGCCAGCAGGAACAGCGCCAGAGCGCCGTAGCGCGTATCGGCCCAGCCGAGGACCCAGTCGTAGAGGCGGCGGACCCAGCCCGTGCGTTTGCTGCTTTCCGCGGCGCCTTCTACCATCGTATCACCTCTTCCCCGCCCTCGTCGTCATTGTCTTGAAAAGCGACGAACCTGACGTGGCCGATCACCTCGTCCTGAACGTCGCCGTCTTCGCCCACCACGACTCTGTGAAGCGCCTGGGTCTCGTCCTCACCGATAGGGATCAAGAGTGTCCCGCCCGGCAGCAGTTGCTCGATCAGCGGCTGCGGCATCTCACGGGCACCGGCCGTCACCAGGATCGCGTCGTAGGGAGAGTAGCGGCGCCAGCCGTAACTGCCGTCACCGGCGCGCACGGCGACGTTGGTGATGCCCAACGCCTCGATACGGGCGCGGGCCTCGGCGGCCAATTTCGGGATGAGCTCGATCGAAAAGACCTGCTCGCAAACCTGCGCCAAGAGCGCCGTCTGGAAACCCGAGCCCGTGCCGACCTCCAGTACCCGTTCTCCGCCGTCCAGGTCCAGCGCCTGCAGGTAGAGCGCGTGGGTGCTGGGCCGCGAGATCGACTGGCCGTGCCCAAGAGGCAACGCCTCGTCAGCGTAGGCTCGTGCCGCGAAGCGCTCCGGTACGAACTGGTGGCGCGGCACCTGATCGAAGGCCTGGAGCACGGCCAGGTCGGTGATCCCGCCCTGCCTGAGGTTCTCGATCAGCTTGCGGCGCCGATCCTCGTGCAGGTCAGGCGCCATGCTCACCCTTCACTCCGACTTCCCCAACGTATCCAGAAGATCGTACACCCCCTCCCTCAATCTCTTGAGTGCCTGTCTGTCCAGCGCCTTGCCCGCCGCCTCGTCCAGTTCCCCTTCCTCGCGCAGCTTCTCGAGCTTCTTGCGCGCCCCATCGATGGTGTACTTCTCCTCGTAGAGCAGATTCTTGACCAGTTCAATGAGCTTGATCTCGCGCGCGCGATAGACGCGATTACCGGCGCGGTTCTTCGAGGGGCTGAGCTCCTTGAACTGCGTCTCCCAATAGCGGAGCACGTGTGGCTTGAGTCCTGCCATCTCGCAGACTTCTCCTATGGAGAAGTACTCGCGACGTGCGATGCGTTCATGTCGCATCGGCGCCTCCCCATAACTCGGGTTTTGGCTCTCGCAGCATCAGATCGGCGGTGGCACGCCTGGGCGACTTGCCGTCGAAGAGGATGTGGTGAATCTCGTCCACGATCGGCATCTCGACCCCGTATTGTTCGGCCAGCTTGCGCGCCGCCTTCGTGGTGCGCACGCCTTCGGCCACCATCCGCATGCTGGAGAGAATCTCGTCCAGCGATTCTCCCTCCCCCAGCCGCACCCCAACCGTTCGGTTACGACTCAACTCTGCGTTGCAGGTGAGAACCAGGTCGCCAAGACCCGCCAGTCCTGCGAACGTGGTGGACTTGGCGCCCATCGTCAGACCCAGCCGTGTCATCTCCGCCAGGCCCCGGGTGATCAGGGCGGCGCGGCTGTTGTGGCGATAGCCGAGCCCTATCGTGATGCCGGAAGCCAGGGCGATGACGTTTTTGAGCGCTGCAGCCAACTCTACACCGAGGATGTCGTCGTTTGTGTAGACTCGGAAGCGGTCGGTGTTGAAGTACTCTTGGGTCAGGCGCGCTACAGACTCGCTGTGCGAGGCCGCAACGATGGCCGTCGGATCGCCCTCGGCCACCTCGAGTGCAAAGCTGGGCCCACAGAGCACCGCCGGCTGGTGAGTCGGCAGCAGCTCGACCAGGACTTCGCTCGGGCGCTCGAGAGTGTCGATCTCGATCCCCTTGGTCGCCGACACGAGTGCCGCGCTCTCCGGTACGTGCGGCGCCGCGGCGGCCATCACCTCACGGAACCACTCGGAAGGCACGACGGCCACCACCAGCTCGGCGCCCTCCAGCGTCTCAGCGTGGTCCTGCGAGACCTCGAGCGCCCCCGGCAGTTCGATTCCCGGCAGGTAATCGCGGTTCTCCCGTTGGCTGCGGATGTTCTCCGCCACGGAATCCTCGAAACACCAGAGCCGCACGCTGTGGCCCTTGTCGGTCAGCACCTTGGCCAGCGCCGTACCCCAACTACCCGCACCGATGACCGCAGCTCGACCCATGATCACGCCTCACTTGGAGCTTCGCCGGAGCCCACATCCGTCTGGGGTGCTCCGCTGCCCCTGGATGTGCGCGGCTCCTTCCCAGCGCGCAACCGGTAGAGGTTCGTGCGATGTGTCCACCAGACAAAAAGGGCGACGGGGATGCTCGACCAGAAGACGTAGTCGCCGCGGTGCCCGGTAAGCCAGACGAATGCGGGAAAAACGGTGGCGGCGGCCAGGGAGCCCACCGATACTATGCGCACGCCGGCAACCACGATCAGCCAAACCAACGCCGCAAGCCCGACGGCCGCCGGAGCGACAGCCAGGTAGACACCGGCGCCCGTAGCCATGCCCTTGCCGCCGCGGAACCCGACCCAGATGGAGAAGACGTGGCCGAGGACTGCGGCTATTCCGTACGCGAGCGCCAACTGTGGCCAAGCCATGCCGTCTATGCCGGCGAAGAAACGAGCCGGCACGAATCCCTTACCCACATCGGCGATCGTGCAAAGAGCCGCGAGCGGAAAACCCGCTGCTCGGTAGAGGTTGGTTGCGCCCAGGTTGCCGCTTCCCCACTCGCGCAGGTCGATCCCTCGGGCCCGAGCCAGCAACAAGCTGGTCGGCGTGGAACCCAGCAGGTACGCGACGGCAAGCAGGCCGATGACGATCATCGGTGCTCCTTCCGGCGCGCCTTGAGCTTCAGCCGCACGGGAACGCCGTTGAAGCCCCAAGCCTCGCGGAAGCCCTTGACCAGGTAGCGGGCGTAGTTCTCGGGCACGTCCTTGGGGTAGTTGGTGAACACGGCGAACACGGGGGGCGCTGCTCCCACCTGGGACGCGTAGCTGAACTTGAGCGGGCTACCTCGCTTCTGCGGCGGGTGGACAGCCTCGGTCAGGAGACTCAGTTGCTCGTTCACTTCGCGGGTGGAAACGCGCTTCTGGCGCTCCTCTCCGACTTGCCATGCGAGGTCGAGGGCGCGCTGGACTCTCTGGCCGGAGAGCGCCGAGATGAAGACGATGGGGACGTCGGCAAGGAACGGGACTCGCTTGCGCAGCGCCTTTTCCATGCGGACCGCCGTGTGCGTGTCCTTCTCGATCAAGTCCCACTTGTTCACGGCGAGAACCAGGCCGCATCCGCGATCCCAGGCGAGCCGCGCGATTCGAAAGTCCTGGTTGCCAACGCCCTCGTCGGCATCGACGATCAGGACACAGACATCCGCCCTGTCGATCGCCTTCAGCGTCCGCAGCGTCGCGTAGTACTCCAGGCCATCCGTAATCCGACTCTTTCGTCTCAGCCCCGCAGTATCGACAAATACATAGGGTCTCTCGTTCTTCATGAACGGAGTGTCGATGGCGTCCCGCGTCGTTCCCGCATCCTCCGAGACGACCAGGCGCTCGGTCCCCAACGCCTTGTTGATGAAGCTCGACTTGCCGACGTTCGGCCTGCCAATCACAGCGAGCCGTAACGCGTCATCGTCCGTCTCGTCCACCGTCTGCTTCGGAAGCGCATCGACGATCCGGTCCAGTAGATCACCGATCGCCTTGCCGCTCGCCGCCGAGAGCGCATACGGTTCGCCCAGCCCCAGCGCGTAGAACTCCAGGTGCTCCGTCGCATCCGGCAGGTTGTCAATCTTGTTCACCACCAGAAGCGTGCGATCCTGACGCTGGCGCAGCAGCTCGGCGATGTGCTCGTCCAGCGGGTGAACGCCCTCACGCCCATCGACCATGAACACTATGACCGACGCTTCCTCAACGGCCAGCAACGCCTGGCGTCGGATCGCCTCGTCCATCCCCGCCGCGTCTTCGATGATCCCGCCCGTGTCCACGACATAGAACTGGTGACCTGTCCAGTCCGCCTCCCCGAAGTGGATGTCCCGAGTCACGCCGGGCTGGCTATCGACGATGGCACGCCGCCCGCCCACGACACGGTTGAAGAAGGTCGACTTCCCCACGTTGGGGCGCCCCACGATGGCCACCGTCGGCAGGCTGACGCGGCGACGCCTCGCGGGCGCGCCGCCAGTTTCGGCGGCCGACTCGTGCAGTGTCCTGGCGTCAGAAAGCGACATGGGCGATCCAGAAGAGCGGGTTCGGTCGAAGAACCGATGTAATACGTTTCTTTCGTTGAAGCAAGTTAAGCATAAAACTAGGATCGACTTATGGGTTGTCAACTCTAGCGTTACTGGAGACCCGCCCAACGGCAAAGAAGACGGCGGGGCACCGAAATGCCCCGCCGCATCTGCGCTCCGCCGGCTGCCGAGCCGAGGCCGGCGCCCTGCTCCTTATCGGGTTGGCAGCGTCAGGATCCAGCCCGCTTGTAAGTGAAGCCGGAGATCAGCTCCTCGGACTCGAAGGTGTGGCTCACCGGGGCGAAGCTGCCCTGCTCCGGAGCGCTGACGGTCACCGTCTCGCTGACCACCACTTCGCCGAGATCGTCGTAGAAATCGAACTGGATCTCGATCGGAGCACCTGTCTCCAGTTTCATGTTGACCATGTTGCCTGACACCTTGTAGATGCCTTCGTCAGCCTCGATGCGCACCTGGACGAAGTCGAGCTCTGCGGCCTCACGGCTCTGCAGGGCGACCAGCGCGCTGTCCACTTGCTCGGTCTCCCTATAGGCGTTCGCCAGCATGGCCAGGTTGTTCATGTTGAGTGGGTAACGCTCGACGAGGGCCCGGGCGACGATCACGAGCGAGTCGTATTGAGAGGTGCGGAAAAGCGCGAGCCCGAGCTGCTCCAGCGAGTTGGCCCTGTAGGGCTCGAGATCGAGGGCCCGACTGAAGGCCCCCACGGCCTCCTCATTGAGCCCGATCTGGGTGAGACCGACGCCAACGTTGTGGTAGTCGTTCGCGTCCAGATCATCCCGGGCCGCGAGCGACGAGTAGTGGTCGACGGCGACGCGCCGGAGCGAATCGGCCCTGACCAGCAGCGCCTCCTTCTCCGGACCGTCCTCCATGTCGACGGCCTCGTTGGTAGACTTCCGTGAGGCCCTCGTCAGCACCACGGCTGAGTTCGAGATAGCGTCAACGTTATCCGGCTCGTAGGCCAGGAACACTCCGTAGGCGGCGGCAGCCTCCTCGAACCGCTCGTCCATCGCCAGCAACTGCGCCAGGTTGAACGACGATGCCCGCAAATAGCCTGCTCGCTGCTGATCCGTCATGCGGGTCGAATGCTCGACGGCGGCCATGGCACCTTCGTAGTACTCGATCGCCTTCGCCTGCAAAATCGGACGATCCGCCTCCTCGGCGGTCAGCGCCTCCAGAGCGTAGCTCGCGCCCAACTGAAGCAACGGCTGCGGGTCCTTCTTGTAGAGAATCCAGGCGTTCTCGTAGCCTTGCCTGGCGCGTTCGGTATCTCCGTTGCGGGCGTAGCCAACGCCTCGATTGAAAACCTTCACCCAGGCGTTGAAACGAAGCGTGTCGACCCTGGCCTCGTAACACGACCAGATGTCCACCGCGTTCGTCCACGCCGCATCGGCCTCCACGTACTGCCCCAAGTCTGCATAGAACCGGCCCGCCATCATATATACTCGCGGATTCGGGTCATCGACATGCTCGTCCATGTCCCGCTCCAGCTCATCCAGACCCTGCCGCCACAACCGCTGCTGATCCTCTGGATCGCCTGCCTGGCGACGTGCCCGATCGAGGTAAAGCTCGGCGCTCGACACCGCTCGGCCGCCTCGAGGCTTCTGGCCGACGCACTCCTCGTCCTGCGCCGCCGCCGGACCTGGAACCGCGATGAGCGCCAGCGCGATAGCAGCATTCCCTGCCAGAATGGCTAAACGACGTAAACTCATGAAACTCCTCCCTCAGCCGTCCCAAGGGCCAAGCGGCCCTTTCATTGTAGCCTGGTCAACAGTTTTGGTCGGTCTCTAGTACACGCTCGACGTCCCGCCGTGCCTTCCAGGCCGGTATCTTCAGGGCTCGAGCTGCCTCGATTATATCATCATACTCCGGTTTGCAACGAATGTGCCCGCCGGGCGTGACAGCGATTTTGAGGCGAATCTGGAACCCGCGCCATTCTATCCGGTTCGTGGATCTAGGCAAGGTCTGGCGCTGGACGGGCCAGAATCGCAGTCCGAGAGTCGAGCTACCCTCGAGAATTGCCGTGGAAACGGCCTGCCGTGCTTGATCGGGGACGAGGGCCTCGATTCTGAGGCCGGTGCGGCCCTTCTTCATCTGGATAGAGCTGGTGGCGACGTCGGCAGCGCCGGCGTCGAGGATCTCCTCGATGAGCTTCGGCGCATACTCGGGGTCCATGTCGTCGAGATCGGTCTGCAGAACCCACATGTGGCTAAGTGCCTCAAGCTCGGCCAGCACGACCCGGAGACAGTTGGGGTGGGAGCTGGGATCGCGGCTGCCGGCACCGAAGCCAGAGCGGATGGGAGTGTAGGCACCGGGCGCGCGTTCGCCGCCAGTGAGGACGGCGAGGACGGCGGCGCCGGTGGGGGTGGTCATCTCGGCATCGAAATCGGTCTCGATGACGGGCAGGCCCTCGAGCAATCTCAGAGTCGCTGGAGCCGGAACGGGTAGCGCGCCGTGGGCGGCGGTGATCCAACCGCGACCGACGGCGACGGGACGGGTGAAGCATGCATCGATGGCCAGTTCGGCGATGGCAGCGGCAGCGCCGACGATGTCGACGATGGCGTCGGTAGCGCCGACTTCGTGAAAGTGCACCTGGTCTGGTGAGACGCCGTGAATGGCGCCCTCGATTTCGGCTAGCTTTCGAAACGTCGTCGCCGCCGTCAGTCGGGCTTCGTCGCTCAAACTGGCGGCTTCGATGATCTCGAGGACATCGGGAAGGCGACGCACGGGCTCGGAGTCGGGCCCTTCTACGCTCACCGCGGCGGCCGAGAGCGAGCCTCGCGAGGCACGACTCACGGCGACGCGCGCGCTGAGCGGTAGCCCAGCGACTAATTCCTGCAGCCACTCTTCTTCCAGGCCTAGATCGATGAACGCTCCCAGGATCATGTCACCGCTGATCCCGGAGAACGGATCAAAGGAAGATAACGCTCAACGTCCAGCGAAGCGCGAGCGGCTGCTTCGGACCGTCCCCGGCGGGTTGGTCGGCGAATGCGGCGTTGCTGGCCCATAAAGGGAGCGAGACCGCGGCGCCAACGTTTCGGTAGCCGCCGGTGAAGGTGAAGCCGGCATCTGCCCAGAGTTTGGAGACTTCGAGCACGCGGGCCATGAACTGGCCGCCTTCCGTGCCCTGTCCGCTGGGCAGCTCGCGCCAGTCGAAGAGAAACGAGCCATCCGGGTTCAGTTGCTCCGGTCCCAGGCGGTCGGGAATACCCGGTGTCCAGGCAGCCTCGAGGAAGGCGTCTGCCCTTCCCCAGAAGCCGGATGTGGTGGCGCCACCGGTTCCGATGGCGCCTGCAGCGCTCAGGTAGCCATCGACCAGCGGCTGGCTCTCGGCGTAGGCCCTCAAATGCGGGCCGCCCGGCATGAAATACGAGATGTCCTCGAACAGAGCACCGGCGACATCGATGTACGGATTGAGCCAGCGGCTGACCGGATCGGCGCCGTAGAGCAAGAAACGACGCTGCATAGGCGAGCCGCCCGATGCCCAACCACCGGCTACACGGGTGACCCAATCGAAACGCTCCACCGTCCCGTA
Source organism: Gemmatimonadota bacterium (assembly GCA_039589155.1). GTDB lineage: Bacteria > Gemmatimonadota > Gemmatimonadetes > Palauibacterales > KS3-K002 > Kutchimonas. The sequence continues at coordinate 10,681 of JBDHHX010000095.1, read as the reverse complement.
CACCAGAGCATCGAGCTCGCCGCGCAGGTAGCCATAGTCGCTGCCCGCGACCTTGACCCCCCAGACGACGCTGCCGGTGACGCGCGGTGCCTTCCAGTCGCCGCTTCCCCAACTGCCCTCGACCGCGAGGCCGAAGTCCTGGTTGGGGCTCCAGGGATAGGGTGCCGGCAAAGCCGTACACGGACCCGCTGGTGTTTCGGGGCAGGAGAACAGCGGCACCGGTTTGATGTAGCGGTCGTCGTTGAGCGAAAGGGCGGATATGCCGGCCGAGAGCCTGCTCAGCTGGCTCGGGTCCGACTCTACTCCGATTAGGAGCGGAAAGAACAGGCTGACCCCGGTTCGGCCGTGCAGGTTGCGGTAGACGATGGCGCCCCCGCGGATTTCGGCGGCGGCCTCGATCGCGGCCGGCGTTCCACCGTCGGGATCGATGCCGAAGCCCAGCCCGATGTAGACCGTCGCCTCCCCCAAGCGGGCGCGCGCTGCGGCGCCGATCACGCAGCAGCCACTGCTGCCGCCATCCACATCGTTGGTCCAGAGGAGAGGGATCAGGTCGATCGCTTCCTTCTCGCTCGCGGTCCACCAATAGGGCACAGCGGGGAGGGCCGCTTTGGCCACGCCATCCCATTGGGCGGATGCGGCGGCAGGCAGGCAGACGCCCAACACACAAACGCAAAAAGCCGCTCGCACAACTCTCATGTCGTCAAACCTGGTACTTCAGCCAGGAGCCGGTATTGAACAACACGACCTGATCTTCGGGTCCGATGTGCCCGTCGGCGCGAAGCCGATAGAGGGCCGCCAGCGTGGCACCGCCCTCGGGGCAGGCGGCGACTCCGCTATGGCGTAGCTGCGTTGCAGCGCGCATGAGCTCGGTGTCGGCCACTGCGACGGCGGCCGCACCGCTTTCGCGAACGGCCTGTAGGATCAGAAAGTCGCCCAACGCCGCGGGAACGCGGAGCCCCGAAGCGATGGTCTCCGGCGCCTCCCATCGCTCGGCCCCCTCGGTGCCCGCCTCCCAAGCGCGCACGATGGGGGCGCAGCCGGCGGACTGGACCACGTACATCCGAGGCCGTTTCCCCGGCTCGATCCAGCCCAGTGCCTCCATCTCAGCGAACGCCTTCCACATCCCAATAATCCCGGTGCCGCCGCCCGTCGGGTAGATCATCGCGTCGGGCAAGCGCCAGCCGAGCTGCTCGGCCACCTCGTAGCCCATCGTCTTCTTGCCCTCGATCCGGTAGGGCTCACGAAGCGTCGAGACGTCGAAGTGGCCGGTTCGCTCGGAGTAGGCTCGCGCTTTCACGCCGCAATCGGTGATGAAGCCGTCGATCAGAAATACTTCCGCGCCAAGGGCCCGGCACTCCGCAATGATGGTCGCCGGCGTGTCCCTTGGCATGTAGACACGCACCGGGACGCCGGCGCGGGCGCCATAGGCCGATAGCGCGCTGGCCGCGTTGCCCGCCGACGGTGCCACAAAGCCCTGAGCGCCACCGGCGGCGGCCCGCGTGACGGCCGCCGACATGCCTCGCGCCTTGAACGATCCGGTGGGGTTCAGTCCCTCTTCTTTCACCAGCAGTTGACCCACTCCTGCCGTTCGGGCGAGATCGGGCAGGTCGAGCAACGGCGTACCGCCCTCGCCCAGGGTGATGGCCTCTTCGCCCTTGGCTAGCGGCATCACCTCCCGATAGCGCCACATCGTCCACGGGCGATGCGCCAGGTCGCCGCGCTCCACGGTCCCGGCGATCTTCTCCAGTGGGTAACGGGCGAGCAGCGGTTTGCCACACTCGGGGCAGACGCCGGGTGTACCTGCGGTGTCCTCATCCCTCTGACAACTCGAACAGGTGAGACTGAAATCGAACTTCATGCGCGTCTGTCCTCTGGGTTATCCGCTCCGCAGCGATCGATCGACTGCTCGATCACTCGCAGCGTTGTCTGCTTGCCCTGGACGACGAAGATGTCGCCCAACTCCGGCCCCTGCGTGGTCCCGGTGAGGGCGGCTCGTACCGGCATGAAGAGGGCTCGACCTTTTGCGTCGGCGCTCTTCCCCGCCGCGCGAACGGCTGCCACAACGGCGTCGGCGCTCCAGTCATCGATCTCCTGTAAAGAAGCATGCACGGCCTCGAGCAGCGGTACGACTTCCGGCGTGAGGCTCTCCAGAGCAGCGTCGTCCCAGGCCATCGGATTCGGCGGATAAAACTGCGGCAGGAAGTGGGCTGCACCCGCAAACGTGTTGATCCGCTCCTGGATCGCAGCGGCGATGCGCGTCCTTTCATCCCGTCGGTCGGGAAGAGTCGCGTCTCCCAGCTGCTCGGCGAGGCGCTTCGCCAAAGCGTCCACGCTCATCTTTCGAATGTACTCGCCGGATAGCCACTCCAGCTTCTCGGGATCGAGGCGAACGTTGCTGGCGCCGAGGCGACCGATATCGATCTCCTCGATCAAGCGGTCCGGCGGAAGCACCTCGTCACCGCTGGGGCTCGACCATGAGAGCAGCGACAGGTAGTTAATCAGAGCGTCCGGGTGGAACCCCTCATCCAGGTACTCACGCAGGCTGCGTGCGCCGTGCCGTTTGGACAGCGGCGAACCGTCCGGACTCAGCACGTGAGGGATGTGCACGAAGACGGGCGGTTCGATGGCGAGCACACCGTAGATCATCACCTGGCGCGGCGAATTGTCCAGATGTCCGACCCCGCGAATCACGTGGCTGATCTCCATGGCCACGTCGTCGACCACGACGCCGAAATTGTACGTCGGCAACCCATCAGATTTCATGATGACAAAGTCGCTGAACTCGGCTGCATCGAACCGAACCGTACCTCGCACCGAATCCTGCACCAGCACGTCCCCATCCGGGACGGCGAATCGCAGCGATGCGGGAACGCCTCGATCTTGCAACGACTCTCGATCTTGCGTGCTGAGGTCGCGGCAGCGCCCGTCGTATCCGATGGCGGCGCCGCCGCCGGCGGCGAGAGCGGCCTGCTTCCGCTCCTCGACCTCTTCGGGTGTGCAAAAGCAACGATAGGCGACGCCTTGCTGCAGCAGCCGGTCAGCGAACTCGCGGTAGATGCTGGCGCGCTCGCTCTGTCGGTAGGGACCGCGGTCGCCGCCCACGTCGGGACCCTCGTCCCAATCGAGGCCCAGCCGGCGCAGCGAATCAATGATCTCGTCCTCTGCACCGGGGACGTTGCGCTCGACATCGGTGTCCTCGATGCGGAGCACGAAGCGGCCGCCGCAGTGCCGGGCGTAGAGCCAGTTTAGCACGGCGATGCGGGCGTTGCCTGGATGAAGCTCTCCGGTTGGACTCGGAGCGAATCGCGTCCTGACGGTCATGCCGCTGTCGACTGTGTTCGGGGAATGGTCGGGTCGAGCGCCGCGCAAGTTAGGCGCCGCCCCGCGCTCGAACAAGGACGAGCGGAGGCCGCTCTACTCATCCCGCTCCGCCAGCGCGGCGGCGATCTTCGCGGCCAATTCCGGGCCGATGCCCGGCACCGCGGCGATCCGCTCCGGGTCCGCCGCCTTCACCGCCTTCAAGCTGCCGAACGCGCTCATCAGCGACTTCTGACGGGCGGGACCGACCCCCGGGATGTCGAGCAGGCCGGAACGAAGCGTGCGGCGGCTGCGGCGCTGACGGTGGTACTGGACGCCGAAACGATGAGCCTCGTCGCGCACCTGCTGTAGCAGCCGCAGGCCGGGCTCGCGCCGGTCGAGGCGTAGCGGATCCTTCCTGTCGAGGCTGAAGACGAGCTCCTCGCGCTTGGCCAGGGATACGAGAGGCAAGTCGGGCACGCCGGCCCTTTCCAGCGCCTGGGCGGCGGCGGAGAGCTGGCCCTTACCGCCATCCACCAGAACCAGGTCGGGCAGCCGCTTCTCTTCCTCCTGCCGGCGCTTGAAGTAACGTGATACGATCTCCTGCATCGCCGCGTAGTCGTCGACGCCCTCGACTGTCTCGATCTTGAAGCGCCGGTATTCGCTCTTCAGCGGCTCGCCGTTTTCGAACCAGACGGCGGCGCCCACCGGATCGGAGCCCTGGATGTTGGAGATGTCGAAGCCGATGATCGACCGGGGCACGCGCTCCAGGTTGAGGTCATCACGCAACGCGTATAGCGGCCGTGGCGCTTGCTTCTTCGCCTGCCCTTCCAGCATTCGTCGTTCCTCGAGCAGGTGGCGAGCGTTCTCCTCGGCGCGTTGGACCAGCTCTTTCTTGAGGCCGCGTTGCGGCGACCGGATGCTGAAGGCGCGACCCGTGCGTTCGCCGAGATGTTCCTCGACGATCTCACGGTCCTCGAAGTCGACGGGCACCAGCAGCTCCTTGGCGACTTCTTGTTGCGAGAGGTAGTTGCGCGCCACAAACGCCTTGAGCAGCGCCTCCGCGCTCTCGCCCTCCACGTTACCCAAGAAATACGCCTCACGGCCCAGCAGCTTCCCTTCCCTAATCTTGAATATGACGCCGCACGCCGTGTCGCCGTCCCTGGCCAGGCCGATGGCGTCGATGTCGGCACCACGCGGGTCGATAGCGGCCTGGCGACGCTCGAACGCCTCGAGTCCACGCAAAACGTCGCGGTACTCGGCGGCGCGCTCGAACTCGAGAGCGTGGGCCGCATCTGACATGCGTTCCGCTAGCTTGCGGGCGAGCTTACCGGTGTGGCCCTGCAAGACGAGGAGCACTTCATCGATCATTTCGCGGTATTCGGCTTCGCTCTGGTAGCCGACGCAGGGCGCCTTGCAGCGGCCGATGTAGTAGTCGAGGCACGGGCGTGGCGGCGCCTGGTCCGGCAAGTCGTAGTGACAGGAGCGAATTGTATAGAGTTTCTTGATCGCGCGTAGCGCGCGCCGCATGTGCCCGACATCGGCATAAGGCCCGAAATAGCGGGAGCCGTCTTTAGCCAGCCTCCGGGTGACGAACACTCTGGGTAGCGGTTCGCCCAGTGTGACCTTTATGTAGGGGTACGTCTTGTCGTCGCGCAGAGAGATGTTGTATCGCGGCGTGTACTCCTTGATCAGGTTGGACTCGAGCATCAGGGCTTCCAGGTCCGAATCGGTTACGATGGTCTCGAAACCCTCGATGCGGCGCGTCATCTCCACCGGCTTGTGGTGGGCCGACGGGTCGTCGCGGAAGTAGGAGCGCACCCGGTCGCGCAGCGACTTTGCCTTCCCCACATAGATCGGCTCGTCCGCCGCGTCCTTGAGGATGTAGACGCCGGGGCGCGCCGGCAGGGCGGCGAGTTTCGATTCTATCTCGGGTGTCGTGTTCATCCCTGTCGAGAACTTGGAAATGTGAAATTGGGGGCGTCCACATCCAATTCCCTGCTCCCAAGTTCCTCTCTACTCAGAACCGGGGGCGGCGCCTCTCATCTTGAGCGCGCCAGCTGGGACCACGCCCAGGAGTTTCGCTGTGACAAGGTATACTACCCCGAACGCTCCCAGCGTTGCCACGGTCACGAGGATGCGGTTCGCCAGCCCTACCGCCGGACCGGCGGGAGGAGCGAGCAGCCACTCGACGACCAGGCCGGCCGCCGTACCGCCCAGGCAGCCGGGCAGCAGCTTGAGGATGAAGATGAAGTCGGCTGCTTCGAACACGGCACCGATACGCTTCCGCAGGCCGCCCCAGAGCAAGAACAGGTAGAGCCAGGATCCCAGCGCCGCGCCGAATGCCAGGCCCGGCACATAGAAGCGCCACATGAGGGTCGCGCCTGCCGCGGCGCCGAACGTAAGGCCTGCGACCGCGTACTTCACCGGAGTACGCGTGTCCAGCATGGCATGGAATCCAGACGCAAACAGTTTGACCGACGACGCAGCAAGCAGGCCGATGGAGTAAGCGCCCAGAGTGGCATGCACCCACATCGTGTCGCTGACGCTGAAGTTGCCGCGCTGGAAGACGAGCGAGACGATCCAATCACCGAACAGGATCAAGACGAAGGCCGACGGCAAGATGTGGAAGGCGATTCCACGGAACCCATCTCGCAGGCGCGTGCGCAACGCCGCCCGGGCCTCGAGCTCGGCGTCTCTCGAGAGCTCGGGCAACGACGCCGCGGCCACCGAGATACCGAACAACGCCAGCGGCAAGTAATAGAGACGCTGGGCGTATCCCAACGTGGCCAGCGCTCCGTCGGCCAGCAGGCCGGCCAGCAACACGTCCAGCAGGCCGGACACCTGCACGACGCCGGCGCCGAGCACGACGGGCACGAAGTTGCGGATAACGAGCCGCACCGGGTCCCAACTCAGGTCGAGCGAGAGCTTGAGCCGGCCGCTCAGACGCAAGGCCGCCGGCACCTGAATCAAGAACTGAAGGACGGCGCCGATGAAGGTGGACCAGGCGAGCGCGACGACGAGTGGCTCCCACCCCAACCGCCAGGCGACGATCAGACCGACGATCTGCGAGAGGTTCCAAATCGTCGGCGCGGCGAACGACAAGAAGAATCGTCGATGGCTGTTTAGAACGCCCAGGCACCAGGCCGCGAGGATAAGGAACCCGGCCATCGGGAAGAGTATTCTCACCAGCCGAGCGGTCAGCTCGACCTTTTCGGGCGTCCATCGCCAACCGACCAGCAGCTCGGTGATCCAGGGCGCCAACAGCACGCCCAATCCGCTAAGCACGGCGGCCAGGATGACGATCAAGCTGAGGATAGTTCCAGCCAGGCGGCGGGAATCCGAGTCGGCGTTCCGGGCCAACAGTCCACTGTAGACCGGGATGAAGGAGGCGGACAGGGTCCCCTCCCCCAAGAGATTGCGGATCGTGTTGGGGATTCGGAGGGCAGCCGTGTATGCGTCTGCCGCCATGCCGGTCCCGAAGAACGCGGCGATGGCCACGTCACGGCCGAAACCGGCCAGGCGACTCAAAAAAATCCCCGCTCCCACGGCTACAGCGGAGCGGGGCCGTCGCTCTACTCGATTATCGCCGTCACTCGTCACCAGGCGGAAGCGACTCCTGTTCCTTCGGCTTTTCCAAGAGCTGCCTGACGAACCGGGACTCCTCCTGCAATGACTGAACCGTTTCGGACAGGTATTGCACCTCTTTCTCCAACTCGCTCAGTCGCGCCTGGCCTTCAGCCTCCGACTCGCCGGATCCGAGACGGCGCGCCAGTGCCCGGCCCACCTCGGAGTCGAGCACGATCGCCGTGAGTGGGATCATCATCAAGAGAAGAACAACGACACCAAGTACCCACACCATCCTGTCACCACCTCAAATCGCGGGGCTGCAAGCGAAACGTAGGCCGGCCCGCGCTACAGGGCAAGTAAGTTAGCCCAGGGAAGTTACCACGCTGTCGTAGACGGCGTCGAGGAGCGTCTCACCGTAGCGCACCAGGTACGGATAGGGGTTTAGCGAACGTTCCTGAGAGCGTCCGTTGGGAAACAGGTTCACCGCCGCCTTTTCCAACTGCTGCTGCATCACCTGGTTCTTCTCCTTCACTCGCGCCTGCACCCGGCTCTCCAGCTCCTTGATCCCGCCCATCACGGCACGAACCCCGCTGTCCACGGCGCTCTTGGAACCGGGGTCGAACTCGATGGCCGCTTCCTTCACGCGCTCCAGTGCGGCGGCCACCGTCGCTCGGAGTGCATCAATCGACTCCTTCAGTTCCGGCGGCGTTTGCTCCTTGAGCAAGCGGCTGATCGTCGACGATGCGTCGCCGGCCAGGTCGGCCGGGGCCAGCCCATACTTCTCGAGCACTCGTGAGACCTTGGGCTCGAGCAGCAGGAAGGCGTTCCTTGGAACGACGACTGGCGCGGGGACCTCGTGCAGGTCGAACAACACCTGGCTCTGGGCCAGATAGGCGATCTCGGCGGGGCCACCCACGTAGGCGATCACCGGGAAGGCCCGAGCCTCGGTGACGGGGCGCAGCAGAGCGCCGGGGCTCACCCGGCCCGTCGATTCGTCTATGATGTTCTGCAGCTCCTTTTCAGACACAGCTTCTTCGGAGCGGCGAAGCCGTGCGTCCGAGCCGTCATGTAGAATGCGGTCTCGGCCCATGCTGCCCTCGAGGAACAGGTTCGTCGTGCCGGCGTTGACCCCGACCTGGGGCTCGTAGCCCGCCTCCTGCAGCTCGACCGAGCGGCTCAGCAGTCGACGCTCGCTTTCCCCGCGAGCGGTCCACTCCTGCCAGAGCACGTCTCGTGTACGCTCTTTGACGTACGTGTGGGCCGTTCTGGATATGAGGAAACGATGCCGGGCCAGCAACTGTGCCAGGGCATCCTGGAAGGCCGAAGCGAAGCGCCGACCCGGCCGATAGGCGACTCGAAGCGGATCGAGGACAGGCAACTTAAACTCTGTATTTGGAGTAGCTTGAACCAGCGCAGCTAATGCCTCTTCGACGTCATCGCCGAGCCGAACGCTCTCCACCGAAGGGCTGGCCGCCTCCCCTGCCGGCCCGTCCACGGCCAGACGCTGGAGTTGGTTCTCGACGTCGATGATGTGGGTGTGGTCGACCTCGCCCCAGTCGTGGTCTTCTGATGCGATAGTGAACAGGGGCATGACCGGTATTTCGAGATGCTCTTCCAGTTGAGCGGCCAAACGAGCCGCCGTGAGAGCCTTGTAGAGAGTGAGCAGCGGGCTAACGAAGAGCCCGGCCTGTTGGCCAGTAGCGACAAACGCACCGCGTCCCCGAATGACTTCTTCCAGCCGTTCCTTGATGCGCGGGTCGTCGCCGTCGTAGGCCGCGGCCAGGGCTCTCCAGTCTGAAGCATCTCGAGCGGCGCGAATACGTTCGGCGACCTGGCGGTACGACTCGATGTCAGCGGGGTCGCCGGCCTCGTAGAAGCGCCCGACACCGGAGAAGTTCGCGGAGTAGGCCTGTGCCAGAGGGCCACCGCCCAAGGGGATCCGTTCGATCTTTACGTTCATACGGCGTGTCCCAGCAAAATGTATCGAGGACAATCGGGACAGGCGGGGCCGCCCGAGTAGTCTCCGAAGGTATGCTCGGGCTCGAGGCCTGACCGGCGCAGCATATCGACGAGATCGTCCGGTTCATAGAGCCGAACGCGCTCGTGGTACGAGCTTTCCGGGTCACCACCATCGGGCCCGTAGATGCGGATTTCCTTGACGACGACACCGCCGTTCTCTTCCAGGCGTCTTTCCTGAACGACACGTCGCTGGCCGAGCAGCCGTTCGTCCCGATCGACCAGTTCATCGCGCACGCGCTGCGCGTTGAGAAAGTCGAGAGCAAAGCATCCTCCCGGCTCGAGGACGCGCCGAATCTCCTCCAGCACCCGCTGGTCTTCCTCCGGGCCGCCGAAATATCCGAAGGATGTAAAGAAATTAGCGACGAGAGAGAACGCGCCATCGGCAAACGGCAGGTCTCGCATGTCGCCGCGGACGAGACGCATACCTGCATCGCTCCTTCGTGCTTCGCGCAGTAACGCCGCGGAGAGGTCGAGGCCGATAGCCTCCAAACCCCTGTCCCCGAGATCGATCATGTGGCGGCCGGCGCCGCATGCCAGGTCGAGGATGGGTCCGTCAGGCCTCCCACAGACGCGCAGCACGAGCTCGATGCCCTGACGGGCCTCCTCCTCGTCGCGATGTGGATAGAGGGCCAGGTATTCCTCGCCGAACCAGTCACGATACCATTCCGGCGGACGGCTCGAGTCGGTCATCCGGCGTTGTGGTAGGGCTCACCGCGCAGGATGGTACCGGCGCGATAGAGTTGTTCGACGAGGACGAGCCGCGCCATCTCGTGCGGCAAGGTGAGCGACGACAGCGATAACACTCGACTCGAGCTACTGCGCAACGATTGGCTCAGACCCAACGGTCCGCCGACGAGAAAGGCCGCTCCTTCGCTCCCGCGAACGCCAAGCTCTCCCAGGTAGCTCGCCAGTTCTTCAGAGGTCCAGCTATCGCCACGTTCGTCCACGGCTATGACCTCCAGGCCCTGGCGGACCTTCGCCAGCAGTGCGGCAGACTCTTTCTCGATGATCGATCCCTTGTCGCGGTCGGGCTTGACCTTCTGGGAGCGAACCTCGAGAGCCTCGAACTTGAAGTAGCGAGCGACGCGAGACTCGTACTCGCGTATCGCCGCCGCAATGCCGGGCGCCTTCGGGGATCCGACCGAGATCAACGTGACCTTCACGCGCCCGTGCCTCTCCTCACTCGGTCGGGACGACGAAGCTATCGCGCAAGTAGACTTCGTTGTCCTTGTAGGGAAGCTCCACCAGGTAGTGAAGCCCGCGGCTCTCGCGCCGCCACAACGCGCAGCGCACGATCAATCCGGCGACATCGATCATGTTGAGGGCCTCGGCAGCTTGCACCCAGCGTTGGCCATCGCCCGTAGCATTCGTCGTCTCTCGCATCTCCGACCATTCGTGCCGGAACTCGTGCAATCGCTGGGCTCCAAACGACATCTCGCTGGCTGTTCGCACGATACCGAGGTGATCCCACATGAGTTGCTTTAGGCGGCTGCGCAGATTCTCGAGTTTCGACTCGGAGAATCCGGAGAGATCTGGCGGCACCGCTACGTCGGAACTGGTCGGCGCCTCGATGTCGGGCAGTTGCTGGAGCATGCGGTGAGCCGCCCGCTCGGCAAAGACGACGGCTTCGAGAAGCGAGTTAGAGGCCAGTCGATTCGCTCCGTGAACGCCCGTGCAGGCGCACTCGCCGGCGGCAAACAGGCCGGGGAGTGTGGTCCGCCCGTCCCTGTCCGTCCAGACGCCACCACACATGTAGTGGGCGGCCGGGACGACCGGTATGGCTTCGGAACCGGGA
>JBDHHX010000094.1:0-11299 GCA_039589155.1 Gemmatimonadota bacterium | reverse complement strand
CATCCCCGGGATGGCGGCGGCCATCGTCGAGGACGAAGAGATCGTCTGGTCGAAGGGGTTCGGCTACGCGGATGCCGAGGCGCAAAGACCTATCACGCCGATCACGCCGGTACACCTCGCCTCGCTGACCAAGACCTTCGCGTCAACCATCGTGATGCAGCTGGTGGAAGAAGGGCTCGTCGACCTGGATGATCCGGTCGGAGACTACGGTATCGATCTCGGCAACGAGGCCGTCCGCGTACGCCACCTGATGAACCACACGTCCGAGGGCACCCCGGGATCCCACTACAACTATCGCGGCGACCGCTTCGGTCTTCTCGACTACGTCATCGAGGAGGCGTCGGGCCGATCGTTCGGTGAGCTGGTGGTGGAGAGAATCCTGCGGCCGCTGCAGCTCGAGAACACCGCGCCCAACCCGTACGACCTGGATGACTTCAGCCTGGCGGGTCTGAACCGCAACGCCTTCCTGGCCCGGATGGCTCGCGGCTACGAGTTGCAGGAGAACCAGGTGGTGCAGATCGATCTGCCCCGTTTCTTCGGAACGGCGGCCGGCCTCGTCGCCTCGGCCGAGGACTACGCCGCCTACTCCATCGCCATCGACCAGGGTCGCTTCCTCGAGCCCGCGACCTGGGACTCGGTCTTCACCCCGGCCATCTCCAACAGCGGCGCAACGCTGCCCTACGCGCTCGGCTGGTTCATCTTTCGCTACCAGGGCGTAGAACTGCAGTGGCACTACGGGTGGTGGAACGGCAACTCGTCGCTCATCGTCCGTGCGCCGGAGCGGGGGCGCGCGTTCGTGGTCCTGGCGAACAGCGACATGCTGAGCCGCGCCTACGGGCTGGGCGGCGACGCTAATGTCATGCGATCCGATGTCGCTGCGCTATTCGTGCATTCGTACGTACTGGGAGACGAACCGCTTCCCTGATGAGCAGGCAAGTAGGCTAGACTTCGCTTTCTCGCCCACTCGCCTACTCATCTAGATATCCAGCAGGCCGGCTAGCGCGGATCAGGCGTCAGTTTGATGTCACGAACAAGTGCCCCGGAACTTCCGCTTGGAGTCGTCTGCCACCTAAAGTTCGCGTGGTAGCCGAGCAGGCCGCCATCGAGAAGGTTGTTGAGCCTGCCACTTGAGTTCACGCCGTAGACGTTCGCGCCTGAGCCAGTGACGAATAGGTCATTGTCTCGCCAGACAAAAGCTGCTGCGCCCTCGGCGATCATTCGTCCCGTGGCCCCGTTGAGGAAGTCACAGTCGATTGTCGGACCACCACTCAAGTCATACACGGTGACAAACGACTCTTCACCTTGTGTGAGTTGATGGACCGCCCCGGAAGGCGTGAAGACGAGCTGGACCTCCCCCGTCCTGACCTCCGTCACCGTCTGGCAGCCGCCACGACTGTCGTCCGACGAATGGAGAGCGAAGACTTGGCGGTCGAAGTCGATCAGGCCGAACGCACCCTGGGTCTGGAGCCTCACTACAACAGCGCCACTGTTCGCCTGCGCCGCCGCCAACACCGGATTGCCAGGATCGGCCGAAGTGACCGACCCGATCGGCTCGCTCTCGCAGCCCACCGCAATAACCGCTGCGAGCGCTACTGATAAGCTCATTGACCTACGCATGACGTAACCTCCTGTGTGTGGGTTGGATGGCGAAAAACCGGTTTCCTTGCGCCTTTTCCGAGCTTAGGCCTATTGTATTTGAGGGCGATCATCCTTTTTCCCGACGTATCTCAACTGTTTTTCAGGCAGGGGCCTATGTTCGGTCTGAGGCTGCTGGGTGGCGCTCACATCGAGGGAGACGATGGCGTTATCGGCGGCCAGGCCGGCCAACCGCGCCGCATAGCTCTCCTGGCGCTGCTCGCCACTGCGCCGAACGAGACGATCAGTCGGGACAAGCTCGTCGCACTCCTGTGGCCGGAGAGTGACGAGGAACGGGGCCGCCACGCCCTGTCCGAGTGTTTCTACGTGCTGAGGAAAGCCCTCGGCGAAGAAGCCATCCTGTCAAAAGGCGCCAACGTCCGGCTCAATAGAGAGATCGTCTCGTGCGACGTTGTCGAGTTCGAGGCGGCGGTCGAGTGTGGCGATCTGGAACGTGCCGTCTTTCTTCATGCCGGTCCATTCCTGGATGGCTTTCATCTCAAAGGCACATCGGAATTCCAGCGCTGGATCGATAGCGAGCGCGATCGGTTGGTGCGCGCCCAAAGAACGGCACTTGAGAACCTGGCTGAGGCTGCAGAACAGCGAGGCGATTTGGCGGCGGCCGTGGAGTGGTGGCAGCGTCTGTCGGCGGAAGATCCCTACAGTTCGCGTGTTGCACTCCGGCTCATGCAGGCGCTGGTTGCCAGTGGGAATCGGGCCGCGGCGCTGCAACATGCGCGAACGCATGCTGATCGGGTCCGGGAGGACTTGGGTGGAGAGCCGGACCCCGAGGTTGAGGTGCTGGCGGCGCGTTTGGCGGAACCCGAGCCCCACGGCTCGATCTCGCTGACAATCACAGGAGGCCAGCAACCGGCAGACCACGAGCTCGTAGGAGCCCCGGAAGGCGCGTCGATCTCAGCTTCGTGGTTACGGAGCGGTGTAGCAGTACTTCTGCTATTGGGTGGACTTGGTGCGATCGCCCTCTGGGTAGCCGTGGCCGCAGGGTGGTTTTCGGTGTCGAGGGGCGCGCCCAGCGAGGCTGTTGCGACTGAGATCACGGCCGCCGGGCCGGGCGTCGCGGTGCTTCCGTTCCGGGTTGCAGGATCCGGACTCGAACTCTGGCGGGAGGGCATGAGTGTCTTGCTCGCTCTGAACTTCGATGATGTTGATGGTCTCAGGAAGATCGACCCACGAGCGGTGCTCAGCCGTTGGGAAGAGGAGGTCGGCGGTGGCGAGGAGGCCAGCGATATTGAAGAAGCACTGAACGTCGCGCGTGGGATTGGGGCGCGCTACGCCATCCTGGGCAGCATCGTCGGACTAGGCGCGGACGTGCGCATCAGCGCTGACGTTTACGACGTTCTCAGCGGGCAGCGGATCAGCAATTCGGTGAGAGTTGAGGGACCAACCGAAGATGTGCTCACACTCGTGGACGAGTTGAGTTCACAGTTGCTGCGAACCGGAATCCTCGCAGGCGCCTCGGATATACCGGAGCTGGCTGTAGCTCGATTGACAACTGGCTCACAGCAAGCGCTCATCGCCTACTTGGAAGGCGAACAAGAATATCGGCGCTCCAACTTCCGCGAGGCCATTCCCCACTTCAATCGCGCGATTGAAGCCGATCCCACGTTCGCGTTGGCGCTCTACCGCTTGTCGGAATCGTACGCCTGGATAGAGGCAATCACTCCCCGCGTGAGGGAGCTTGCGCGGGCTGCCGCTGAAACCAATCGCCTCCCCGGTCGTGAAGCGCTACTGCTGATAGGGACAACGCAGGTAAATGAGTTCAGGCTCTCGGCGATCGAGACACTCGAGGAGCTGACCGGACTCTACCCGGACGATGTGGAAGGTTGGTTCAAGCTTGGTGAGGCGTACTTCTTTCTCGGTGACGCCGGCCTGCATTCACGAGAGAGGTTTCGTTACGCGTTTAGGCGGGCCGTTGAACTCGACCCTCGTTTCGGACAGCCCTATCACCACCTCGCCGATGATGCATTCCACCGCCAGGACGACGTAGAGGTCAGGGCGTTGATTGCGACATTGCGCGAGATCGACCCGGCGAGTCACGAGCCCATAGGATTGGCGCTTTCGCATGACATGGTTTGGGGTGATTCGCTGGCCCAGGCACGAGCATTGGCAGCTATGGACACGGCGCACACTGACGTGATTGTGAGTGCCATGCGATCGTTGCTTTGGGCCACCGACTATCGCGACCGCCTGTTGCCAATCGCTCTTGCCTTGACGGAGGAGCGGCACCTGCCGGGCTCGCGGGCGTTCGGCCACCAAATCGCAGCAAACTGCTACCTGCACTGGGGACAGGTCAGCAGAACACGCGAACACTTGGCGCAAACATGGCCCGTCCGACAACTATGGTGGGATCTTGTACTTCATCTCGCTGGCTATGCGGATCCATCCAGAGCGCGGCGCGCGGCGGAGCTGCTTGAAAAAGACGCAACGCCCGATGTCGAATTTTGGATAGGAGCCTTCGCTGCATCCGAAGGGCGTTGGGGAGATCTGGAGCAGGCGATTCGCACGCTCGAATGGAACGCCACCGATGCTGAGTTGGCTGGTGACAGCGTGGGCGCGGGGGATAACCGGGCCTTGGCACTGGCGCTGCGGGGCTACTCCGCGCTTCGTCTTGGTGAACGTGAGAGAGCACTCTCAGAGATTGAGTCAGCACTGCCCAGAATAGCTGATTGGGGGATCCACCCGTTTCTGCGATACGAAGTGGGGAAGCTGCTGCTCGAGCTTGGAAAGCCCAGAGAGGCCGTCCGCTACTTACGGAGCCTGGACTTCGAGAATCTTCCCGTTGGATCGATCAGCGAATAC
Source organism: Gemmatimonadota bacterium (assembly GCA_039589155.1). Lineage (GTDB taxonomy): Bacteria > Gemmatimonadota > Gemmatimonadetes > Palauibacterales > KS3-K002 > Kutchimonas. Next base: position 6,844 of record JBDHHX010000094.1, on the reverse strand, counting down.
TACCTGGCTCAAGCATACGAAGCGCTCGGGGATGACGAGCAAGCCCTCTTCCGCTACGTCCGTTTCGTCCGCTGGTGGGGTGATAGCGATCCTGATCTGCGCCCCGCTTTGGAGGGAGCGCGTGAAGCGATAGAACGCCTGACTGGTCAAGGCGGCGGCAAGTAGAAGCCCAAGTTTCATAGGCGAAAGACGGAGGTTGCCGTGGAAACGGCTGTCGCTCGCTCCCTGGTTGTCAACCTCGTTCTTCTTCTTTGTTCCTCGTCAGTCTCTTTGGGTCAAATGCCGACCGGCGTCATCACTGGATTCGTGCGGGATTCCACCGGGGCGCCTGTTGTGAGTGCCGATGTTCTCGCTCGTGATCTCCAAAGCGGGTTCACGTATGGGAGTATCTCAGACGAGTTCGGTCGCTATTGGTTCAACGCACTCCCGCCAGGGGAGTACGAGATTTCGGCAAGTCGAATCGGTTTGGCCCCTTCCACCTGGCCCTCGGTGACGCTGCTTGTAGGGCGGACGATTACGGTCGATTTCACACTACGCGTTAGCCCGGTACGGGTCGAGCCTATCGAAGTGCAGGCTGTGAGGCCGCTGCTCGATTTCACTCAGCCGGACGTTGCGTTCAACCTAACCCGCGAGCAGATCGATCGACTACCCAACGAATCGCGGCGTTTCATCGATCTTGCATTGCTTGGTCCGGGATCCGTTGCGTCGTCCGAGACGGCTGATCCGGTGGCGACAACTTCAGTCGGCGCCTTGAACTCATACAACCTTGGCGTGTGGTTGGATGGTGGGAACATGATCGGTGCTGAACTGAATGACTATCTGGGCGCAGCACCTCTTCTTGCCGTCCAGGAGTTTGAGGTGCTGACAACCAGCTATTCAGTCGAGTTTGGCCAGGCTGCCTCAGGTATCATAAACGCAGTGACACGTCGAGGTACTAACACGCTCCAGGCGGAAGGTTTCTTTCTCGGCCGCAACCGAGACTTGAACGCCTTGGGCGTGTTCGAGAGCGAGAAACCGGACTACAATCGACGGCACTGGGGAGTCGCGGTGGGTGGGCCTCTTCGCCGCGACCGAACCCACTACTTTTTCTCGTTCGAGCGAGAAGTGGAGGACTTTTTCTCCACGGTAGAGACCGGTGGCGCCTTTCCGGAGCTCGAGGGGACGTTCAGGACTCCTTGGGAGAGCAATGTCTTGTTTGGCCGCCTGGACGACCGCTTAAGCGACGGGCACGAGGTCATGGTACGCTACGCGGGAAACCTGACCAAGGGCCGGGCGTCAGTCGGTACGTGTGAAGAGATCTTTGGGCAGCCAGCGGCCGAGAATTGGGGTGTGGATCTCGACAATTCGGTGCACAGTCTGCTGGCGATGCACCGCTGGAAGGTGTCGGCTGCCGCGGTGAACGAAGCGCGCGTTCACTTCCTACGCCAATCTCTACAGCGCACACCGGTTGGTGAAGGACCAAGCATGATATATCCAACGATGTGCGCTGGCCAGAACTTCGCCGAGTGGGACATCCGCAACACGCGTCTGGAGCTCAAGGACAACCTGACGCTGACGACGTCCGGCACGACCGGCTCGCACCGGATCAAACTTGGAGGCTTGGCTGCGTGGGTGCAGTCGGTAGATGAGTCGCGCTGGTGGATGAACGGCGGGTTCTTCTTTTCTGAAGACTCAGCCTCGCTTCCCGGCGTCTACCGAGCGGCTTACGATCCTGGACTGCAACTGGATGAAGATAATGTACAGTTAGCGCTCTATGCGGAGGATGCATGGAGCCCTGCCCGAAATGTCACAGTGACTCTCGGTCTTCGCTACGATGTCGAAGTAAACGGAACGAACCAGGGGTTCCGGTCGCCCATGGCTGATTCGCTGCCCTTTGTCTCCGGTGACAAACGGTCGACGGATTTGAACAACGTTGCACCTCGTATTGGCTTCGCCGTGGACCCTAGAAACGACGGCCGCACTGTCGTTCGTGGAGGATTCGGGGTCTTCTATAACCAGCACCTGCTCCTTTTCCCCGGTATTGAGTCGACAGGGACTAGGTGGGCCGTCGTTCCAGACCCAGGCGTTACCGATCCCGATTCCATAGCCGTTAATCCGGATACAATCCCACCATCATTCAGCGTGCTGGGTGACGAACTGTCGACTCCCTACACGCTTCAGCTCTCGCTTGGGCTGGAGCAAGTCATCCTGGGTAACGTCGTGATTAGCCTGGACGGGATACTTGTGGACGGCCGGAATATCCCAATTAAACGGAATCTCAGCGAGTGGGGTGTGCAGCAGATTCTCAATCGAGGAGAAGCCCGAACCAGTATGCTCATGGTGCGTGCAAGGAAGGAGTTCGTCGATGGGAGGTTCGATCTTCAATACACCTACGCCGACCGCGAGGCCACGAACGACGTCTGGCTAGACTTCACGCCCCAAGTAGACTGGGAGAACGAGAGTTTCTCCGGCGAAATGGGGCCGGCCAGTTGGGACCAACTACATCGTTTTGTGGGGTTGGTAGACGCCCGGCTTCCTTTCGATTTCGTCGTCGGGCTGGCACTTCTGTACGCATCCGCACGGCCCTACAATGCGGTTACTGGGACGGACGACAACGGAGACGGGATTCGGTTCAATGATAGACGCCCTGGCGAAGGTCGGAACGCCCGCCGAAGCACGGACTTTTCTCGAATCGACCTGGGTGTCACCAAGTGGGTCACTTTGGGAAGAACTCAACTTGGGGTCGCTCTTAACATCTACAACCTGTTCAACCGCACCAATTACGACGCAAAATCGGTCGTTGGGTTACTGGGTTCACCGGTCTTCGGCCAAGCGCTGGCTGCGCATCCCAAGCGGCAGGTAGAGATCGGTCTGCGTTTCAGGTTCTGAGTCACGGTCGCTTGAGCAAGCGCGCCAGTTCCGCCCCGATCTCGTGCGGATGATTCTCCTGTCTACTCGTCTACTCGCCTACTGGTCTACTTGCCGTGAGGCCGAGCTCCTCCAGGAACAGACCCCCGCCCGCGTCTTTGCCACGCCGGCGATGAACGCGCGTCAGCACCAGCCGGTCCCTGGCCCGCGTCATCCCGACATATAATAGACGCCGCGCTTCGTCGGTCTCGTCCTTGCGGCTCTCCACCGCCGCGTAGTAGCCGGGCATCTGGAAGTCCTCGACCCCCACGACGTAGACGCGCGAGAATTCGAGACCCTTGGTGGAATGCAATGTGAGCAGGTTCACGCGGTGCGGGTCGGCCTCGACACCCTCCGATGTCGAAAGCGCCACGCGCTCCAGGAACAACGCCGCGCTCTCTTCCAGCGTCTCGGCCTGGCTCACGTCGACCAGCGAGGTCAGTCGGGCCACAGCGGCCGGATAACGCTCCGCCGGTCGACGCTCCGCCCGCATACGCGCCATCATCTTCCTACCGCCCAGCCGCGTGATCACTTCCTCCAACTCGGGAGCGCTGGCGACGCGTTCCAGTTCCTCCGCGTAGTAGTCCAGGCAGTCGCTGTACGGGCCCAGTGCGAACGGCGCCGCCATCTCCTGTAGCAGCCGGTCCTCGTCGCCCAGCTTGGTCCATGTCTCCAGCGCCAGCCCCAGGGCCAGGTGATCCAGCAGGTTGATCAGCGCCGCTTTCCGCGCCCGCACTCGCTTCAGTTCGCCCAGTCCACGGAAGACGCGGGCAAGCGCGACCGCATCATCCAGCGCGTGGTGCGCGCGCTCGAGGGGCACGTTGAAGCGGACCGCCAGGTCACCCAGCCGGGCGCTCTCCCTGAACAGCGAGCGGGCGAGTGGGAGTGTGTCGAAGAAGACGAGGCCCGAGATGTCGGCGAACTCCTCCACCTGGCGCTGCAGGACCGGGACGTCGAAGGCGAGTCCGTTGTGTGCGACAAGCACGTCGTCGCCGGCGAAGGCGGCGAATTCCGGCCACGCCTGCTGCAGTGTCGGCGCATCGCTGAGCTCCGCGTCGCTGTAGCCGTGGACCTCTGACGCGCCCGGCGCCACCGGCTTCTGCGGGCGGACCAGTGAATGGAACTCCTCGACCACCGCGCCGTCACGCACCCTGGCCGCGCCGATCTCAACGATCTCGCAGGTCATCGGGTCGAGATCGGTGGTCTCCAGATCGAAGGCGACAAAATCCCGCAGCGCGTCGCCGAACTCGCTGCTATGAATGAGCTGCAGCGCCTTGAAAACCGTGGTGATGATGGGGCGTTCGTAAGCCGCGGAGGCGGTCAGCACCAGGTCGGCGGCTACCGGCTCGATGTCTTCGGTCAGGTACTCAACCGCGACGGGCAGCTTGGCCGCCAGCAGCATTCCGCGCAGCGCGATCTCGCCGCCGCCGCGCGGTTGGATCCAGATCCTGGCGCCGCGCTTCACTACATCGCGCAGACCGTCGGCAAGCTCGACCGCGCCGGGGAAATCGGCGGGATCCTCCAGCTCTTCGTAGCGTTCCTCCAGCTTGTTTTCATAAGGCCGCACCCGCTGCATCAGGATCTCGTCGATGAAGTCACTCAACGACTCGTGCGACTGGTAGAGCGCCCGCAGGTTGTCGACGTGGTAGATGAATCGCCACGCCTTCTTCGTGTCGGGGTGGTCCTTAGGGTGAGTGCGCCCGTAAAGTCGAAGCGCCGGCAGGAACTCGAGATCGTTCCTCTGCGCCAGCGTGCGTACCTCGGCGACCAGGACACGTGGGAGCATGCGCTCGGCGAACGCCTCGACGTTGATAGGGTCGTCCGGATGAATGAGCAGTCGCAGCGAGGCGACGACATAGGCGATCACGGTGTCGTCGAGCAGCGCCCGTCCGCGGGCCAGGCGACAGGGCAGCCCCTTCGCGACCATGCGGCTCTCCAGGTAGCGGCCCACGAAATGCTGTCTGTATAGAACGGCGTAGTCGCCCCACCCCAACTTCGATGCGCTGCGGTCGGCCAGGATGTCCTCGATGATCCAACGCGCTTCCGCCTCTTCGCTCTCGAACGCATGGGCCGCGACCTCGTGCTCCGACTCACGGTCCGCCGTGATCTCCTTGCGGAAGAGTTCCGGGTTCTCGCGCATCAGCCGGCGCGCCACGTCGAAGATCTGACGGCTGCAGCGGCAGTTCTTGTCGAGGATGATTTCCTTTGCACTGAATTCCGTGGCGAACCGCCAGATGATCCGCGGGTCGGAGCCGCGCCAGGAGAATATCGACTGCTCGTCGTCGCCCACCGCGAAGATGTTGCGATGGCCCTCGGTCAAACGCTTGATGATCGAGTACTGCGCTGCGTCCAGGTCCTGGAACTCGTCCACCAGCAGGTAGTCCCAACGCGACGCGATCTCTTCCACCACGGCCGGGTGTTCCCGGAACAGTCGGTCGGTCAGCGCGATGATGTCGTCGAAGTCCACCAGGTTCTTCTCGCGCAGCATCGACAGGTAGCTCTCGAAGATCGCGTCGTCGCCTTCCGTGAGCTCGTAGCCCTGGAGCCGCCGCCGCCCGAACAGGTTCAGCATCTGGCCGCGGCGCTTCTCCGGCCACACGTTCAGCCGGCGCAGCAACAACTTCTGGTACTCGTCGTCGGCGACGCCGAAACCACGCCGCAGACCCACCTCCTGCGGATACTCGCGCAGGATCCCCAGGCAGAGAGAATGCAGCGTGCCCCGGGTGATCTTGTCGGCGGTCACGCCCAACTGGCCGTGCAGCCGCGCCGTTACTTCCTCCGCCGCCTTGTTGGTGAAGGTCACGGCGCAGATCCGCTCCGGCGCGAACCCTTTCTCCTCGATCAGGAAGGCGACCCTGCGAATCAGGCAGAACGTCTTGCCGGCACCGGGCCCGGCGAGGACGAGGGTGGGGCCGGGGTCGGCCTCGATGGCCTCGACCTGTTTGGGGAAGGGGGTGAGCTCTTTTCCCGATTCAGTCACGCACCAAGAACTTGATGGTTGAAGGTTAGGTGTCAGGTGTTGATGATTTGGATCAGGGCTCAGGTCTTGAGTATCAGATGTTCAAGGCCTAACATCTAACGTTCAGTGACAATCATCAACACCCATCATCTAACTCTCAATGATCAGGTTGCTTATTATGCCCCAGATCAAGGTCTACACCACGCCCACCTGACCCTACTGTGGCCTCGCCAAGGATTGGCTGAGAGAACACGGTTGCGAGTTCGAGGAAGCCGACATCACCAAAGACGTCTTCCAGCTCAGGGAGTGGCGCGAGCTGACCGGTGGCGCCGGCGTGCCCGTCATCGCGCACGGCAAGGACTTCGTCATCGGCTTCAACCCGGAGCGGCTGGAGATGATGCTGGAGAGCTGCAAGCACACGACCGCGGTCGACATAGCCGACGACTATGAGGGCTAGCCCGCGGCCGGCCGGCTTACCACAGACGATAGGAGGCCTCATGCGGGCGACCGCGTGCATCGCTGCAACACTACTGATTCCCGCGAGCCTGGGAGCGCAGAGCTCCGTGGAGCGCGACCCGCTGACTGACTTCGATGCCTACGTTAGCCAGGCGGTCTACGATTGGGAGGTTCCCGGACTCGCCATAGCGGTAGTCAAGGACGACTCGGTCGTCTTTGCCAAGGGCTACGGCCTGCGGCGGCTGGGCGGCGACCAGCCGGTGGACGTCCATACCCTGTTCGCCAACGCGTCCACGACCAAGGCATTCACGTCGATGGCCGTGGCCATGATGGTGGACGACGGCAGGTTGGCGTGGGACGACCCGGTGTCGAAGTTCGTCCCCGACTTCGTGCTCCCCGATCCTTATCCCACCCGGGAAGTGACGATACGCGACCTGCTGACCCACCGCGTCGGCTTCGGCGACCCCTGGTACCTGTGGTACGGTATCGATATCGAGTTCCCGGAGATGGTCGGCCGTCTGCGCCATGTCGAACCACAGTCCA
>JBDHHX010000093.1:0-11799 GCA_039589155.1 Gemmatimonadota bacterium | reverse complement strand
TGAAATGAGCCTCCAAAACGTAGAAGGCGAGGAAGGCGACGAGCGCCAGGGCGAGGCCGTTGGCTGCGCCGATCAACTGCACAGAGCGGCTAATCAGGTGCAGCAAGGCGCCGGAGACCAGCAACCCGGCGGCGAAAGAGATGAGCTCGCCGGTATGTCTGATCGCCCAGTCCTCAAACCGCCGAACGATCCAGACGCCGGCCAACATACCGGCGGCAGTGAAGGCGGCGAAGAGCAGCGCGGCGAGCGGGGACGCGGGCATGGCGGGAAGATACGCGCCGGAGGGAGCGGAGCAACCGGAACATTTGACAGCCGGATAGGGCCCGGCTAGTCTAGCGTTCTTATGCGAACGCGAGGCCGACCAGGGAAGTCGATTGCTCTAGTGCTGGCGTTGGGCCTGCCCGCGGTAGCGGGCGCGCGGCTCGCCCTGGACACACGCATCAGGTTCGAGATCGATGGTCACGTCGAAAACGAGCAATCCAGGTGCAGCGTGCGGGGTCACCATCATCAGCTCTGCGTGCTCGTTCATCAGACGATTGGGTCGTTGGGCCCGAGAGCGCTGCGGATCGCGCTGCCGGAGCCACCCTCGCGAACGTCATCTCATTCCAACGAACCGCATCGCGACGACCTTCGGGTCCGCCAGCGGGTCGCCCGCAGTCCGCCTCACCTGGGATTATCCTGACGGTCGGTACTCGCCGACATCTCAAATGAGGGAATCGGCACGGCTCGTCTTCAGCAGGTCGAGCCACATGGTTGCAGCTGGACGTGAGGAGTTCGATGCGACCGACACGTGTACTCATCTATATGACGGCCGCCATTGCGATAGCGGCCGCTAAACCGGGCGGACTCTCGGCCCAGGACGCCAAGCCGGACAGCGTCGCGCGCGCCCGGGCCGACAGCCTGGAGGCGCGCATACGCGAACTCGAGGCCCGGCTGGATAGCCTGCTGGCCGCGCTGGCGCGCGGCGCGGCGGCCGACTCCGCCGCGGCGCTGGCGGACGAACTGGAAGCGCTGCGGGCGGCGGCCAGGGCGGCCGCCGGCGATCAGGCGCCCCGGGACACGACGGGTCAAAGCCGCACGCGGAACCTGAGCGTCCTCAACCCGGAGATCAGCGTCACCGGCGACGTGGTGGGCAGTTACCTGGCGCCGACGGGTGAGGACCCTTACCTGACGGCGGTCCCACGCGAATTCGAGTTCGCCTTCGAGGCGGCGCTCGATCCCTATACGCGAACAAAGATCTTCGTTTCATACGAAGAGGAATTGGTGATCGCCGGCCTCGAACACGAAGCGGAAGAGGGAGAGAGCGGCCATTCGGGCTTCGGCATCGAGGAGGGCTACCTGTACTGGGTCGGGCTGCCGGCCAACCTGGGTATCAAGGTCGGCAAGTTCCGGCAACAGATCGGTCTCTACAACCGCTGGCACACTCACGCCCTGCTCGAGGTCGATCGCCCGCTCCCCACTGTCGCGTTCCTCGGTGACGACGGGTTGCTGCAGACCGGCCTGTCGCTTGTCGCGCCGCCACTGGTCGCCGGTCCCAGCGTCAACAATCTGACGCTGGAGGTCACGAACACGGCAAACGACGCTCTGTTCGACGACAGCAAGACGAACCTGGCGTTTCTCGGAAATCTCTCGTCCTTCTGGGACCTGAGCCCAGCCAGCTACCTGGAGCTGGGCGCGGCGGCCGTCTACGGCGAGAACCGGGGAGAGAATCTGCAGAGCAGACTTTTCAACGTCTACGTTTCCTATCGTTGGCGACCGCCGGGTCGAGCCCTCTACCGCGACCTGCGGCTCACGGGCGAGTACTACTGGGCCCGCAAGGACTACGGTGATCCCGATCTGCGGGGGAATGGCGGTTACCTGCAGGGCAACTACAGGCTCGGCCGGCAGTGGATCGCTGGCCTGCGGCTCGACTACGTGGACGGCTACGGCAACGACCCCGAGATCTACATGTTGGTGCCCACGGTCACGTGGTGGCAGAGCGAATGGGTCTACCTGAGACTGCAGTACAATTACGTGAAGCCCGACGGTCTTGAGGCCAGTCACACGGTGACCGCCCAGATCGTATGGGCGGTGGGCCCGCATAAGCATGAGACGTATTGATTGTGGTGTAGGGGGATGGATGATATGAGGCATAGACGACCGACGAGGGAACCGCGGGCTTGGGTCGGGTTGCTGGCGCTTGTTTGTTTGGGATCGGGAGAGTTGGCGGCGCAAGAGAGGGTGAAGGTGGTGGCGACGTTGCCGACCTACGCCGCCATCGCGCGGGAGGTGACGGGCGAACTGGCGGAAGTGATGGCGATCGCACGGGGTGATGAGGACCCGCACTTCGTCAACCCGAGGCCGAGCTTCGCGGCGGCCGTGGGTTCAGCCGACCTGTTCATCGTGACCGGCCTCGACCTGGAGCTGTGGGTACCGGCGATCATCGATCGGGCACGGAACCCGCAGATCGTGGAGGGCGCACCCGGCAATGTTGCGGCGTACTCGAGCGTGACGCTGCTTCAGGTTCCGGAAGACGTGTCACGGATCGGCGGCGACGTGCACGTGTTCGGAAATCCCCACATCCATACCGACCCGGTCAACGGAATCATCATCGCGCGCAACATTCTGGCCGGGTTGAACCGGGTCGACCCGGGCAATCGGGAAGCCTACGAGGCGAACTACCTTCGCTTCGAGGATCGGGTTCTGCGGCGAACTTTCGGCGACGAGTTCGTCGAGATGCTGGGAGGCGTCGATGTCGTGCTGCAGCTGGCGCGCAATTACGAGCTGTGGGATTTCGCCAGCAGCCAACAGGTCGGAGGCAAACCGCTGACCGATCACCTGGGCGGCTGGATGGCAGAGGCAGTACCGTTCCGGGGCCAGCGGATGGCCTGCTACCACCGGAACTGGGCCTACTTCGGCGAGCGATTCCGGATTCCGTGCGCTCTATACATAGAGCCCAAGCCTGGCATCCCGCCATCGCCGGGTCACCTGAACAACGTCATCAACACGATGAGCGACGAGAGCATCGAGGTTCTCTTCGCCGCCAACTACTTCAGCCACAGCCAGGTCGAGCGCGTGGCCGAACGCACCGGCGCCCGGCCTGTGATCGTGCCGGAGCACGTGGACGGCGCCGAGGGCGTGGACGACTACTTCAAGCTCGTCGACAGCTGGGTGACGGGGCTGGCGGAGGCGTTTCTGGCGCTGGACAGGCGGCGCGAGCACCGGGATGAATGAGCATGCTTGAGCTGATGATGCCGGCCCTGGTGGCCGCACTGATTCTCGTGGGAATACACGGCTACCTGGGTATCCACATCATCGCCCGGGGCGTGATCTTCGTCGATCTCGCCCTGGCACAGGTCGCCGCACTGGGCTGGGCCGCGGCGGGCCTGGGGCTCTCCCACAGGCTGGGCGAAGCGTTGGGCATCCCGGAGTCCGTCGCGGGCTACGCCATCGGCCTGGCGGCGACGCTGATCGCCGCCGCCCTATTCAGTCTCTCGCGGGTGGAGCACGACTACGTGTCGCAGGAGGCGATCATCGGGATCGTCTACGTGGTGGCATCGGCGACGACCATCCTGCTCGCTGCCCAGGCGCCGCGCGGCTCTGAACACGTGGAAGAGCTGCTGTCGGGGAGCCTGCTGTGGGTCGGTTGGCCGGAGGTCTGGAAGACGGCCATCGTCTATGCCGTCATTGGTGTCATCCACTATTTCCTCAAGGACCGCTTCATCACGATATCGATGAACCCGGAGGAAGCGCTCCGGAGAGGCTGGTCAGTCAGGAAGTGGGACTTCACCTTCTACGCGCTGTTCGGCGTGGTCGTTACATCGTCGGTGGCTATCGCGGGCGTGCTCGTGGTCTTCAGCTTCCTTGTCATCCCGGCGGTAATCGCCTTCTTGTTCACCGACAAGCCTGGCAAGCTACTGGCGATCGCCTGGTCGTCAGGAATTCTGGCGACGCTGCTAGGGCTCTACGGGTCGTACAAGACGGACTGGCCGACAGGACCGACGGTGGTTTGTGCGTTTGCGGTGGTGCTGGTCTTGTCGTTCGGGCTTCGGAGGGTTCTGCGCCCGAGGAGCTAGAGGAGCTTCGCTCTATGTCGAGAATCGAAAGCGATGGGCGAGAAACGAGATGGCGTGCGGGTCAGGTTGTTCTCGTTTCTCGTTTCTCGTTTCTCGACTTTCGCTTTCGATTCTCGACATAGAGCGCGAAGCGCTCCTATGCTTCGGCCTGCCGATCCCTCCGACTGACCCAGGGACTCCGTCGATCGTAGAAGCGCCACTTCTTGTCCGCCCCCCTCGTGATCCCCACCCGCGTCGTACGCACAACCTGTCGGGCCGGCACCGGTTCACCAACAGCGATGATCAGCGGCGGTCGCCGCATTACGTGTCTCTGTAGCTCGGGGCCAATGCCCAGCGCCCGGGTGAGCCGAGCCGGACCGGATGTTAGCTCGCGGTCGGAGCGACCGGCGCGCCGGCCGCGCATGACCTCGATCCCTTCCACGGGCTCCACGGCGCGCAGCAACACGGCCGCTGGATAGCCCTCGTCACCGACGACGGCGTTCAAGCACCAGTGGATGCCAAAGTTGAGATGCACGTAGGCGGACCCGGCGGGACCGTACATGGGGTCGTTGCGGGCGGTACGCCCGATGGAGGTACTCGCGTGGGAGGCCGGGTCGTGGGGACCGGGGTAGGCCTCCGTCTCGACGATCCGGCCCACGCAATGGGCGCCGCCGCAGTCGGAGACCAGGCAGGTCCCCAGCAGCTCGCGTGCTACGACTTCCGCCTCACGCCGGAAGAAGCCGGCCGCCAACGGCCGGTAAGCGCGGCTCACGAGCCGCCGGACGCTCGCTCCTCACGACGCGCCTCGAGGACCCGCTCGGCACGGTGGTCAGAGAGAATGGCCCGGACGCGATCAGGCTCCTCGTCCAACACCCGTAACGTGTCGGCGCCGAACGCATCCACCAGCGCCTCCGCGGTCTTGCCGCCCACACCGGGGTAGGCGGTGAGGTGCGCGACGATCGCACCATCATCCTGACGAGCAGCCGGCTTTTCGGAGACCGACGCCTGCCGCGCAGGCTTGTCGCCGGACTTCTCCGCTTTGCCGACCGGCTTGCGCCCGGTTTGTCCGGGAAGGATGGGGGGCGGCCCATCGGACGTAGGGTAACGGCCGCGTGAGCCCCTGCGGCCACGAATGGTGCCCCGAGGCACGCCCGGTTGCGGAGTATCTGTAACCGTGGACTTCTGCTCCGCTGCAGGTTGGGCGGCCGATGGCTTGGGCTCAGGCGCTGATGGCTCCCGTACCGGAGCCTCCCGCGCCGGGGCCTCTTCTGCCGGCGCCTTCCGGACCGGGGTCTCCTGCGCTGGAGCCTCCTTCATCGGAGTCTCCGGCATCGAGGCCCGCGGCGTGACGCTCAGCGACTCGGCCGCTGCCACGGCTTCGTCTGGCCTCGGCGACGCTTCCTCTTTTCGTTCCCGCGGCCCGCGGGGCTCCTCGCGCCGGCGACCGCTGGTGCGACGGTCAGCGGCAGACCGCTCGCCGCCGCGACCACGTCCAGCAGCCGGCCCCGCGCCGCTGCCGCCGCGGCCCCCACCGCGCTGCCCCTCGCCCCTGGCTGCCCTGTCCTGCGGCCGCGGATCCTTCCGCGACCGTGAGGGGGACGCCGTCTCGGCCGACCCACCACGGGAGGGACGCCCTCTGCGGCCACGCGACTCGGATGGTCTCCCGGCTTCAGCGGTGCTCTCCCGCCTGGGAGCCGCGCGCTCGGCTGCGGCCTTGGCGCCTCCTGCGGCGAGCTCCGACTCTTCCGGCTCTTCCCTGTTGGGCCCAAAGAAGAACCGGGCCAGACGCTGCATCGTCGAGGCGCCCGCATCGACCTTCTCCGCCTCGTCCCGCGCCTCGTCCTTCCGGCCAACATCTTTCCGTACCGGGGCCTTTTCTACCGCCTTCGCTGCCGCCTTCGCTGCCGCCTTCCCTGCCGCCTTTCCTGCGGCCTTTCGCCTGCCCTTCGAAGGGCGCGCGACATGGTAGTTGCCGTTCGGCCCCCGCTCCAGCTCGATCGCACCCTGCTCTTCGGCGGCCTGAAGGAACTTGCTGAACTTGCTGAAGCCGAGCTCGCCCTGATCGAAGTTGGGATCGAGCTCCAGCATGCGCCGCTTCACATCGCTGTCGCGCACCGAGTCCGCTCCGCCCTCCAGCAGAATGCCAAGCGCCCGGTCGAGAAGCTCGAGGGCCGTCTCCATGGTGAGCTTGGGTCGCGCCCGTCGCGTGTCGGTGACGCCTTCCCGCTTGGGCTCCCGCTCTCCCTCCTCCTTGCCCTTATCCCGATCGCGCCGACCACCCGCGCGAGGCGCCCGCGTCTCCTTCCTCTCCTTCTTTTCCTTCTTCTCCGCTGGCTCCGACTTCCGCTCCTTACGACCTTTCTCGCCCGGCGCGACACCGTACTGGCCGTTCTCCATCTTCTGGATCGAGACCAGCCCCTTCGACGCCGCCTGGACCACGAAGCGGTTGAACTTGTTGTACCCGAGCTCCTTCTCGTTGAACGACGGGTCGATCTCGAGCATGACCTGTTTGAGGCGGTCGGACCTCATCGTGTCACCGCGCTCCACCATCTTGTCGACCGCCTTCGCCGCTAGCAGCCAGGGATCGTGGCTCTCGATGACCTGATCGCTCGTCTTGCTGAGCCCCGATAGCGCCGTATAGCTGTAGTACTCGTCGCAGTTCTGTACCAAGAGGTCGGAGCTCGACTCCTGGATGCCGACTCCGATCACGTACTTGCCGTACTCCTTCAACTTCAGCACCAGGCTGGAGAAGTCGCTGTCCCCCGACATCAGGATGTACGTCCTGATCTCCGGGCGCACGAAAACGAGCTCTAGCGCGTCGATCGCCAGGCGAATGTCGGTGGCGTTCTTCTTCGACGACCCGTAGGCCGGCGCGAAGATCAAGTCGATCGATGCCTCCGACAGCGGCACGATGTACTGCGGGTAGCGCCGCCAATCCGCGTAGGCGCGTTGTACCGCGACCTTGCCGCGTATCATCTCGCTGTTCAGGAGGTTGCGCATCTCCTGGCCGAGGTTCGACCGGATGCCCATCGTGACGTTGTCGAAGTCGATGAGCAGCGCCGCCTGGTGGACGCCCTCCGCGTCTGCGCGCGTCTCGGTGTGGCGCTCCAGCGGGTCATTCCTGATTTCCATGCCTCTTGTAACTCCTTGTACGACAGACTTTTACAGGCACAGAGAGACGGATGCGCGACCGTGGCGCGAGGGGCTGGGGGGTGACCCCACCCGGAAGGATGATGCACTTGGGCGGCAACAGCGCCGACGACCGAAACAACTTCAAGATCTGCCATCGGTCCCAGCAGCCGTGCCGGGCACATCCGACCGGAGCCGCCGCTCGGGCGAAGCCGTGCGGGTCCGCTCTCTCGAACGAAGAAACAGCTAGCTGAGGCGCGTCGCTCTCTCGGCCCTAACCATGCGGGCCAGCTCGACGCGCCGGATCTTTCCGCTCCCCGTCATGGGGAACGAGTCAACGAAGCGGACGAGGTCCGGGACTTTATAGAGGGCGACCTGACCGCGACAGAAGTCCTTGATCTCGTCGCCGGTGACGATTGCGCCCTCGACCGGGAGTATGCAGGCGCAGATGAGCTCACCGAGCACATCATCCTGCACACCAACCACGACCGCCTCCAGCACCGCCGGGTGCAGGCGGAGCAGGTCCTCCAACTCGCGCGGATATATGACGTATTCGCCGCGCGCGATGGTGTCCTTCTGACGACCGATTATATGCAAATAGCCGTCCTCGTCCACCATCCCGAGATCACCCGTACGGAAGAACCCCTCCTCCGTGAACGAGCGGCTCGTCTCATCGGGCTGCCGGTTGTAGCCCTTCATCACGTTGAAGCCGCGGATCGCCAACTCACCGACGGACTCGACCGGGAGGGTCGAACCATCCTCGGCGAGGACCAGGGCCTCGACGCCGCCGATGGGGCGACCGGCTGTAAAGTCGCGAGCCTGGGGCGGATCATCATGGCGAGTGATCGAGACCGTCGCCGAGGTCTCGGTCATGCCGTAGGCGATCTCGATCCCGGGCACGAGCCGTTCTCTGATCTCACGCGCCAGCCTGTCGAGCACCGGAGCGCCCGCCACCACACCCGTGCGCAAGCTCGAGAGATCGAGCTCATCCACCCGCTCGCTGCGCATCATACCCGCGAACATGGCCGGCGCACCGTTTATCACAGTCGCCCGGTGATCGGCCGCCAGCTGCAGCGCCGAGTCCGCGTCGAATTTCTCCATCAGCAGCACGGAGGCGCCGGCGGTCATCGCCGCCAGTAGAGCGCCGAGCCCGAAGATAGCGAACATCGGCACCGTGATGAGGACGGAATCGCCACCGGTCAACTCCAACACCGCCGCCGTGGCCGCGTTCGCCTCCACCAGATTCGCGTGGGTGAGCATGACGCCCTTGGGCTTGCCCGTCGTTCCCGCCGTGTAGAGGATCGCATATACGTCCTCCCGCGGATCGATCTCCACGACCGGGACGGCCTTGCCTTCACCGCTCGACACCAGATCCTCGAACTGGAAGATCCGGTCATCGTACCAGAGATCCTCCTCGCCCACGGTCACCAGGTACTGCAGGTCGGGGAGGCCGAACTGCATCCGCTCGAACAACTCGAGGTTGTCCATCCCCTCGTACTCCTCGACCACGATGACGACCGAGGCCTCCGAGTTGCGCAGCATGAACTGGAGCTCGTGCGGGGAGTAGGCGGGGTTGAGCGGGACGATGGTCGCGCCCAGGCTGGCCGCGGCCAGCGCCGATATCACAAACTCGGGTCCGTTGGGAAGATCGATGGCAATCCGGTCACCGGCGCCCACGCCCAGGTTGTGGATCGCTGCGGCCAACGCCTGAGCCTGGTCTCGCACGCGAGAGTATGACAGTTCCGCCCCGCCGTACTTGACGAACGGCGCGTCTGGCGTCTCGGCGACACAGCGGCCGAATATGTCCAGGACCGACAGACCCGAGAAACGGGTTGACTGGCTGATTGTTCCCCCTCCATGGGCGGAAGTTGCCGAACCCATAAATCTGCTAATACATAGAGAGGTCGTCAAACCCACCGGCGTCACTCAACCGAACAGCACCTCCCGGACCAGATCGTCGGACACTTCATGCGTCCAACCCCCCTCCGCCGAGCCGGCCACCCGGCCCACCGCCGCCAGCAGAGTGTAGCGGGCCCTGCCGCCGCGCCGCTTCTTGTCCGCCGCCAGCGCTTTGAAGAAGTTCTCCGCCGTCAAATCTGGATCCAGTTCGAACGGCAGCCGGGCCGCCTCCAGTAGCTGCGCGATCCGCACCGCGGCACCCGCCTCCGTGATGCCCGCCGCCTCGCCGATCCGGGCTTCCGCCACCAGGCCCGCGGCCACCGCCTCTCCGTGGAGCCACTCGTAGCCCGAGAGCGTCTCCTGGGCATGGGCCACGGTGTGACCGTAGTTCAACACCTTCCGGTAGCCTTCCTCACGTTCGTCCCGGCTCACCACCTCGGCCTTCAGCTCGACCGACCGGGCCACCAGCGCCGCCAGCCGCCCGGTCTCGCAGGCGAAGACGGCCTCGAGGCCAGTAGCGATTTCCTCGAAGTAGCCGGCGTCGAGGATGAGCCCGTGCTTGATCGCCTCGGCGAGGCCCGCTGCCAGCTGAGGAGCTGGGAGCGTCTTCAGAACTTCGGGATCGATCAACACCTGGGCCGGCTGGTGAAAGGCGCCGACCAGGTTCTTGCCGGCCTGTGTGTCGAGACCGGTCTTTCCGCCCACGGAACTGTCGAGCATGGCGAGCAGAGTGGTGGGCACCTGTACGATGGGCACGCCGCGCATGTAGGAGGCGGCCAGGAAACCGGCGAGGTCGCCGGTGACGCCTCCGCCGAGGGCGATGAACACCGAGTCGCGCCCATAGCCCGACCTCAGTAACCGGTCGGTGACCTCGCCCCACACCTCACGTGTCTTGTTCCACTCGCCGGCTGGGAACTTGAACAGGCTGGCTTCCAGTCCGGCATCGGTCAGCGACGAGAGAAGACGCTCACCATAGAGGTCGGCGACCTGGCTGTCGCTGATGACGGCGTAGCGATGGGCTCCGCAGCAGGCGGCGACCGCCGCGCCGGCGTCGTCGAGCAGGCCTGATCGCACAATAACGTCATAGGAAACGGCGTCTTGCGGCCCGTGTACCGTCACCGTCGCACGATAAACATCTTTTTCCCGCTCGCTCATCGACTCCTCGGGTCAGCGAACACGATTCGGCGTCGTTCGGATGAAGAAAGTAAGCTACAGAGTGAGCGGTGAGCGATCAAATCGCGATCGAGCGATCGTCGGAAGCGCTCGAGTGAGGCGCAAGTCGACGACCGTCGCACAGAAATTCGAAAAGGGGTTACATAAACTCTTCCCTTTTCGGAAAAAGGCCCCTATCTTTGTGCGAGTTGTTTCGGGTGGGGCATGTGCGGAGGTGGGGTTCGATTTTTTTTTAGTACCTCATGCGCGGCTTCGCTCGATGAACTCCCACAGGAGGGGGTCCAATCAGAAGCTTAGGAGCAACTTCGGCTCCCGGCTCAACAGAAGACCGTCGCGCAAGCAGGCTTCGCATAGGATTTGCCTTTAACCTGAAGCCGACGGACGACGCATCGGTGTCTGAAGCAGCGGCGTCGCCTTCAGGAGTACCTACCGAGATACTCTCCTATATAGAAGAGAAGCCCTCGACGAACGGAAAGGGCCGCTACGAGGACACGTTCGCCGAATGGGATGACGAGGAGACGATTGCGGCGATAGAGGCCGCGCTCTCCCACATCGGCGACGTGGTCCGGCTGGAGGCCGACACCGATTTCCCGCTGAGCCTGCGCGACGCGCAGCCCGACATAGTCTTCAACTTCGCGGAAAGCCTGGGCGGCTCCAGCAGAGAGTCGTACGTGCCCACGTTCTGCGAGTTCTGGGGTATCCCGTACACCGGGAGCGATCCCCTGACCCTGGGGATTTGCCTCGACAAGGCGCGGACGAAAGAGACCCTGATCCACCACGGGATACCCACGCCCGAGTTCCAGGTCGTTGAATGCCCTGAGGACGTGCAGCGCACGCTCGAGCTGCCCGTCATCGTGAAGCCGCTGCATGAGGGCTCCAGCAAGGGCATCACCCAGCGATCCTTCTGCACCACCTGGGAAGAAACAGAGACGGAAGTCGCCCGGGTGGTCGAGAGGTACCGTGAACCCGCCATCACATCATCGAGAGGTTCCTGGACGGCCGCGAGTTTACCGTGGCGGTCCTCGGGAACGACGGTGACGGGCGAGCCCTACCGATCGTGGAGCTGGACTACTCCACGCTCCCCGGCGGTTCACTCCCACTTTACGGCTTCGAGGCCAAGTGGGTGTGGGACCGCCCGGAAAAGCCGCTGGACATCTTCAAATGTCCGGCCCGGTGCACTCCCGAGCTGGAGCACCGGATCGAAGAGATCGCCATGGCAGCGTATCGACGTTTGCGCTGCCGCGACTGGGCCCGAATCGACGTACGCTGCGACAACGACGGATCGCCTCACATCATCGAGGTGAACCCGTTGCCCGGCGTGATTCCGGACCCGGCCGCGAACTCGTGCTACCCTAAGGCTGCCAGAGCCGCGGGACTCTCCTTCGACGAGGTGATCCTGCAGGTTTTGCACGCGGCCGCCGCGCGCTATGACCTTAGAGTTCCCGACTGACGAGAGCCTGACCTCCAGTCACAGTTCCGCCGGCGCGACCAGTTCGCGTACGGGCGGACGCGTGGCTGTGCTCGTTGACGAGATCGCCGAACAGTTCGCCGAGGAATTCAAGAT
>JBDHHX010000092.1:0-11331 GCA_039589155.1 Gemmatimonadota bacterium | reverse complement strand
GGACCGGATCGAGGGGCTGGTCGAGGAGAAACGCGGCTCACGCATATTCGAGGACGCGATCGCCGAGGCGTCAACGAAGGCGCAGGACGCCTATGTTCTGATCGAGTTTCTACGTGATGTGAGTCTCGAGCAGTTCTTGGAGGGCGTGAACGAGGATCTGGTGAAGGTCGCGGAGGCCGGGGTCATCTCGCAGGCCGAGTACGAGCGGGTTCTGGCGGGCATGCCGATCTGGTACGCGTTCCTCGAGGAGCGGGGAGTACTGAGAGGCGACCAGATGCATTACAGAGTGTCTGGCAACTCGCTTCATACGCAGTATCGCAGCGTTGAGGGTGAGATACTGCTGGACCAGGTCGATGCGGGCGAGTCGCCGCGCCTGGCGATGCTGGGCACCTACTTCGTTCGCGACTCGAGCTTCCGCGACGATCTGATCAAATCGCTCAGTATCGACTAGGCTGCGAAGCGTCGGTTCGGAGATACGATCGGCCCGCGCCGGGAATGACTCCCGGCGCGGGTGTTTTCTTGCCGCTCTACTCCTTCGTGCCGTCGCTTGCCGCGCTGGTCTGCTCGTCGCCCGTCGCGTAGCGGTCGAACCAGCTGCGCAGGTAGAGCTGCGAGCGCATGAAGTTGGAGGGCCGCGAGCTGGTGCCGTCCACCGATGGCTGTTGGCTGTCGGCTGTTGAGCTTGTTAAAACGCTTCGCGGAAGCTGGATCGCAGGACAGCGCCGACCACCGGTGTGCCGGGCGGCAGGTCGTCGGGGTTCTCGAACCGGGTGTCGAAGCTCCAGTTACGGACCGGGCGGCGGTAGTAACTGGTTCCCGGATAGTCGCCCCACTCGGAAGCGATCTCTGGCGGCCAGAGCGAGATATAGGAGCCGATGAAGGTGTGGATGCAGCGGCCGTCCGGCTCGCTTGAACAGGCTTTCCAGTCCTCGAGCATCTTGACCCAGCCGCTGGGGCCGTAGGCGGGCGTGGTGGAACAGCCCGGATCTTCGTGGAAGCAGCCGATATTACCCTCGCCGGTGCCGGTGATCACGGCGAAGTACTGGGTCGTGTTGGAGGCGTTCGGGTTTCGGTTGTCCGCGTTGTCGGTCTGGTTGGGGGCGTCGCCGTCGTTCCAACTGTTGGAGAGGACCGCCAGGCGATCGCCGAACAGCGAAGAGGGCTGCCAGCCGACGGTGTTGTAGTCGCCCTGCACGAAGAGCGGGTACTCGCTGCCGACGGTTAGTGGTCCGGGCAGCTGGGCGCCGTTGACCACTCGGAATATGGGAAATACGCCGCCATCGCCAGGCACGCCGGAATTGGGCTGTGTCTCTGGGGGCGGAGCGGTGGTTTTCTTCGGCACGATGATCTCGACGTAGATGATCTCGGTCGACTCACCCGAGCTGGTTATCCAATTGCGAAGTTCGCTGATGTCGATGTCGATCGGATCGACCCAGCTCTCCTCTGCATTGTCGAAGAACGACTCCCAGGTGACGTTGAAGATCAGGCACTTCGTGGGGTCGCTGGGGACGGCGCCGCCGCTGGGTCGCGTTATGGTGATGGTCGGGAACTTGGCTTTACTAGTGCCGCCGCAGACTAGCTTCTTCTGTCTGAGAGTCGAGATGTCGACCGTGACGTACATGTCGGCCTTGTAGGCGAACTTGACGCGCTTTTCGGCGTCCGTGTCGCCGGCCTCCTGGGGCCGGATCAACTCACGCGCTTCAACCCCCGCCGGGAGGGGCAGCCTGAGGCTATCGACGCCGAAGGCGCCTGTCCGCAAACGGGAATCGTAGGTGGATTCGCTCAGCGATTTGAACGTCTCGGGGTCAGGAGTGTCGCCGGTGTCAAACGAGAGCTCGGTCTCCGTCCCGGATGCGTCTTCGATGTTAACGTGAATTCCGCAGGGGCTGCTGGCATCACCGCCAATGGGCGCGTGGTCAATGAAGCCGTCGCGGTATATGCCACCCGGTGTCGTCATCAGATGGTGGAAGTGGAGGTCGCAGCCGCTCAAGAAGAAGCCGACGTTGGAATGTGCGCGACCCCAGGTGTCTTTGCGTGAGCCGGCCGCGTCCACCAGCGCGCCCTGGAAGAACTGGGCGAACTGGAAGATCGGGATCGCCTGTGCCTTGGCGCCGAGGGTGATGCCGGAATAGGCGCCGGAAGTGTCCGACGCTCTCGAGGTGATCGTCAGGTTCTGGGTCAGGGAGTAGAGACCACTGAACGGACCGTCGCTCAGTATCTCCACCATCACGCTGCCGTCCCTGTCGATCGTGAACTCGTTGAAGGCGAAGCCCAACAGGTCCGGCGGTACCATGGCGTCGAGCTCTTCCTGGGTGACGACCCCGTCCTCGAGGGCGGTCTCGATCTGCGCCAGGGCCGCTTCGCCGCCCGCCTCCGCCGCGTAGAACACCCGCGAGGCGTGATAGTCGGAGGTCACCGTACGGGTGACGGCAAAGGAGGACATGACCGCGGATTGCAGCAGGAAAGAAAGAAGCACGACGACCAGCAGCGTCGCGATGAGCGCAAAGCCGTCACGGTCTTGTGCGTTTCTGGCTATGTGGCGTAACACGGCCAAATTCAGACTCGTTTCTCATGTGGGGGGCCCGGGCACACGCCCGGCGGGCGGGTCACACCCAAAAAGGGCAAGAAATGGGCCAGATCGAGGGCCCAGCTACGGCGCCAAATTGTTGTGGCGGAGGGAGTTACGGTCCCGAAACCGTAACGGATTCGGTAACCCGGGTTTCGGGTGGTAAGAAGTGCACAGTCACGGCCTTCTTTGCAGATGCAGCGTTATGGCCGGCGGCTCAGTAGACCTCGCGGAAGGCGGCGCGGAGCACGTATCCGACGTTTGGGGTGCCGGGCGGGAGCTTTTCTGGATCGGTGAGATCGTAGTCAAAACTCCAATCGCGCTGCGGCGCCCTGTACTTCTGGTTGGGGTTGGGCCAGCGCCCCCAGGGGTTGGCGTGGCGCGGGGCCCAGAAGGTGATGAAGGATCCGATCATTCGGTGGAGGCAGCGGCCGCTGCAGGCGCGCCAGTCCTCGAGCATCTGCACGGTCACGCCCGGCCCGCGGTCGGGCGGAGTCGGCACGCAAGTGGGATCGGGCCCGTGATGGTAGCAGCCGATGTAGCCCTCGGACTCGCCGGTGACGATGGAGAAGAACATGGAGGTGTGAGTGGCACCTCGCATCCCGTCGCCGAGCGCATCGTTCTGAGAATCGACCCAAATACTCGAGAGTGCGGTGAGCCGGTCGCCGAAAACGGCGGCGGGCTGCTTGTTGGTGGTGTTGTAGTCGCCCTGAACGTAAAGCGGGTACTCGCTGCCAACGGTGAGGGGGCCGTGAAGGCTGGCGCCGTTGACGAGTCTCAGGACCGGGAAGAAGAGGCCATCACCGCTCTTGCTGGTCGTCCCTTCGAAGGCGATGTCGGTGCTGGGAACGAACTCGACGTAGATGATGCGTGGTACCCGACCGGCGGAATCGACCATCACCCAATTGCGCAATTGTGAAAGGTCCACGTTGAGTACGTCGATGAACTTCATTTCCTGCTTGTCGTGAAAGGCCTCCCACCTGAAGTCGAAGATATCGCACATGTCAGCAGCGGCCGGGACCTCGCCGCCGTGTGGCCGCTCGACGGTCAGGTTGGGCCCCCTGGCTGCAACGCCATGCGGTGGCGGTCTGCCGCAGATGTCGGTCTTGTTGCGAATATCGGAGAGGTCGACGGTGACGTACATGTCGGCCTGCCAGGCGAACTTCGAGGCGCGCTCGGCGGCGCCGTCGCTGGCTTCTTTGGGCCGGATGAGCTCCCAGGGGTCGACGCCGTCGGGTAGCGGCAGCCTGAGACTGTCGACGCCCATGGCGCCAGTGCGCAAGCGACCCTCGAGCTCCAGGTCGCTTCTGTTGGCGAACGCGTCCGGGTCCGGTGTGTCCTCGCTGTCGAACTCGACCCTCACCTCGCTGCCGTCCAGCAGCTCGATGTAGACCTTGATGTCGCTCTTGTCCTTGTGGGCGGTGCGGCCGTCACGAATGAAGCGGCCGGGCGTCGTGATGATGGTGTGGATGTGGTGGTCGCTGGTCGCCATGTAGATGTCGCCGTTCACGTGGAGTCGACCCCAGGTGTCGGAGCGGGCGCCCGTGTAGGCCTCGAGGGCGCCGTTGCCGAAGCCGGCGAACTGGAACAGGGGAATCGCGTGGGCGACGCCGCCCACCGAGACGGCGCTGTAAGCGCCGGTCGCATCGGTGGCTCGGGCGGTGATGTTGACCCTCTGGGTGATGGCGTAGAGTCCGGCGAAAGCGCCGTCGGCGATTCTCGTCGTGTCGAACGACCCGTCCTTGATGACCTCGTACTCCAGGTAGTCGAAGCTCGCCAGCTTGGGCGGTTTGATCACCGACAGCTCGGCGTCGGAGAGGAAGCCGTCGCGGAGCGCCAGCTCGACCTGGGCCAAGGCGTGCTCGATCCCGGCCTCGGCGGCGTAGAAGGTCCGTAGGTTGTGGTAGTCGGCGTTCACGGTGCGGGTCACGCTTAGCGCCGCGGTGACGGAGGCGGCGATGACGGCGGCGACAAGGACGGTCACCATCAGCGTGGCGGCCAGGGCGAGGCCGCGCTGGTCGAGGCGATGCAGCCGGGGCGTTGGTCCACTCGATACTGTCATTGTGGACACCCTCCCTCCCGAGGTGGTCAGGGGATTACCTCCTCCGATGCAACGTCGGCTACCGGCGCTAAAGGTGCTGCTGTATGGCGCCGGGGGACAAAGTTACGTCAGTGCCCCTCTCGGAAGGAAGGGCGGGCTGTGCTGGCTATTCTGGAGGGTGCCGACCGGGTCAGTAGGCCTCTCTGAAGGATGCCCGAAGCACGTAACCCACGTTCGGGGTTCCGGGCGGCAGATTTTCGGGGTTGGCTAAATCGAAGTCGAAGCTCCAGTCGCGCCGGGGCGACCGGTACAGTGCCCCCAGGGGTTGGCGATCTGGGGCGCCCAGAAGGTGATGAAGGAGCCGATCATGCGATGGAGGCAGCGTCCGGAGCAGGCTCGCCAGTCCTCGAGCATCTGGACGGTGACACCGGGCCCCTTGCCAACGGGCGTCGGCGAGCAACCGGGCTCGGGCACGTGGTGGTAGCATCCGATGTAGCCTTCCGACTCGCCGGTCACGATGGCGAAGTACAAAGGAAGCCATCTGCGAGGGCGAGCTCGACCTGGGCCAGGGCATGTTCGGCGCCGGCCTCGGCGGCGTAGAACGCCCGGTTGGCCAGGTAGTCGGCGTTGGCCGCCCGCGTAGTGCTCATCGCGGCGGATACCGCCGCTGCGGCCATGGCGGCGATCAGGGTGACGACGATCAGCGTGGCGAACAGAGCGATCCCGCGGTTATCTGCGGTGACGTGTCCGGTCGCTCGACGCTGTGTCTTCAACTCTCCGAATCAGTAAGATTCTCTGAACGCGGCCCGGAAGACCTGTCCCACCATCGGCGTGCCAGGCGGTAGGCTATCGGGGTTCTCGAACCGCGGATCGAAGCTCCAGTTCCGATACGGCCGTCTGTAGTAATCCTGGCCAGGGTAGTTCCCATATTCCGTCGCGTACTGAGGCGCCCAAAGCACTATGAAGGAGCCAATCATCGTGTGGGTGCAGCGGTCGCCACATTCCCTCCAGTCTTCCAGCAGCTTGACCCAGCCGCCAGGTCCGTAGGGCGGCGTGGTCGAGCAACCGGGATCCTCGTGGAAGCAGCCGACGTTCCCTTCGCCGGTTCCGGTGATCACGGCGAAGTACTGGCTCGTGTTGGTAGCGTTCGGGTTACGATTATCCGAGTTGTCCGACTGGTTGGCCCAATGGCTGTCGTCCCAATTGTTCGATAGCGCGCCCAGTCGGTCGCCGAACAGAGCCGAGGGCTTCCAGTTGATGGTGTTGTAGTCGCCCACAACGTAGAGCGGATACTCGCTGCCGATCGTCATCGGATTGGGCAGCTCGGCGCCGTTCTTGATCCGGAGGGTTGGGAAGTACTGGTTGTTGAAACTGCCATCGTTGTTCGGATCGGTGACACCAGTATTGCTAACCGATCCGTTAATGAACTCGATGTAGACGATCTCAGGCAGAAAATCGACCGGATAGACGGCGTCCCAGTCTTTCAGCATCTGGATATCGAAATCGAGTACGTCGACCCAACCTTCCTCGGAGTTGTCGAAAAAGGCCTCCCATTTGAAGTGGAAGATGTGGCACTTGTACCCGTCGGGCACCGGCGTGCCGCCGTCGTAGCGAGTGATCGTGATCTTGGGAATCAGCGCCGGCAGTCCCGGCGGCGGAACGGCACCGCAAACCACATTGGGATCCTCATGCTGCGTGAGGTCGACGGTGACGTACATGCCCGCCTTCCAGGCGAACTTCGTGATCTTCTCGGCGTCGCCGTCGTCGCCCTGGCGCGGCAGTATCAACTCGCGGGGAGTGACCCCGTCGGGCAGTGGCAAGCTGAGGCTGTCGGTGCCGAAGGCGCCGGTGCGTAGCCTCGAGTCGAAGTCGGCCTCGCTCTTCGACTTGAACGCCTCAGGATCGGGGGTGTCCGCGGTGTCGAAGGTCAACTCAACGTCGTTGTTCGAAGCATCTTTGATAAAGATGCCGATGGTACTCGGGTCCTCGTGACCGATGTGGCTGTCCCGGTAGATACCGCCGGGCGTCGTCATCGACTTGTGAAAGTGCAGGTCAGCGCCGCTCAGATAGAAGCTGTCGTTAGTGTGGACGCGCCCGACCATGTCCTTGCGTGAGCCCGCCGCGTCGACGAAGCCACCCTCGAAGAAGACGGCGAACTGGAAGATAGGTATCGCTTGTGCCTTGGCACCAAGGATCACCGCGCCGTGCGAGCCGGTCGCGTCGGACGCTCGTGAAGTGATGACCAGCTTCTGCGTGAGCGAGTACATCCCGGCGAAGGGACCGTCGGCTAGCGTCTCCTGGATTACAGGACCGTCTTTCTCTATGCTGAACGCGGTGAAGTCGAAGCCCTCAAGCGTCGGTGCTGTCATGGCAGCGAGCTCGCCGTCGGCGATGATGCCGTCCTGAACGGCGTCCTCGATTTGGGCGAGAGCGGCCTCGGCACCGGCCTCCGCAGCGTAGAAAGCGCGCGTCGCCTGGTAATCCGCCGATACGGTCCGTGTGACTGTCATCGAGCCGGAAACCGCTACCGAGATGATGATGGCCACCAGCGTCATCACCATCAGTGTCGCCACCATGGCCAGGCCGGCTCGGTCTCGCAGTCGGTCATCCATACCGGTCCACCGGTTCACTGATGCTGAAAGCCTGTGCACAAGTATCTTTACCACGGCTCGTATCTCCCAATGCCGTAAACAGTTAGGTGTTGATTCACGCCGACGGGCTGACCGGGCGGGTCGGTGTTGCGGGTCCGTCTGCACGACATATGTGCAAGAAGCAGACCGATTCGGTAAAATGTGCCGAATTTGGCTCGTACCGGGATAAGTCCGGTGCTCAAAGGGGTTGAAAGCCACAAAAACCAGGGCACCTGAGAAGGGCTCCCTGGCATGCGAGGGCGAACTGTCGCGATGGCCCGGTCAGGTTGACCGAATCGACGGGCGTCCGGGGGTGTGTGCGAGGCGATCCATGACCTTTAACATGTTGTTTTATAACGAGTTAGATCCTATTGCACGGTGCGGCACAGGGAATGCATACTCCAGATGTCGTACGGGCGCAAAGCCTCCCCGCCGTGCGTGAAGCGGAGAAACCGAAGTGACAAGGACCATGAGACTGGCAAAGCTGCGAAACAATCGGGGCGTGACGTTGGTAGAGATCATCGTCGTGGCTCTGCTCTTAGGAGTGGTGGCGTCGGTGGCGCTACCGCGGGCGATGAGGACGAGCCCGCGGCAGCAGTTGACGCGCGCCACGCGGCAGTTGGCCCGTGACCTGGAGCTGGTTCGGACGCAAGCGGTGTCGGCGAAGCGCCAGGTACGTGTGCACTTCGACGTGGCCGGCGGTTTCTACACGGCATTCATAGACATATCGACCAATCGTTCCGGCACAATCAACGAAGATGAGGACGAGGTGAGGCAGAGCCGGCTGGTCACGCGTGGCAAGAGCGGCGGTCTACCGGGCGTCTTGCTGCCGACTCACGTGAAGTTCGCCAGCGGCAGCGCGAGCACCGGCCCGCTGGGTGGCCCGTCCGGCGATCCGGTGCCGTTCACCAACGACCGGGTCGAGTTCAACAGCCGCGGCATGGTGTTCCCGCTGGGCACGCAGGGCACAGTCTTCCTGACGCATGAGGAGGACGCCACGGCGGTAACGGCGGTGACGATCTCGGGCGCGGGCGCGTTCGAGGTCTGGCATTACCGTAACGGGAGTTGGGAACGATGAGAGGCGCGCAGGCGGTGCTGTCCTCGGAGCGCGGCTTCAGTCTTCTGACGGTGCTGATCGCGGTGGTGCTGGTGAGCGTGGCGGTAGTGGCGCTCTCGGGCACGACAGTCTATGTGCTGTCGATGCAGACGGAATCGACGACGCGGTCGACGGCGGCAGGAATAGCGGCGGCGTACATGGAGGAAGTGAAGACGCGGCCGGTTGCGACGCTGGCTTCGGAGTCGGAGTCGGCGGTGGACGAGTCCGGCAGGGTGAACACCGCGCGGCTGGATTTCTATAGAGAGTTGATCGTGGAGGCGGGCCCGGCACCGAAGTCGAAGCTCGTCACGATCAAGGTCAAGTACCCGCGTGGCCGCTCCAGGATGGGACAGGTGGAGCTGGTGACGATCATCTACGAGGGAGTGGGCTCGTGATGAGGCGGCGGAAGATGAAAAGGGACAGCGGATTCACGCTGATCGAGCTGATCATCGCCTTGTTGCTGGGGACGGTGATCCTCAGCGCGGCGATCACGTTCCTGATCACGCACATGCGGTCGCTGGAGGGCAGCGACATCCGGGAGAACGTTGCCCGTAACGATCGCTACATCGGTGCGCTGCTGCGCCGCGACCTGCAGATGGCGGGCATCGACATCAAGAGCAACACGTCGTACGGTACGATCGGCGTCTGGCCCGGTGGGGCAGGCGACACGCTGGTCATCCTTTACGTACCCTACGATCCGGAGCCGTCGCCGATCCACGACGTGGACCCGACGGAGAGCCAGCCCAGCGCCGGCCAGGGCACCTGCGGCAGCCGCTGCATAGAGGTGCTGTACGATCCGTCGAAGTCACAGGAGCTGGCGATCGGAGACATGGCGCGCCTGGAGGTGGAAGGCGTGCGCCGGTTGCTGCTGATCAACGATTTCAAGGTTGACGGGATAGAGTGGGAGATTTCGTGGACCAGCGCCGACACACTGATTCACCAGCCGGCCGGTCTGGTCGGACCGGTCCAGGTGAAGGTCCCGGGCACCTACGTGCAGAAGGTGGCGCCGATCATCTTCTACCTGGACAGCCAGGAGCGGCTGATGCGGGCCGAGAGCCTCAACATGGATGGCTCGCCGAACGGGATCGTGGTTGCCTATGGCGTTCAGGAATTCGACGTCTCGCTCATCTTCGCGGATGGCGACACGCTGCCCCAGGCCAACCCGTACGACTCGGACAACTCGAACGACTTCGACGACGTGGTGGCCGTGAAGGTGATCGTGACGGTCCGGGCGGAGCGTACGGATCCGCGAGTGAACAACGGGCAGCTGGTGACCAAGACGTCGGAGTGGCGGATATCGCCGCGGAACTTGCGCTACGAGAAGAACCGGGTGTAGCGACCGGCGTTTTGGCTGATACAGCTTGTGGGGCTCGAGCCACGGCTCGGGCCCTTTTTGCATCGAGGGATTTCAACAGCCGACAGCCGACGCTCAACTTTCAAGTTGTATCTGCGCTGCGCGCCTCCAACGATCGACGTTCCACTTTCGACGTTCGGAGTAGCAAAGAAGGTTGAACGTCGAAGGTCGGACGTCGATCGTTGAAGGAAAACTTCGAAGTCGAGCGATGGCTGCTGGCTGTTGGCTGTTGCGTTGGCAGTCGACCGTTGAACAGGTTGATGACGCCAACGTTTGCCGGTTTGCGTATGTTCTATAAAGAGGAGAGCGCCTCCAGCGGCGTTACTAAATGGTGACTATATGAGTTCAATCAAGAGATCCTGGCCCCTGGCAATGGTTGCCGCGGCGGCCCTCGCGACATACGCCTGCCGGGACGAGCCAACGGGGGTTGGTGGCCAGGTTTTGTTCGACGTGGTGGTGGAGCCCGGGGGCGCCTGGCTGGCGCCCGACGACTCGATCCTCCTTTCCGCCACGGTACTCATGTTTCAGGGCGCCACCGGCGCGGTGCAGGAGGTGGACTCGGCGGTGGCCTGGTCGAGCTCTGACGAGACGGTGGCGACGGTGGAGGCCGACGGCTGGGTCAGGGCGGTGGGGCTGGGCGAGGCGACGGTGACCGCGAGCGGTGCAGGCGAAAGCAGCGACGCCCTGATCGCCGTCACCGAGCCTGGCTTCCCCGACGTGAGGGGAGACTGGGCGGGTCAGTACCAGGCTTCGAGCTGCGTGTTGGAGGGCGCCACAGACCCGCTGTTTTGCGACGACATCTTCTTCGACGGTTCGTCACTGATCGTCTGGCTCGAGTTGGACCAGCTGGGCGAGCGGTTGGGCGCCGAGCTGGCCCAGGGCTCGGTGAGCGGCTTCGTTGTGGGAACGATGAGCGCTGACAGCGCGCTGGAGTTGAGCGGCGCGATCGGCGGCTCGGAGATCGGCGGCCAGACGACGATAGTCGACTGGGACACGCAATGGTTCGGTGACTCCATCGTCGGAACCTGGCAGTTCCTGGCGGAGGACTTGAGCAATTCCGGGTTCGGTACGGCCACCGTGACTGCGAACATCAAGCTGCTGGCGCCGGGCGTGCCGCAGTTCTTCGGCTGTCTTGCCGAGGCGGAGCTAACGGTCGGTGTTGATACCGATGCGGCGTTGGGTGCCGGCGACTGTCAGCTGGACGATGCCAGCTACTTCGACGCCTACTTGCTGAGCGGCGCGGCGGGTGACTCGCTGGAGATCGTGATGCGCTCGACCAGCGTCGACGCGTTCCTGCTGGTCGCCGATCTCGATGAGACGGTTGTGGGCAGTGACGACGACAGCGGTGGGCCGGGCGCCACCGACGCGGCGATCACAGTCGTTTTCGATGCCGACGGTTCGGCGCTGGTGATCGCGAACACGTTCGGCCCCGGCGAGACCGGCGCCTATACACTGAGCGCGACGCTGCTCGGACAGGCGGGCCCCGGCGCCGGTGCGTCGTCGCCATACGGCGCGTCCGGGCGAAGCTTCCGGGCCGTTGGCGGCGGACGCTCGAAGGATGTCGTGAGTATCCCTGGCCGGCGGCCGACCCTGGGTGAGTTGATCGCCCGGGCGCCGGGACGGGTCATCAAGAAGTAGCGAAGA
>JBDHHX010000091.1:0-11339 GCA_039589155.1 Gemmatimonadota bacterium | reverse complement strand
AACCAAGCCCAAAGGACGTGTCCTGCTTTTCCAAGCTATTCGGATCGGTTCTCGCCGCACAGATTGGAATGGTTCGAGCTTCAGGCGGAGCGTGGTCTTGTGGGTGAGGTCGACTACGACTCAACGGGGGATGGGGTGATCGTGTGCAAGGACGGCTTCCGGGTTGGAGCCTTGCGTCGTGGGGACTTCGAGATCCTGTGTGAGCGGGTGGGGACTGTGCCGACGATCACGGAGGTCGATGGCTCTAGCGTATTCTGCGAGTTGATTGCGCCGCATTCTCTTTCACAAAGGAGGGCCCGATGACTGCGAAAGGTAAGGCAATCCTGTATGGCTTCTTGATATGGCTCTCCGCTTTCGTCGTGGCGTTCATGATCTTCCCGCTTCGGGAGTCGTCGCGCCCGCTCTTCGAGTCCATAATGCCTGTGGTGGTGACGTCGGCGACTGCTTTCTTTGCGGTTACATATTTCCGCGGCGTAAAGACGGATTACCTGAGGGAAGGAATTGTCCTGGGCTGCTTGTGGCTTGCCATCAACGTGCTGATTGATCTGCCGCTCATGTTGGCGGGAGGCCCTATGCAGATGACCTTGGGACAGTATGTTGCTGACATTGGCCTGACGTATTTGGTGATTCCGGCGGTGACGATCGGGATCGGACTGGGCTGTGCCCAGGCCTCTGCAGCGATGGGCCAGGTGTCAAGCGGCGCCTAACAGACGACCGCGAGTCGTCGGCGCCCAACTCTCGTGTGCGGTCCAAGGGTCTGTCAGGTTGACCAGGGCCCCAGTGGCTTTACAGGTCACACATGACGACGGCAGTATTATCAGCGACCCGTGGCAGGTTGAGATCAGGAAGCGCTGACGTTCGCCAGGCAGGAGGCAGAGATGGGAGTAGTAGATTCAGGAGCTCTCCACCACACGTGCTTTATCGTTCACGATGTCGAGAAAACGGCACAAGCGATGAGCGAGTCGCTCGCGATCGGTCCCTGGAACGTGTGGACGATAGAGCCGACGGAGTCGACGGTCCGTGGAGAGGCGCGGCCGTTCTCGTTTCGTGTGGCGCTGGCCGAAGTAGGGGGCTGCAGCTACGAGCTTCTCGCGCCACTGACCGGGGAGAGCGAGTACACCGAGCATCTCGAGCGGCACGGAGAAGGATTTCACCACACCTGTCTCATTTACCCAAGTCTCGAAGCGATGCGGGGAGCGAAGGCCGAGCTTGTGAAGCAGGACCGAGAGCTGGTCCAGAGTGGGAGCCTGGGCGATGCGGCCGAATTCGCCTACTTCATGATTCCCGAGATCGGTTCGATACTCGAGTTGCTTTACCTAGGAGAGCTGCCGCCCCCGGAAACGACGATCGGCTAGGGTCGTTCTGGCCATGTCCAGGAAGCGAATCCGGCTGGTACACTGGAACGCTGCGGAGGCGAAGCCGCGCGTAGCGAAGCTGCGGGATGCCGGTTACGTCGTGAATTACGGGGACGTGACGCAGGATACGTTCAAGGAGTTGAGGCGCCGACCGCCGGATGCGGTGATCATCGATCTGAGCCGCATCCCGTCGCAGGGCCGGGATGTGGCGCTGGGCCTGCGAGGCTTCAAGGCGACGCGACACGTTCCGATCGTTTTTGTCGAGGGTGATGCGAATAAGTTGGCGGGAATCAAGAAGCACCTGCCCGATGCGGAGTACACGACCTGGCGGGCGGTGCGTAGCACACTGAAGCGGGCCATCGCCAACCCGCCTGGTGACCCGACGGTGCCGGAGTCGGCGATG
This sequence comes from Gemmatimonadota bacterium, assembly GCA_039589155.1. Classification (GTDB taxonomy): domain Bacteria; phylum Gemmatimonadota; class Gemmatimonadetes; order Palauibacterales; family KS3-K002; genus Kutchimonas. The sequence goes on along the minus strand of JBDHHX010000091.1, from coordinate 9,581 downwards.
GCCGGCTATTCGGGGACGCCGCTGGTGAAGAAGCTGGGGATCAAGGCGGGCCACACGGTGGCGCTGGTGGGCGCGCCATCGGATTTCGAGAAGACGCTGGGCGGCCTGCCGGAGAAGGTGACGTTGCGGCGGCGCGCGTCGGCGGCGGACCTGACGCTGTGGTTCGCGAAATCGCGCTCGGAGCTGGATCGGCGGATCGTCGAGATGGCGGGCCGGGTGGGCGACGGCGGGATGTGGATCGCCTGGCAGAAGAAGGCCTCGGGAGTGACGACCGACCTGACGCAGAACGACGTGCGCCGGGTCGGGCTGGCCAACGGGCTGGTGGACTACAAGATCTGCGCGATCGATGCGACCTGGTCGGGCCTCAAATTCGCGACCCGCAAGACGAAGTAATCACCTCATCTCATATACATAGTTGGGACGCTTGTAGGCGACCTGGAAGCCGAAGCGTAGCTGGTTGCGGAAGGAGGGCGCCGGCTTCTCGGGCGTGTCTTCCGCCGTCTCGACGATGATGCGGCGGCAGCCGAGCTTGGCGGCGTCGCTGATGCGGCGGGCGAGCAGCGCGCTCTGGGCGCCGCGGCCACGGTAGTCCGGCAGCGTCGTAGCGAAGTCGATCCAACACGTGTCGCCGTCGACGAAGAAAGCCCCGGAAGCCACCGGCTCGTCGTCGTCGAAAGCGAGGTAATGGTACCAGTCGGGTCGACCGACCGTCTCCGCGACCCAGCGTCCCAGCGGATTGGGCCAGCCGAAGTTCTCCGCTGCAAGTCTGCCGAAGTCCTCCGCGTGAAGCTTATCGATTCGTTCAACCGTTAGATCAGTGGTGGCCGGCGGCAACGGCGATGCGTCGCGATGGAGCTTCATCCAGTTGTTGTAGTTTCGGAAGCCGCGTTCCTCCAGCATGCGGGGAAGCCCGGCCGCCGCCGCCGACGGGGGTACCTGGACGAAGAAGCGTGGGACCTGCGCCGAAGCGTACAGCTCGAGTAGGGCATCGATTTCGGCGGCGGTTGCAGGGCGCTCCAACCCGAGACCGGTCGCTCGATTGAGCGCAAGCACATCGGCATGCGACGCGATGGCGGCCATAGCTTCGCCGATGGTCTCCAAGTGGAGGCCGCAGGCCGTGATCGAGGCCTGGGATGCGGCGCGGTAGAAATCACCCCATGCCGCCATCTCGCCGTGCTCGAGGGCCATAAGCAGCCCGCTGTCGATGGGTACCGTCATGTCGTCTCGCTCCTTCTCTTGCCGTCACCGGGTCTGACGTCGCACCTTACAGAGAACGCCGCCACATCGCCAGTAATCCGTGCCGTAGGAGGGCACCATGGCTACTCGCATCCGCCGCATCGACTATTTCTACACGACCACGCATGACCAGCCAGGCGAGTCGTACAAGTTCCTTTCCACGCTAGCCGAGATGGGGTTCAACCTGATCGCATTCACCGCGATACCGGTGGGCCCGAACCGTACACAGCTGACGATCTTTCCCGACGACGCCGCGAGGTTGAAGAGCGAAGCCGACAAGGGTGGGCTGTCGCTGGACGGACCGTACCCAGCGTTCATGGCTCAGGGTGAGGACAAGCTCGGGGTGTTGGCGGGGATCCACGAGAAGCTGTATGCGGCGAACGTCAACGTGTACGCTTCCACCGCCGTGACCGATGGCGAGAAGTACTCGCTGATCATGTACGTGCGGCCGGAGAAGTACGAAGCGGCAGCGGCGGCGCTGGGCGTATGATGACACCAGAGACAGAGCGAGGCGGCTACCGCTTGTTCGTCGCCGGCTCCGTCGCGCTGAGTGCCGTGGGTGTCTTGCTGATCGCCGGCTTCCTTCTGCGGTCGAGTGCCGCGGAGGTGGAGACGATCAGGACGCTAATGGAAGAGTTCACATTGGACGAGCCGCTGGGAGCGCGGCCGTCCATGCTCGACCTCTATCGCGCCATGGTGATTGCCACGGGAACCCTGCTGCTGGGCCTGGGCATCGCCAACCTGTCACTGCTATGGCCGACCCCTGGTGAATCGAGTCTGCTGCGCCGGTTGATCCTGGTGAACGTGGTGATGGTGGCGTTGTTGTTGCTTGTCTTTGCGCTCAACAAGGCGAGCCAGGAAGCCATCCTGTTGGGCATCGCGGAAGCCTGTTTCGTGGGCGCGTTGTTCCGATCGGCCAATGGAAATGGAACCGGAGAGGCAGAATGAGTGAAACGCAGAACGTGGAATGCCTGGCCTGCAAGAGGGGCACGAGCGATACACCGCTGATACCGCTGGAGTACCGTGACTCGAAGTTCTGGATATGTCCGCAACACTTGCCGCTCTTGATCCACGATCCCGGGCAGCTGATCGGCATGCTGCCGGGCGCCGAGAACTTGCGGCCAGCCGACCATCACGATTGAGCCGTTTCTCCTGGAGGTGTGTTGTGAATCTGCGCAATAACATCCGCGGAACGCTGCCGGCGGTTGCGGTGGCGGCGCTGCTCATCGCTCCGTCCGGCGCGCCGGCCCAGAACAGCCGCTTCGAGGAATTCACGTTCACTCCGCCTTTGGTGGGCGAGGTCGCTCCCGACTTCACGCTGCTGACGGTGGACGGTGAGAGTTTTACGCTCAGCGAGGCGTACTCGGTTCGGCCGGTGGTGATCGAATTCGGATCCTATACTTGACCCCCGTTCCGTCGACGGGTCGCCGACGTTGAAAAGGTGCGTGAGGAGTACGGAGAAGCAGTACTTTTCGTAGTGCTGTACCAGCGCGAGGCGCACGCCGGCGAGCGGATGTTCGCCGAGGTCGAGCAGCCGGAGACGTATGAAGAGCGGCAGGCGCTGGCGGAGAAGTCGTGTGGCGAATTGGGGATCGGGGCCACGGTGGTGATCGACGACATGTCGAATACCGTGCGGACGACGTACGGACAGCTGCCGAACAGCGCCTACGTCATCGACAAAGGTGGAACGATCGTCTACAAGGAGGCGTGGGCCCGCCCGGAGAAGTGGGGCGAGATTCTGATCGGGTTGCTCGAGTCGAAGGATTAGCGAATGACCTGGTCCCCGGTGTAGATGGGAAACGTCGATCGATGAAAGCCCTTATCGCAGTTGCCATGGCACTTTCGCTGACGGCGTCTACAGCGATCGCACAGGACTTCAGGTCGGAAGACGGTCGACTGAAGGTCGCGCTGGTGAAGATGCCGTACTCTGGCTCGCGCAACGTGGCAGAGCTGTCGGACGTGCCCGACTACCTGGAGGACGGCGGGCTCGCGGACCTGCTGGCCGAGCGGGGCGCCGCCCTGCAACCGCTGAGCACGGTCGCGCTGACGGCGGAGGAGGAGCGGGAGTACGGGGAGTGGCACCGGCTGGGTCTGGCCAACGCGCACCTTGCGGAGATGGTCGCGGGTAACCGGCGTGACGGCTTCCTGACGGTGGGTCTGTTGGCCAATTGCAGCTCGCTGATGGGAATGCTGGGCGGATTGCAGCATTCGGGAGAGACGCGGCGACCGCTCAAGGTGGGACTGGTCTTTGTCGATGCTCACGGTGATTTCAACACGCCGGAGACGACGTTGAGCGGGATGCTGGGCGGAATGCCGGTCGCGGTGTCGGCCGGCCTGGCGTTGACGCGACTGCGAATCGAGTCGGGCCTCGATCCGGCGCTGCCGGAGCGCTACATCGTGATGGCCGGCGTTCGCGATACCGACCCGCTGGAGCAGGAGCTGCTCGATCGATCCGAAGTCGAGATGATCAGCGTGGAAGACATCCGTGACAGGTCCGAGAACCTGCACCGGCAGATGGAGCGGCTCTCGGAGCTGACGGACGTGATCTACATCCACATCGACATGGATGTGCTGGATCCCAGAGAAGTCGCGGGTCACTCGCTGAACGTGGCGGACGGACCGACGAGCGCCGAGTTGGCCGCGGCGCTGACGGAGATGTTCAGATACGAGAAAGCGGCGGCGCTGGGCATCGCTTCCACGCCGTCGTGGGAGCGCGATCCGGACGGCCTCTCGCTGAAGGCGGCGTATCGACTGATCGAGGGGGCATTGGAAGGAGTTCGCTCGCGATGAAGAGACTGGTGACTCTGGGCCTGCTGCTCGGCTGTGCGGGAACGATTAGCGGACAGACCGCGAGCGAAGCGCAGCGTGACGCGGAAGAGGTGAAGGCGGCGCTGGTGGCGATGTGGGCGGCGATAGAAGAAGGCGACGTGGAGCGCTACGCCAGCTACGTTCACCCGGACATCACGGTCTTCGGCGAGAACGATGTCTACCTGGCGGAGGGGAAGGCTCTGGAGGTGCGCAGCATCGCGGATTGGGTGGAGCGAGCCAAAGGCGTGCACACCGAGATGCATCAACCGCGTGTCGTCGTCCGGGGCGACGTGGCGTGGATCACGTACTATTGGACCGACTCCGGAGTAGAGGGCGGTGAGCGTTTTGCCACACGAGGGAAGTCGACTCGCATTTTCGTCAAAGAGGACGGGCGGTGGCTTTGCATTCATTCACACTTCACAGCGGTAGACTGAGCGGGAGCAAAGAGACAATGAGGCTACTTTGGCGTTTGGCGGTTTTGTTGATCGTACTCGGGACGGTGGCGGGAATCGCATGCGGGGAGAGGGAGGCTGCAGAAGAGCCGGCGGCAATGATAGAGGCCGGCGCGCTCCGTGATGAATCGCCTCACCGGAGCGATTTCGTCGAGACCTCTGACGGCGTGCGCCTGCACTATCTCGACTGGGGCGGTGATGGGCCGGCGGTGGTGTTGCTGGCCGGGTTGGGTCTGAGCGGTCATATCTACGACGAGTTCGCGCCGCTGCTGACTGCGCGGTTTCGGGTGGTGGCGCTGACGCGGCGCGGCTTTGGGGAATCGGACCAGCCGCAGGATGGGTACGGCTCTGCCCGTCTTGCCAACGACGTATTGGCGTTGCTCGAAGCGCTGGGGATCGAGCGGGCGAGCCTGGTTGGCCATTCGATCGCCGTGCACGAGGTCTACCGCTTCGCCGAGCTATACCCGGACCGCATCGACCGTGTCGTTCTGCTCGACACGCGCTGCCTCGGCTGCGAGGAATCGCCGGTTCCTCCGCGGAGCCAGTGGCCGCCGCAGCCACTTCCACCGCAGGCGACAGTTGCGGACAACGCCTCGCTGGAAGCGGCACGAGCCTACCAGCAGCGGATCTTTGGGTTCCAGTTCCCGACGGGTGAATACCTTGCCACCGTGTATACTGACTCGACAGGTGCGGTGAAGGGTTCGGTCACTCCCAACGCGATATTCGAAGCGATGCGACCGCTACAAGCGGAGGAGTACGCCAGGCTCGATGTGCCGGTACTGGCGTTGCTGTCGGTACCACGAATGCCGCGCGACATGTTCGGCTGGTACGGCGAGCTGAGCACGGAGGACAAAGTGATCGCCGATCAGGCTTTCGAGTTCACGCTAGCGCTGGAAGAGGCGCGGCTGCAGGAGTGGAAACGGGGAGCGGACGAGGTGAAGGTGGTCGAGCTAATGAGTGCGAATCATTTCGCCTTCCTTTGGGACGCGCAGCGAGTGGCGGCGGAGATCGAGTCGTTCATGGCCGGCGACAGTAACTGATTGGGAATCTCGAAGTTCAATCGGGGATTCCGGCATTCGTGAAATCGGGGAGCGGCGAAGTAGGGTGCGGACAATCGCTTTCCCCGAGTTCCCGAATGCCGAAATCCCCGAGTCGACTTCGACGATTGAAGGCCGATCGGACAGTCTCGAAGTCAGAATCCCGATATCAGAATTCTGATTCCCACGACTACATCGCCTCGAATCGGCCCTGGAAGAATCGCAGTTTCTCTGGTTCGTAGACGAACTTCAGTCCCTTTATCTCTTCTCTCCGCTCGTAGACTCGCTTGATCCCGTTGGCGACGGCGCTCATGTGGTCGTTGGTATAGACGCGACGCGGGATCGTGAGGCGCACGAGCTCGAGCGGCGGCCGGTAGTTCGCCCCGGTCTCCGGGTCGCGTCCCTTGGAGACGTTGCCGCGTTCCATGGCGCGGACGCCGGTCTCGACGTAGATCTCCGCCGCCAATCGCTGGGCGGGGAACTCGTCCTGATCGATGTGAGGCAGGAAGCGCCTGGCGTCGAGAAAGATGGCGTGGCTGCCGGGCGGCGTGACGATGGGAATACCGGCGTCGAGCAGCAGCTTGCCGAGGAATTGGGTCTGTTCGACGCGGGAGGCGATGTATCGATCATCGACCATCTCCTCCACGCCGCGGGCGATGGCGGCCAGGTCGGCGGTGGCGAGTCCGCCGTCGGTGACGTTGCCCTCGTAGAGGCGGAGCATCTCTTCGGCCTTGTGTGCCCAGTCGGCGTTCTCGCGGAAGCAGAGCACTCCGCCGATGTTGATGAGGAAGTCCTTCTTACCGCTCACGGTGCAGCCGTCTCCATACAGCATCATCTCGCGGACGATATCCCTGATCTTCACGTCGGCGTAGTGCGGGTCGCGTGACTGGATCATGTAGGCGTTCTCGACGAAGCGCGTGGCGTCAAAGAACACGGGAATGCCGGCCGAGCTGCAGAACTCGTAGACCTCCTTCATGTTGTCCATGCTGGCGGGCTGGCCGCCGGCCATGTTGACGGAGTGCTCGAAGGAGACGTAGGCGATCTTTCCGGCTCCGTGCTGGTCGACCAACGCCTTCAGCTTGCCGACGTCGATGTTTCCCTTCCAGGGAAAGTCGCTCTCGGGACTGTGCGCTTCGTCGACGATGACGTCGACGAACACGCCGCCGGCCAGCTCCTGGTGCAGCTTCGTGGTAGTGAAGTACATGTTGCCGGGCACCAGTTGACCGTCCTCGATCATGATCTGGCTGAGGATATGCTCGGCGGCCCGACCCTGGTGGGTGGGGATCACGTGCTCGTAGCCGGTGACATCCCGCAACACGTCGACGAGGTGGAAATACTCGTCGCTGGTGGTGGCGCTAGCCTGAACGCCCTCGTAGGCGGCCCACTGGTCGGTGCTCATCGCCGTGGTGCCGGAATCGGTGAGTAGATCGATGGTCACGTCGGCGGACATCAGCAGGAAAGTATTGTAGCCGGCAGCGCGTATCGCCTTCTCGCGTTGGCCGCGCGTCAATACGCCCACGCGCTCGACGGTGTGGGTCGCGTAGGGGAAGGTGTCGAACTCGTAGGGCTCCAGGTTGGGAAAGACCCAGTGGTACTGCATCTCGTCGCGCCAGGTGCCTTTGACGGTGGCCTGCAGGCCGGTCACGGCGTCGCGCTGCTCGAGCAGGCTAGCGATAGCGTCGGCGACCTGGTCCAGCTGCTCGTTCATCATCGCCAGGCGCGGGATCTGGACGGGTACCAGGTTATCGCGGCCGACGAGGCCGCTGGCGACCGCTCGCACGCCGGACATGAGGTAGAGCGCGGCGGAGAAAGTGTCCTGTGTGTTCTCGTCTATGTGGCCGAGGAACTGGTCGGCCTTGATGTAGGCGCCGTCGCAGCCACGCTCGATGGGGACGCCTGCATCGATGAGCCGCTGTGTGAAGCGCTCGGTCTGGTGCATGACCCAGTGGACTTCGTCTTCGTCGCACATCTCGAGCAGGCCACGGCGGAAGACTTCCATCGTGCGGCCCGCCATGCCGCCGTAAGTGTGCAGCCCCTCGAAGACGACGACCTCGTTCATGAACTTCTCGTGGTCGTCCGGGTTGTCGGTGGTGATGATGCCACCGGTGTTGCACTTGGGGTCCTGGGCGCCGTCGATCTGGATGACGTGACAGGTCTTGACGATCTGCTTGACGATGTCGGCGATGGAGCGGTCGGCCTGGCCTGGCTCGTGCCGCTGGATGTACCAGGCGTTCTCGATCACTCGCGATCCGTCGCAGATGAGGCGCTTGCCGTACTTGTCGGCGAGGGCGCGAACGCCGCGCAGGTTCTGGAGGCTGAACGGGTGCTGCCCGTCGGCGAACGCCTGCAGGCCAACGATGGCGACACCGCCTTTCTCGAGCGTCGCTTCCAGCCTGCCCAGATCCATGTTGCCGGTGAAGACGGGTTCGTCGTGGTTGCGCGTGTCCGGGTATTCGATGCCGAGAGGGTTCAGTACATCCAGCTTGGTGCGGGCGTTGCTCGGCACGACGGAGCCGGGCGGCACCATAGTAGAGACGACTAGCTTCACGTTGCCCAGGTTATTGTGGGTTGGGCAGATGTAGTGGTGACCGAGGACGTCCTGAACCGCCTTCTGCAGCGCCTCGAAGTTGCGGGAGCCGGCATAGGCTTCGTCACCGATGAACTGTCCGGCCAGCTGTTCCTGGCTGACGGCGCCGGTTCCGACCGAGCACATGTCGAAGGTGACCTGCGAGGGCGTCAGGTTGAAGACGTTGAAGTGGGCTTCGGCGAGGTGTTTCTTGCGTTGCTCGAGTGATGGAAAGGAGAGCAGGCGGACGGTCTTTATCTTGTGCGGTTCGTGGATGGTCATGTTCTGTGCCTCGGATGCGGTGTTCTTCTGGTCAGGGGTATCCGAAGGTAGTCGGGAGGGGGGGTCGTGAAAAGGTCTGTTTGTGAGGACTAGGACTGGGACTAGGATTGGACTAGGACTATGACTAGAACTGGGAGTGCGCGCTCCTAGTCACAGTCATAGTCGTAGTCCAATCCTAGTCTTTAGTCCTAGTCGCCGTCCAAGGTAGTGGGCGTTATCTTGCTGTCCTGCGCTATCAATAGAGGGGGAATACGATGATCGACGGCATCGGCGGGGCGTTCATCTTCACGAACGACCCCGAGCGGTTGGCGAACTGGTACCGCGAGCACCTGGGCATGGAGTTCGAGGGTGACGCGGAGTTTGGCGCTTTCTACCGGGTGTTCTGGGGGCTTGATCCCGATGACAGAAGGCGGAAACTGGACACGACCTTCTCGATCATGAAGGCCAAGGTCGAATTGCCGGTGCGTGGTGAAGGGCCGGAGCCGGAGAGCATGTACGGCGACCAGCCGTTCATGGTGAATCTGCGGGTACGCGACCTGGGTGCCGCACTCGAATCGCTATCGGCGAAGGGGATCAAGCCCATCAAGCGGAGCGACTACGACTACGGATTGTTCGCGTGGGTGCGTGATGCGGACGGAAACCGGATAGAGCTATACCAACCGATACAGGCGAACCAGGAGGGAGACTAGTCGATGATATGGAAGGCGTTGGAGAAATACCGTGACGAAGGACTGTTGGTCGTACGCGTCGGATTCGGACTGGGCTACCTCTACTTCCACGGGTGGAGCAAGCTGGTGGAAGGGCCGGAACGTTGGGCGAGGGTAGGCGGCGCGCTGGATTCCTTCGGGATCGGGTTCGGGCACACGTTCTTCGGCTTCGTGGCGGCGTTCTCTGAATCGGTCGGTGGGATCATGATCGCGCTGGGCCTCTTCTTCCAGCCCGTTTGCTTTTTGCTCGCTATCACGATGGTCGTTGCGAGCGGCAACCACATCGCGACGGGTCGCGGCAGTCCGGCGCACTCGTTCAAGAACGCGACACTGTTCCTGGGCTTGATGTTGATCGGACCCGGCAAGTACAGCCTCGATTATCTCATTAAGCGCAAACTGGAGCAGCGGCAGGCGGGATCGTGATGCGAATCGATGTTCGGAAAGCGCTGGCATTGCTGGCAGCAGCTTCGGTCTGTGCCTGCGGCGCCGAGGA
>JBDHHX010000090.1:0-11372 GCA_039589155.1 Gemmatimonadota bacterium | reverse complement strand
CGTCGATCGATGGCTACCGGCTGTTGGCTGTTGAAAGAAAAAGGGGCCGAAGGCCCCTTTTTCGCATCCCCTACCAGCCCGCCCCCGGCCACACACTGATCGATAGTGCAGCCGCCACTCCATCGCCCGAGCCGATGCCCCAGCGGCCGATGGAGAAGTCCAGGTGTGCCGGGCCGGCGTAGATCCCCAGGCCGCCGGTGATCGCCAGGTTGTTGAAATCGGTCGCGAGCCCCAGCCGCAGCGGTAGGACAGAGATCGGTCGTAGTTCTCCGGCTACCGACAGCTGCCGCTCCCAGCGCGCGCGCAGGGTCCCGCCGATCATCTCCATGTAGTCGGCGGACAGGGTCAGCATCGTGCTCATGTCCCATGCCGCGCCGAGGCGGACCTTGGTCGGTATACTGGCGCTGTTCAGGAACTCGGTGACGCTCTCCTGATCAGCCAGGCTCAGCTCTTCAAAGGCAAGCGTCGTGTCGCTCGCCGTGCTGCTGTCGAAGTCCGCGTAGACGCTGATCTGGGTGAGCTCGAACGCTTCCTCTTTCCACTGGATGTCGGAGAACGCATCGATGACCGATAGGCCGAATACCCACGGCCCCCATTCCATCGCGGCGCCGATGTCCGCGGCGAAAATGCGGCCGGCATCGACCTCCGTGCTGTTCAAGAGCTCCGCCTCGACGTTCAGCGTCAGCGGGTCGTAGGTCAGCAGACTGCCCTCGTCCGCAACGCGGAAGAGCCCATGGGCGAGTCCGTACTTGACCGTGCCGCCTACGGAGAACTTCATCCCCAGGTAATCCAGGGCCGGGATCGTGAACGGCTGTGCGTAGGACAGGTAAGCACTGCTCAACGACCAGCCATCCCCGTGCGATCCGTCCAGGTCGAAGTCTCTGCCGTTGCCATCCTCACCGACGTTGCCGAACAGAAGCAACTCGGCGGCGTCGGCCGTGACCTCGAGCTCGGTCGAGCCGGTGGCGCCCAGGCCGAACGCGAACCGCCAGATGCTGAAGCCCAGCGCTGTGGCGCCGGCGTCGGCGCTCAGTTGCAGCATACCGTCTTTAGCGCCGCGGATCTCCTCCAACAACGCCGATTTCTCGGCGTCGTCCAGGTAGTCACCGTAGAGGTCCTCAATCTGGCCGTAGCTCAGCGCGTTGTTGTCTAGATACGCGCTGGCGCCTGCCACGCCGATCGACCAGCTTGGGCTTTCCGTCAGCCCCAGGTTGGCCGGGTTCCAGAAGGGCGCTTCGTAGCCGCGCGCCCTCCCGATGTAGGAATCGGCGAGACCGAAACTGCGAGCGCTCGGTGTCGCCATCTGCGCGCTGGCCGCACCCGCGGAGCAGGCGAGCAGCGCGAAAACGATCGTCGTGATCTGATGCTTATTCATCGTCGCGCCTCCCTAGCTGCCGACTCTGACGGTCGCTGTCAGCTTGAAGTCTGCCTGTAACGCCTGGTCGGGTGTGAATCGGCTCGTGTTCCCTGCGCCTGAGCCCGAGGCGACGCCGCGGTAACCGACGTAGACATTAATGAAGCCAGCGATCTGCTGCATGTCCTGCACCGAGAGTGTGCCGGTCTGCGGCTGGTTCGAGACGAAGTTGTGTGGGCCGAGTCGTATTTCGTTTGCCGGATTGCCGGAAAACAGGTCGAACTGCGAGCCCGCGATCGAGACATCGAGCGTGCCGGCGATCTCCAACGTATGCGTCAGCTCGAGCTCGTATTCGGCGGCCTGCACGCTCTCGGAGATCTCCTGACGCAGGTCCTCGTCGAGATCGACCATGAACTCTTCGTCCAAGGCCGCGTTGTCGACGACGGCGACCAGTGCCCGGACCATGATCTGGTCGAGCACCGCGCCGAAGCGGGCGCTCAGGTTGTTGTTGATCGTCACCGTCTGAGCGTCAAGCGGCGAGTTGACGTTGACCACCACGCGAAGGCCCTGCGTTATGTCGACGTCCGTGATGTCCAGGTCGATCTGCGTGCGCGTGCCCGCTGGCAGCGACTGCGTCGCCCCATCCATCAACACGCTGTCTACCAGCGCGCCACTACCCAGGTCGTGCACCGTGATAGTGAGGAAACCGCCGGCGCCCGGCCGCAGCGGGTCAAAGTTCAACCCGTTGTCCACGAACAGACCCAACTGTGCCGACTCGAGCTCCACCGACACCAGCTCCGGTGGAAAGTCCACGTCTAGCGAGTCCTGGTAAGTGAAGCCCGGGACGTTGGTCGTGACTCCTTGCAGCACGCCGCACGCCGAGCACATCTGGCCCAGCGTGTAATCCATGCTGTCCGCCTGCGGGTCTACCGTGAACACCGGCACGCTGCTCACGCTCGCCGTGTCCACTTCGCTGGGTAGGAAGTCGACGATCGCTATCGGATCGGAACTGAACGGGACGCTTACATCAATGTCCCACTCCGGCGCCTCGGGCACCTCGCACGCAGCCAGGATTACCACTCCGACGCCAGCGCTTAACGGCAGCGCACGACGTAGATGTGCCCTGACGAATTCCATCATGGAAAGCACCGGATTACCTCCGCTCTTCTGTTCGGGGAGAGGGCGAAACGAGCCAAACGGCTCGCCGGGCGGGGTGGGGAATTCCTTGTCAGGTCTGAACTTCCGGCCGCCAAGGCTTTCCCGGTTAGAGGGCCATACGCCCCCCTGCTTCGGTCTACCCTACCCCCGACTCTCCCCGAATGTTTCCTGAGCAACTTGGAGATTGGAGCGCCCCCAATGTCCACATCCAACTTCCAATTACCTAGTTCTCTCCCCCCGGGATATATTCAGCGATTAGGGAGAATCCGATGAGGGAGGCGAAACCGGGTGGAAACGGCGCGGATCCGCAATTTCTGCATCATAGCGCACATAGATCACGGCAAATCAACGCTGGCGGACCGGATGCTGGAGCTGACGGGCGCCGTCGATCCGCGCCGCATGAAGGAGCAGGTCCTGGATTCGATGGACCTGGAGCGGGAGCGGGGGATCACGATCAAGGCGCACGCCATCCGTTTGAGCTACACGCCGGCAGATGGCGAGACGTACGAGCTGAACCTGATCGACACGCCGGGACACGTGGACTTCACCTACGAGGTGAGCCGGAGCCTGGCGGCGTGTGAAGGCGCCATCCTGGTGGTCGATGCGTCTCAGGGGATCGAGGCGCAAACGCTGTCGAACCTCTTCCTGGCGCTGGAGGCGGATCTGACTGTCGTCCCAGTGATCAACAAGATCGATCTGCCGGCGGCGGAGCCCGAGCGCAGACGGACCGAGCTGGCGGAGCTGCTGGGCTGCGAGGCGCAGGAGGTGTTGATGGTCAGCGCGAAAGAGGGAACGAACGTGGAGTCGGTGTTGCAGGCGGTGATTGAGCGGGTACCACCGCCGTCGGGCGACGTGGCGTCACCGTTCCGGGCACTGATTTTCGATTCACAGCACGACAACTACTTGGGAGCCGTTCCTCTGGTGCGCGTCGTTGATGGCCGGCTTAGCCCGGGGGCGGAGATCGCGTTTGGATCGAACGGTTCGACATACGAAGTACGGGAAGTGGGCTACCTGCGCTTGGGCGCTGTTCCGACGTCGGAGCTAACGGCGGGGGAGGTTGGCTACCTGACGGCGCAGATCAAGTCGGTGGCGGACACGAAGGTCGGGGACACGGTGCTCGATGCCAACGATCGGGCGACGGAACTGCTGGCCGGCTACAGGGAAGTGAAGTCGATGGTGTTCGCCGGCCTCTACCCGGGTGATACGGCGGAGTACGAGCGACTGCGCGGGGCACTGGAGAAACTGAAACTGAACGACGCGTCGATCCAGTACGAGTTCGAGAGCAGCGATGCGTTGGGCTTCGGATTCCGCTGTGGGTTTCTTGGACTACTGCACATGGAGATCGTTCGCGAGCGGTTGGAGCGCGAGTTCGATCTCGATCTCGTGAGCACGGTGCCCAATGTGGAGTACCGCGTACACCTAAAGGACGGCTCGACGATCGCGGTAGAGAACCCATCCAAGATGCCGGACGCCGGGAAGATCGCGAGCGTAGAAGAGCCCTACGTTCATCTTCGCATACTTTGCCCGGCGGAGTACATCGGCGGTGTCCAGAAGCTGTGCCACGAGCGGCGTGGCGAGTTCGACCATATGCATTACGTCGACAGCCAGCGCGTAGAAGTGACCTATGACCTGCCGCTCGCCGAGATGGTGCTCGACTTCTACGAGAAGCTCAAATCCTTGTCACGCGGCACGGGCGGTCTCGACTACGATCTCGCAGGCTTCCGCGTGGGTCAGCTGGCACGCCTCGATGTGATGCTGAACGGCGACCCGGTGGATGCGCTCAGCATGATCGTGCACCGCGACAAAGCGTATTTCTACGGCCGCTCGCTGGTCGAGAAATTGAAGGAGATCATTCCGCGACAGCTCTACCAGGTCGCGATTCAGGCGGCTGTGGGCAGCCGGGTGATCGCGCGAGAGACGGTCAAGCCGCTGCGCAAGAACGTGACGGCAAAGTGCTACGGTGGCGACGTGACGAGGAAGCGAAAGCTGCTGGAGAAACAGAAGGAAGGCAAGCGGCGGATGAAGCGAGTGGGCCAGGTGGAAGTACCGCGGGAGGCGTTCCTGGCGATTCTCGAGGTCGGTAGCGATTGAGCGAGCCTTCGACGCGCCGCGTCTTCGCGCGAGCGCCGGACCATCTGGACGAAGTGATCCTGGCGATCCCGGCGCTACGGAGACTGTCCGAGCGGCGGGCAGAGCCGGGCGTCGATATCTGGTGCGGCATCCGTTGGACGCCGGTACTGGAAATGGCGGGACTGCCGGCGGCGATCATTCCCTTTCGGCGGCGGCGCGCGGTGTGGAAGACGGCGGACTGGCTGCGTGGGCCCGGGTACTCGGAGGCCTATCTTTTCAACGACACGATGGCGGCCGCCGCCGCCGCCTGGCTGGCGGCGATCCCGATCCGCGGCCGGGCATCATCGTTCGGGAAGGGCAGCGGTGAGCATCGATCCGTCGACTACATGAGGGTCGCCGACCCCGGCTGGAAAGGCGGTGCGCTACCCGCCGGACGGATCGACGTGCCGGAGCGCGCCCGCGATCAGTTCCGCCAGCTCGTCAACGATCGCTTCGATCGCCCGGTCGTGGGGATCGTTCCCGGGTCCCGGGCGCCGGCCCGCCGTTGGCCGGAGGGACGATACACGGCGCTGGCGGGCATACTGGCCAGCGAGGTCGGGACGGTCGTGGCGTTCGGTGGTCCGGGCGACGAGGTGTTGGCCGCGCGAGTCGCTGCCGGGGCCGGTCCGCGTGGCATCGATCTTGGCGGCCGCACCAGCCTGGCGGTCTTCGCGGCGGGACTCTCCGCCTGCGATGTGGTGGTGGTCAACGACAACGGGGCGCTGCAACTGGCAGGCGCGGTGGACGCGCGTGTCGTCGGCGTTTTCGGTTCGCGAAGTCCTGAAGAAGTCGGCCCGTTGGAGGCAAGCACGCGGGCGCTCTGGCACTCGACGTTGCCGTGCGCGTCGTGTGGGAAAGCCAGTTGCCGGCGCGTCGGCGCCGGATCGATCCTGCCAGAAGCCCGCAACGAGTGTCTGCATCTAGTCTCCGTCGAGGCAGTGGCGCGCTCGGTGCGTGAACAGCTAGGAGAAGAGAGGACATCCAGCGATGTCTAAGAAGAAGTCGAAACCGGAATGGATCGTAGGAGTTGATATCGGTGGCACCAACCTGGCCGTCGGAATGATGACGCTCGATGGCGGCCACCCGATCGCGCTGCGCGGCATGCCGACGGAGGCATACCGCGGCGCCAAGTTCGTCGTTGACCGCGTGGTCAAGATGATCAAGGAGTCGATGCAGGAACTCATCGACGAACATGGTGCTGACAAGGAATCGTTCGCTGGCGTCGGCATCGGATCACCCGGCCCGCTGGACCGCAAGAGCGGCACCGTGATCAACACTCCGAACCTGGGCTGGCGGAACTTCCCGCTCCGCGACCTGATTCAAAACGCCGTAGGTCTTCCGGCGGTTCTCGACAACGATGCCAACGCCGCCACTTACGGCGAGTGGTGGATGGGCGCGGGGCGCGATGCCGACACGGTGGTCGGCGTCACCCTCGGGACCGGTATCGGCGGCGGCATAGTGTTGAATGGCGAGCTGCACCATGGCGCGTCGGACGCGGCGGCCGAGCTCGGTCACATGACCATCGACTCCACGGGCCGCAAGTGCAATTGCGGCAACTACGGCTGCTTGGAGGCGTACGCGTCGGGTCCGGCGATTGCCGCACGGGCGATCGAGGGACTGGAGGCCGACGTTCCGTCGCTGCTGCCGGAATTGGCGGGCGACCTGCAGAGCATTACGGCGGAGACCGTCTACGAGGGCGTTGTTCATGGCGACCCGTATGCCACAGAGGTCATGCACGATACAGCCAAGTTCCTGGGCGTCGGCCTCGGCAACATCATAAATATCCTCAACCCGAACGTGCTGGTCATTTCAGGCGGTGTGACGAAGGCGGGCGACCATCTGTTCGAGCCGCTGCGTGCCGAGGTCCGGCGCCGCGCCTTTCGGGTGGCGGAGCAGGCATGCAAGATCGTGCCGTCGACGTTGAATGGAACGGCCGGCGTTGTGGGCGCGGTCGCCTGCTTCAAGAAAGAGACCTTCGGCTCCGTGTGATGTGTGGTGGGAGTTGGGGAATTGTCGAAGGTGATTCCGGGATTTGGGGATTCGGGGTGGTGGGGAATGGGGGATTGTCATTGCACTGTCTCTTCCTCGTACGCGTCCGGTCCGCACTCGCGTTCCGTGGATCGACAGATTAGCTTTGAAGGCCAGTACCTACCTGTTACCGCCCCGGGGGTCATCGACTCAACAGCATGCGCATCCTCGGTGTCGTAGGCACGATGGTGTGGGACACGATCCGGATTGAGGACGACACCGGATCGCCGATGGAGGAGTGGGGAGGAATCACCTACGCACTGGCCGCCGCCGATGCCGTCGTACCCCCCGACTACAGGGTGCGACCCGTGGTCAAACTGGGCCATGACCTGGCCGAGCGGGCGATGACGTTCCTCGATGAGCTGGCTGTGATCGAAAGCCGGGATGCTATCTCCGTCGTCGACGAGCCCAACCCGCGGGTCGAGTTGCACTATCGTGGCCAGGAGCGACGCTGTGAACGGCTGCGAGGCGGCGTGCCGGCCTGGAGCTGGCCAGAGTTGGAGTCGAGGATCCAGGGCTGTGACGCGCTTTACCTGAACTTCATCACGGGCGACGAATTCGACCTGACCGTCGCCCAACACCTGTATCACTATTTCGATGGACCGATCTACGCTGACGTGCATTCGCTGATGTTGCAGACGGGTTCGCGCGGTGATCGCAGTCCGCGTCACCTGGACCGCTGGGCGGAGTGGCTAGCCTGTTTCGATGCGGTGCAAATGAACGAGGCCGAGCTCGCCGCGATGAGCTCGCATTGGGGCGACCCCTGGGCCTTCGCTGCCGATGTCGTGGGTCGTGACACGCGCCTGCTGTTCGTGACATTGGGGCCGGGCGGTGCGGCTTTCTTCATGGCGGCGGACGCAACGCCACTGGGCGATGCCCGGCACGATCGACGGCAGCTCGAAGGGCCGCTGCGGACCGGCAAGGTGGTGGCCGCCGCCGTGAAGGATGGCGACCCGACGGGGTGCGGAGACGTGTGGGGGATCACGGCCTTCAGCGCACTGTTGGCGGGGCACGACGTGGAGGAATCGATGCGGCGTGCGAACGCGGCGTCCAGCCGCAACGTGATGCACCGGGGCGCTTCCGGCCTGAACCGACTGTTGAGAGGCGAGATCGAGCGTGCGACATAGGAGCTTGGGAGGCTTGATCCGGTGAGCTTCCTGCTTTCCGTACCCGAAACATTGGACGAGCGCGGGTTCGAGACGATGGTAAGTGGTTGGGCGGGCGCCGACGGGGGCCGCCTGCTGCTCGATGCGCGTCACGTGCGCTGGGTGAGCCCTTACGGGATCCTCGGCCTGCTGGCTGCAGGCCAAGCTTGGCAGGACAGGTTCGGCGAGCGGCCGTTGCTCAAGGTCCCGGAGAGCAAAGAGGTTTCCAGCTACCTGGCCCGCATTCGCTTCTACGAAGCGGCGCACGACGTCTTCGATATACCCGACAGGGCCAGGCGGCGCGGGGCCGCCAAATCGGACGCTCTGCTCGAGATAACCGCGATCCGCTCTCACCAGGACGTTCATGATGTGGTCGACAGGGTGCGAGACCGGGCGGCGGCGATCATCGGGAAACAGCTCGGCTACCCGCCACCGGCGGTGCTTCATTTCAGCGTGATCCTCTCGGAAGTCTGCCAGAACATCGTGGAGCATGCCGAAGCAGACGGTTGGGTCTCGGCTCAGACGTACAACTTCAAGCAGAGGCTCGGTCGTCAGGTCGTGGTCATCGCGGTAATGGACGTGGGCACTGGCTTTCGCGGCTCGCTGGCGCGCGAGCACGCGCAGCGCTACGGCGAGCGCTGGTCCGATGAGACGGCGTTGGAGGCCGCATTCCTCCACGGCGTATCACGCTACCGCGACCCCGGCCGCGGTCAGGGACTGCAGGGCATCCGCAAGCAGGTCTCGCGTTGGAACGGCCTCTTCACAGTGAGGAGTGGGACGGCTCAGATCGCCGAGATCCCGGATTGGATCGACAAGGAGCCGATCGCGGCCGGCCTGCCCGACTTCCCTGGAGCGCAGATACAGGTCGTATTACCGCAGATCGTCCCGCCGAACGAGAACCGACCAGGAGGGCGTGGGGATGCATAGTAGCATGGGTGGCGGTTTCGAGAAGGTGTTTCGCACTTCGGTGGCGACACTCTACAGCAACCTGGTTACCCGGCCTACCGGTCAGGCGGTACGGGTGGCGATCGAGCAGCAGATAGAGGAATCGCAGGGGCCGTGTCTCTCGGTCCTCGATTTCTCGCACGTCGGCGTCATCGACTTCAGTTGTGCCGACGAGGTGATTGCAAAGTTGCTGATCAAGTACCAGGCGCCGGACCGGCCGTCGGATACCTTCTTCATTGTGCAGGGCGCGTCTGAGCATCATAAAGATCTGATCGAGATGGTACTGGAACGTCGCAACCTGGCGCTTGTGGCAGTGGACAGCGAGGGCCCCGAATTGTGGGGTCCGGCTCCGTCCCGGCTACGTGAGCTATGGGAGGACCTCGGCCGAATGGGCGACACCGTGGCGGACGAGTTAGCAACGGTCCGCGGAGTCAGCACACCGGTGGCGAGTTCATGGCTCAAGCGATTGGCGGCCTGGCGGCTGGCCGTGCCACAGGGGCGCGAGTGCTACTCGAGCCTGGGGTCGGCTGTTCGGTCGGAGTTGCCTTACGAGTCGGGTGAAGCGGAGGGTCTACGGGCGGCGGATTCAGAACTCGATGGTTATGGGGGAGCGGCAGGCGAGATTAACTAAGACGTTCGCTCGTAGTAGTAGTCCAGGTAGTACTTGTCCACCGATGTCTCTGGCTTGACCACATTCAGTACGGCGCCCACTACGCGCGCGTCCACCCGCTTGAGCTGCTGGATCGCCTGCCAGCCAGCGCGCCTGTCCGTTTCACCCGCTCTAAGGATCAGCACCGATCCATCCGCCAGCGCGGCAAGCACGGCGGCGTCGGCGACCGCAAGGACGGGCGGCGCGTCGATCAGCACCCAGCGGTATTCCCCCCTCCACGTCGCCAGCAGGTCCGCCATCGCCTGAGAACCCAGCAACTCTGATGGGTTGGGCGGACGTTGGCCCGCCGGCAGGAAGTCCAGGCCGGTGCGTACTTCCGGTCGAATCGCTTCCCTGGCGTCCAGTTCCCCAACCAGCAAGTCGCTGAGGCCGGGCGAGCGCATCACGTCGAACGCGTCGTGTAGCGCGCCGCGTCGCAGGTCCGCATCGACCAGCAGTGTGCGGTCACCGCGCGCCGCCAATACTGCCGACAGGTTCGCCGCCGTCGTCGACTTCCCTTCCGCGGGGCCCGGGCTGGTGAAGACCAGGCTGTTCAACTGCTCCTCACGCGATGTGGAAAACGCCAGGTTGGTGCGAAGCACGCGATACGCTTCGGCCGCCGAGCCTTCCGGGTCGCTGACCGCGACCAGCGGGATCGCGCGACCGTCTGCGGGCGCGTCGATCTGCGGAATCCAGCCGAGCACCGCCGTGCCGACCGCCGCTTCCACGTCGGTGGTCGAGTGCACGGAACGATCGATGTACTCGAGGAAGAAGGCGGCGCCGATTCCGAGGATCAAGCCGAGCAGAGTGCCGAAGACGACATTGATCCGCTGGCCGCCGCTAACCGGCCAGGCGCGTCGCGCCGGGTCGAGGACATCAACGTAGGGCGCGATCTCGGCGACCGAGATCTGCGACTCCTGGTACCGGGCCAACAAGTACTTGTAGGTGTCCGAGTAGATCTCGACCTGACCCTCGAGCCGCGCCAGGTCCGTCTCCACGGCCGGCAGCGTTCGGAGCTCCGCCTGCATGTTCGACAATGATCCCGCAAGCCCGTCGATCCGGGTGTCGATGGCGGCGACCGCATTCTGTGCCGCGTCCACCAGTTGTTCCTGTGTCTCCGAGATCCGGCGGTCGAGCCCAACGACGTTCGGGTGCGCCGGGTCCCTGCCCATCGGGCCGGTCTGGTTCGCCCGTTCCTCCAGCAGAGCCAACAGCTGGTCGTAGTAGAACTCGACCGTCCGGTTCAACTCATCTTCCGAGAGCAGCGCGAACTGCTGAATATCGCCCGGCTTTATGCCCTCGTTGGTCACCTGGTTGACCAGGCTGGTGTAGATGCCGCGCTCGACCACCATCTTCTCCAGCTGGGTCTGGAGCTCCGAGATGCGCGACAACACGCGCTCCTCTTCCGCGCTCAGGCTGGTCAGGCCCCGGCTCTGCTTGTAGTCCTCCACATCTTGCAGCGACTCGCGCAGCCGATTGCCGGCATCCTCCAGGATGTTTCGTATGAACTCCGAACGCGCATCGGCCCAGGCTCTGGACCGGCCCACGCCCAGGTCACGCAGCGCCGCCGCCGCCGCGTTCAGGATCTTGATCGACAGTTGCGGGTCCGTGCCTGTATAGGTGACATCGATCAGGTTGGTCTCAGGGCGAATCGATGCAGCCAGGCCGCCGGTCACCATCGATTCCGCCGCCGACTGCGAGATCACCCGTAACCGGTAGGTGCCGGGCTGGACTCCCAGCCGGACCAACAACGTTCCCGCCGGGAACGTCACCAACGTGCCCGTCCGCCCGCTGAGCTCTCCCTCTGCTCCCTCCGACTCGATGACGAACCTTCCGTCGTCGTCGATGCGGATACGGTGATCCCCGACGCCCACCAGGCCTCGGTTCAGGTAGGCCTCTTCGATCAGCAAGTCGCGCGGGATGTCGGGTGATTGGAGACGCAGCTGCAAGCTGTCGACCACCCACATGGCGACGGACAACGTCG
>JBDHHX010000089.1:0-11816 GCA_039589155.1 Gemmatimonadota bacterium | reverse complement strand
CGATCAGCAGCGCGTTGGGCTCGTGCCGCAGCCCCTCTTCGAGACTGGCGACTATCGGGATCGAGCCGCCGAAGCCGAGAGCATCTTCCGCGGTCACGCCTGCCAGCGGCGGATCGATGATCGCCGCGACATGGTCGGCCAGGTAACGGACGGCAACGATGCCGGTCTTCGCGTCTTCTTCTTGAAGCAGGCCGGCGGTGAAGACCAGGAAACGTGGATTCATGAATTGGAGACAAAGACAAAGACAAAGAGAAAGAGAAAAGAGAACAGAGAAGAGAGGGCACTCCCGACTCCCTACCCCCTACCCGCTACTCCCTACTACCGCACTACCGCATTACTCACCACCGCACCACCCCTAGCCTTCCAGCATCGCGGGGATGCTCGCTTCCGAGGCGGATGGGTGGACAAGAACCCCGTCGCCTGTGGGCAGGCTGATTATGGCAGGCGCGTCTCTTTCGATGCGGTGGAAACCCTTCCCTTCCAACACGCGGTGGACGAAGATGCGGCGAATCAGGACCATGGCGCTGGCCAGGACCGGCACGGCCACAAGCAGCCCGACGACGCCCAACAGCTTCGCCATGACGAGGACCGACAGGATGGTCAGGACCGGAGGCAGCTCGACCTGCTTCTCGAAGACCATGGGCGCGACAACGTTGGCCTCGAAGATATGCACGATGACGCCAAGCATGATGACCAGGAGCGCCTTGGAGACGCCGCCGGTCCCGATGACGAAGAGCGCCGGCAGCAAAGTCGACACGATGGTGCCGAAGAACGGGACTATGACGGCGATACCGGTGAACACACCGAAGGCGAGCGAGTAGGGCACGTCGAGAAGGATGAGCCCGATCCAGGTCAGGAAACCCAAGACGACCATCGAGATGCCGAGCCCGACCAGCCACGAGCGAATCGTGTGACCGAGGTCGTCGAGGATATCTCGCGCCAACTCCCGATAGGTGGGCGGCGTGAGCGCGATCAGCCCTTCCCTGTAGACCGTCGGCTTCAGCGCCATGTAGATGCCCATGATCAACACGGACACCAGGTGAATCAGGACGCCGATTCCAGAGAACACATACTCGGGGACGTTGCGGAAGAAATCGCTCGCCTGCTGGAACAGTTGGTCGAAGAACGCTGCGCTGCCCTCGCCCGCTTCTCCAACCAATCGACCGAGAAGCTGATTCTCCATGGCGAGCCGCGTGATCTCGACCTCTGCCGCTGCCACCTGGTCCGGCAAATCGACGATCAGCTGTTGGAACTGGGTGACCACGGGTGGTACTATCAATCCACCGACCACACCGACGATCACGAGAGTGCCGAGAAGGGCAAAGATCAGCCCGACGCCGCGCCCCACGCCGAGGCGGCGGGTGAAGAAGTCGGTGAAGCTTGCCAGGTAGACTGAGAACAGCGCTGCGACGAACAGGAGCAGGAGGATCTCCGCAACGCTGTTTATGAACAGAAGCAGCAGGACGACGAATACAAACGTCGCCAGCATGCCGTATAGCTGGCGGGCCGTTATTCCGCCGGTCGAATCAGCCAGCTTTGTCCTCCTCGGATGGCGCCTCTTCTTCCTCAATGATCTCGGCCTCGTGGATGACGTCCGGGCCGGTTTCTTCCTCTTCGGCACCAGCAGGCAGGAGACCCATCTCCTCCTTCAGCGCCTCGAGCTTGCGCTCCACGTCGACATCGCCGCCCTCGAGCCGTTTGAACTCGCGGTCGAGGTCGTCGCCGCCCAGCTCTTCATCGACCTCAGCGGCGGCCAGCGCATGCATCTCCGCGTCCTCGATCCGCTCTGCCATGCGGTCGAACGCCTCGAAAGCGCTTCGATCGGCAAGGCCGGACATCGTCTCGTGGATCCGGCGTTGCGCATGCGCCCGCTTCTGACGCGCGATCAACAGGTTCCGCTTCCGCTTCGCCTCTTCGATCTTGCTGCTTAGCTGCCTCAGCGTGTCCTTGAGCTTCTCCGTCTCTGTGGCGTGCGCTCGCCACTGGTCTTCCAGCGAGCCCGAGTGCTCTCCATGCTCCTGGCTCCGCAACAGGGCCTGCCGGGCCAGGTCATCGCGACCTTCACGCAGCGCCAGCTTGGCGCGGCGCTCCCAGTCGGCGGTCTGATCACGCTCGTCCTGCACTTGCCGCCGGAGCTTGCGCTCGTCGGCAATGGCAACGGCGACCTCTTGCTTCGCCTGCGCCAACTGCGAGCGCATATCATCGATGATCTGGTTAAGCATCTTCTCGGGGTTCTCCGCCCGAGCGATGAGGTCGTTCAGGTTCGACCGGACCATCGTGGACAGCCTGCTCCATATGCTCATATCGGTTTTGCTCTCTCTATGGAGTCCTGAAGTGTGCCAGTGTTTCGTAGTGCGACCGCAAGGCCAGCAGAATGCTCTCCAGCGATGCCTGCATTTCGCTGAAATCGAGATCCGCCAGCTGCAGCGTGTCGGTCAACACGATCTCGTTTTCATCCAGGCCGTAGGCACCGTGCACCAGGTCGGTGGCGTTCAGTTCCAGCAGCTCGCGAAACAGCCCCCGGCGCACTTCTTCATCGCCCGGCACGTCCATCACCTCTACTCTAACCAGCAGTAGCGGCGGCGCATAGTTGACGAACAGGGGCGCCGTGTCCTTGCTATCGCCAACGACCCACAGCCCCTCTTCGAGCTCCTGGAATGGTATCTCCATCCGGAGCAAATAGCCTTCAACGTCTTCGCGCGTGACCATTCCGGCCTCCGCCTAAGTTGGAAAGTCCTTGTCGTCTCTCTCGCCCGACCCGAGGCCGAGACGCTCGCGTCGCGACAGAAGCTGCGTCAGAAACGCTTGCTCCTCTACCACCCGGTCTACGCGGTCACGTAGCTCTGCGACGTCGCGGCGCAGATGCTCGAGCTCGGCCTGCGAGGCAGCACCTTCGGGGGCCTTCGCCGGCGTCAGGTTTCGAATCGCGTCACCCAGCGCCTTGCCCACCGGCGAGTCGATCAACACGATCTTCGCCAAAAAAACCAGCACCAGAAGGTACAGAATGGGCATCACATACCAACTACGAGTTTGGAAAGCCGGGGGTTTCCCCCCTAAGTGTCGGGGCTGCTCTGGCCCGGAGAGGCCCGCAGACCTCCCGGAATATCGGTGAGTTACCGCTTGTTGGCTAGGTCAGGAGGACTTTTCGCGACTGGCCGTCTGCATGAGTAGTCTGAACTGCGCCTCCAGCGCGTCTGCCTTGTCTTTCGCCTGCGACCACTGCTTTTTCTTCGCCAGCGCCTGGACCTCCTCCAGACCCTCCGCCATGATCTCCAGCGTCCCAGCCCCCACCTGCCCGGCCATCCCTTCAGATTCCTGCGCCCGCTGGCGCAGATCGTCCAGCATCCGCTTCGACTCGCCAAGGCTGGCCTCGACCCTCGCCCTCAACTCGCCCTCCGACGGCTTCGGCTTCGCTGGCGCCGCTGGCACTTCCTCCACCACCGCTGGGGCAGGCTCCGCCGCGGTTACTGCCGCCGCCCGCGGCTCTTCCCTGGCCGGCGCCGGCTGCGGCTGCGGCGCCGCCGCCACGGCGGCCCGCTCCTCGACCTCGGCGGTCGACGGACGACCACGACTCTTTGCAATGAACACGACGATCGCCACCACCGCGACAACCGCCACGATGATCAACGCTTCGTTCACATTCCCTCCCGAGAGATCACGCCAGACACGGCGCTCGATCTAGATAGGAAGACGGTCCGTGAAATACAGGACCAAGTAGGCCATACCCCAGAGGATAAGGAAGGTATATGCGCCAAGTAGCCAGGCTTTCGAGCCCCGACGTTTCGGTTCTACGATCGTCGTTTCGTTAGATAAATTACGTTTTTCCATGTCCACGTGACGGCTTGCCAGTCCAGCAAACCCGGCCCGGCCACCCCACACGACTGCCCCACGCCGGCAGTTTCCCCAATCCCGATTTGCTGACCCAGCGATTGAACCCAAGAGATCTTTCGCCGAAAAGGGCTCATAACCTATGGGTAGTACGGCCCGGATGTCAAGTGATGAACGGGGTCAAGTGCGGCGTGGTTCCGACGGCGGCTCAGGCGCCGCCGGAGTCGTGCTCCAGGGCGTCGATGTGAGCCGCCAGCTTCTGGATGAGGCCCTTGTAGGCGAGGATGGTTCTGGCGTAGCCCAGCCGTTCCCAAGCGGTCATGGCGACGTAGGCGACGGCGAAGAAGAGGAGGAGCTGCCAGGACTGGGTGAGTGGCGCGGCGACGATGAGCGCGGCGATGAGGAGAGTGGCGCTGACGATGACGAGGCGGCCGCGGCGGCGGGTGATCGCCAGATCGGCGCTTCGCCCGAGCAGGAATCTCTCGGTATCGGTCAGATCGAGGCCATGGCCACTCATTGTTTCCTCCGCGCGAGGTGAACGACGCTAGATTTCTAATCGTCTTCCACTTCGTCCTCGTGTCCTGGCAGAGCGGGCTTCTTGGATCCGCTGATGAGGAGTGAGACACGCTCGGCCAGGCCAGAGAGGACTCGGGATCGCTTATCGAGAAACTTGCGGTACCAGAGTCGGAACGCGGCGTATTGCGCACCGAACGCGGCGCCGCCCAGGAGGATACCCGGACCGATGGCCAGATCGCCTCCGATGTTGAAAACGGCGGCGAAGACGACGCCGGCGAGTACGGCGCCGCCGGCGAACGAGGCAATCTTCAGCTCATCCTCGGCGCTCGCATGCTCCACGATCCGCACGCGTGTGCGGCCGCTATCCGGGCTCAACGTGACCTGCACCCGCCGTGTCCACTCGCCAAATCCGGGTTTGAACTCCCAGGAGAACGACCTGTCAAAGGTCTCGTTGATGCGGCCGGCCTGGCCGATGGACATCCGGATCTCCTCCAGGATGGCGCCATACGCTTCTTCCGACACTTCCACATCGACGGCCTCGTCAAGCTCGATCTTGCCCGTGCGCCCGAGATAGCCGCCGCGGACGACCTCTGCCTCCGGTCTCGCCAGCGCGCCGGCGGCTTCCTGCACATGCTGTGGCGGAATGCCGACCTGGGCCGCGATCTGCTGGATACCGCCGAGTGATATGGCGCCATCCTGTGTCGGCCAGGCCTCGAGCTCGGCCGCATGCTTGACGATCTGCTGTGCTTCTTCCTCGCTGTATCGTGGACCGCCGGCGAACGCGCTCGCCAGCGCCGAGCTCAGCGCGCCGGCGCTCCGATACCTGTCCTGCCGAAGCAGACGCATCGCCTGCACCAGATTGGCCTCGACAAAGCCGGGCAATCGGTCCAACCTGTCGCGGTGATCGGGCGGTGCGTCGACGAACCGTCCCAACTTGCCCGCTTCGTCGCGGATCCACGCACCCGGCGGCTCGCCGACCATCATCTCGTAGAAGACGCAGGCCAGGCTGTATACATCGGTCCGCTCGTCGAGCTCGACGCGGCCGGCCGCCTGCTCGGGGCTCATGTAGCCCAACGTTCCAACCGGGAATCCGGTACGTGTGAGCTTTTCGCCACCTGCCGTGGACAACGCCCGAGCCACCCCGAAGTCGGCGACGACAGCGTGTCCAGCAGAAATGAGAATGTTCTCCGGCTTGATGTCGCGGTGCACGATGCCGTTGCAATGGGCGTAGTCCAGCGCCTCGGCCACCTCACTCACGATCTCCAACGCGACAGCGGGTTGCAGGCAACCATCCTGCGCGAGCCGTGCTCTCAGCGAGTCATCGACAAACGGCATCACGTAGTAGAGGAAGCCATCGGCCACGCCCGAATCGTGGAGCGTGAGAATGTTGGGGTGCGTGAGGCGAGCGACGATGCGGATCTCCTGCAAGAAGCGCTCACCGGCAAGCGATGCAGCGAGTTCCGGGTTAACCACCTTGACGGCGACCCGGCGACCGTGCCTCACATCGTCAGCCTGGTACACGGTCGCCATGCCGCCTCGGCCAACGACTCGCTGGAGTTCGTATCTCTCGGGCAAGGCCGCCTGCAGCGCCTCGGGGATCTTACTCATCAGACAGCAAAGTACCCCGACGAGGGCGCCAAGGACAGAACGCGGGAGGACACTACGAGCTGGTTCGGATTCGCTTCGTCAGAGCCGGCTCGATCCCCATGAGACGTTGGTAGAGCACGAGCTGGCCGCGGTGGTACATCTCCTGGGCGATACCATGCTGAAGCCAAGCGAGCCGCGTTCCGGGCTGGCCATCGAAGCGCGTGATGAACTGCAGCATGTGAAGCTCGCCAGCCTCGCTGAACTTCTCACGGGCCTCGTCAAAAGACGCCCTCAAAACCTCCAGCAGTTCGGCCTTGGTCGTGTAGTCGTCGAGGTGCCCGGCGTAGAGGGCGAGCAACTCGGGCCACGGCGCGCGTCGGAAGTCGGTGTCGGCCCGCGTCAGTTCGCCCGTCATCATCAGCGCGACCTCGAGGATGTGCTTGATGAGCTCGGCGACGTTCTTCACCTCTGGCGCCGGGCGGAAATCGAAGCGATCCCCCGGGATGTTCTCGACCTCTTCGATGAGACCCTGCCGCACATCGGCCCAGGCCTCCAGGTCTTCCTCGAGCAGCGAAGCGTACTCAGCCATCGTTCATGCTCCCTCGACCCGCGCCTTGAGCGCGGTGTTCATCGCCTCGAAACCGCGACGCGTGCTACTGTCGAGGCTCTTCAATAAGACAGGGACCAGTAGCCCACGGAACTCCTCGCGATGTACCAACCGGGTGCGTCTGCCGGAGTCCAGTGGTTCGAGTTCGTAAATGTGCTCGCCGTCGAAGACCCCCGGAAGCAGTAGTCGCCCGAGCCAGCGCAGTTCCTCGTTGGGCGCCGCCCTGAGGACCGTCGGTTTGAACGTCATCGCCCTGCCGCCGGGCGGCTCGAAGCGCACCACCAGCCGCGCCGCTTGCTGCGGCTCGCCCTCGATGCTGCGGATAAACGGGTTCCACTCCGAGTAGCTTTCGAAGTCGCAGAGCACGGCCCACACTTGTTCCGGTGGGGCGTTGATCTCTATCTCGGTGCTTAGCTCTCTCATATGCCTTTCCTATTAGCCATCCCTGGTTACGGAGGAATGCGTAAAGGAGGTCTCTCCATCGGTGGAGAACGCCAGCCACGGGCACGGCTCCACCGTTTCCATCTTCTCCAGGGCAAGAAAGCTGTAGGCCGAGAGGCTTGGAAGTCTCCGCGCCAGTCGTTCCGCGCCCAGCTTCGCCGGCCACGGGTAGAGCGACGAGCCGAGCTCAGCCACCAGTCGATATCCTTTGTGTCGAAGTAGAAAGCCGCGCAGGCTGCGGTGCGCGAAGCCGCGGACGTGGGGGCCACCGATATCGATCGTCACCGGCTGCCTTCCCAAGAGCAGGACCGGACGGTTGAGCAATGACGTCAGGTTGGGAACGCCGATTGCCAGCACACCGCCAACGGCGAGCACCCTGTCCATCTCCGACAGAAGGAAGAAGACATTCTTGATGTGCTCCAGGACCTGGTTACAGATAATCACATCCGCGCTCGCGTCATCGAGCGGCAGTCGATCGCTTTCCAGATCGGCTTGCTCGACACGGAAGTGCTGTCGCGCCGTCGCCAGGTGATCCGGGTGATACTCCAGGCCGACGACGCGATCGAGCTGGATGCCCATCGCCTCCGCGTGCTGCCGCGTGTAGCCGCCGGATCCACAACCCACGTCCAGTACTAGCCCGATTTCCTTACCCTCCGTTACGCGAACGAGCAAGTCGGACATGGCGGCGCCGAGACGTGCGTACTCCTTCCGGCCCTCTACAAGCGAGCCGATGAAAGATCGCAAGCTTCGGTACGCGCGTGAGGTCATGTCACGAAAACGCTAGCGTTCACCGTCTACCGTCCACGGTCTACTGCTTTACGACATTCGGCGGCTCCAGGGCAGCGAGCTCGCGCAGGTTAGCGAAGATGCGGCGCAACAGCATGACAAGCATGATGGCCATGCCGAGCAGGAAAATGAAGTCGAGCGCACCGAGCGGCGTATCCTTTAGCTCGATAACGGGCTCGAAGCCGAGGGCCAGCGCAGTTCCCAAGAGGATCAGAATGACGCGCACTTCTGTCGGCCCAATGTGCTCGTACCCGAATTGGAAAGTCTTCATCACGAATGTCTCGAGATACACGTTGATCGACATCAGGTAGTACATGATGAGCGCGGCCAGTCCCACGGACAGCAGCAGGTAGGGCGAGAAGCCCAACCCAATGCAAACGAAGGCCACCGAGAACATGTCGATGATGTGGTCGAGGTAGTAGCCGTAGCGCGGCCGCTCGGTGCGCCGCACCCGGGCCAGTGTTCCGTCCAGGCTGTCGCCGATCCAGTTGACAATCCAGAGAGCGTTGGCCGCCCACAGATAATTGGCGCTGTAGCCGGAGGAGGCGTAGCAGACCCCAATGCCCCCTGCGGCCAGGAATCCGAGCGCCGTCATGTGGTCCGGCATCACCCACTTTGGCAGGGCGGCCGCCATGCGCGGAAGTGCCCACTGTTCGAACCCACGGAGCAGGTACTTCGGTTCACGGGTGTGTTCAGCGTCTGACATGTTGGGTCTCCCGTTTCCTGGGCTTTCGTTTGTTGAGCAGCGGTTTCAAGAACCGGCCGGTGAGGCTGTGGCGCGCCGTCGCCACCTCTTCCGGTGTGCCCGACGCCACGACTTCACCGCCGCCATCGCCGCCCTCAGGTCCGAGGTCGATGACCCAGTCGGCGGTCTTGATCACGTCCAACTGGTGCTCGATCACGACAACCGTGTTGCCGCGCTCGACCAGCCGGTGCAGCACCTCGAGAAGCAAGCGGATGTCCTCGAAATGCAGTCCGGTTGTCGGTTCATCTAGAATGTAGAGCGTTCTTCCCGTCTGCACCTTTGAGAGCTCCGTGGCGAGCTTGACCCTCTGGGCCTCGCCGCCGGACAGCGTGGTCGAGCTCTGACCCAATCTGATATAGCCGAGGCCCACGTCCTGAAGCGTCTGCAGCTTGCGCTTTATGGTAGGTATTGCGTCGAAGAACTCGAGCGCCTCATCGACGGTCATCGCCAGCACATCGGCGACCGTCTTCCCCTTGAAGAAGACCTCGAGCGTCTCCCGGTTGTAGCGTTTACCGCGGCACACGTCGCAGGCAACGTAGACGTCGGGCAAGAAGTGCATTTCGATCTTCACTAACCCGTCGCCCTTGCACGCTTCGCAGCGGCCGCCCTTAACGTTGAAGCTGAAGCGACCCGGCGTGTAGCCGCGCATTCGCGACTCGGGCAACTGGGCAAACAGATCCCTGATGGGCGTGAAGACACCGGCGTAAGTGGCCGGGTTGGAGCGCGGTGTACGGCCGATGGGGGACTGGTCCACATCGATCACCTTGTCGATATGCTCCAGCCCTTCGATCGTGTCGTGGGCGCCGGGGATCAGCCGCGACCGGTACAACCTGCGGGCCAGTTCACGGTAGAGAATCTCCTCGACCAGGGTCGATTTTCCCGACCCAGAGACACCGGTCACGCAGATGAAGCTGCCCAGCGGAAACTCCACATCGACGCGCTTGAGGT
Organism: Gemmatimonadota bacterium; assembly: GCA_039589155.1. Classification (GTDB taxonomy): domain Bacteria; phylum Gemmatimonadota; class Gemmatimonadetes; order Palauibacterales; family KS3-K002; genus Kutchimonas. The sequence continues at coordinate 2,358 of JBDHHX010000089.1, read as the reverse complement.
TGTACTGCCGAGCGCCAACGATCCGCAGGCTTTTTCCCAGCCCGGGCCGTCGCAAAGTCGGGACGTCGATTCTGCGGTCGCCACGCAGGTAGGCACCGGTCAGCGAGTCGGCAGACTCGAGCACATCCGACAGCATCCCGTCGATGACGACGTGGCCGCCGGTAGTACCGGCTCCGGGACCGAGGTCGACGATATGGTCGGCTCTGCGGATCGTCGCCTCGTCGTGTTCGACGATGATCAACGTGTTCCCCAGATCGCGCAACGATTCCAGCGTCTCCAGCAACCGTGCGTTATCACGCTGGTGCAGACCAATCGACGGTTCGTCCAGGATATAGAGCACGCCGACCAGCCGGGAGCCGATCTGCGTGGCCAGCCGAATCCGTTGCGCCTCGCCGCCCGACAAGCTCTCGGCGCTGCGTCCCAGTGTGAGGTAGCCGACGCCGACGTCGTCCAGGAAGCGCAAGCGTTCGATGATCTGCTTGAGGATCGGTCCTGCGATGGCGCCCCCGTTTCTCAAGGCCTCGAAGAAATCGCGAGCCCTGTCGGCCGTCATCTCGGCCACATCCCCGATCGACTGTCCCTCGAAGGTCACAGCGAGCGCTTCGTCACGCAGCCGCCTCCCTCCGCAGTCGGCGCAGACGGCGACTGACATGAACTCGGCGAGCCGGGCCCTCAAGCGATCGCTGGGCGTCTCGTGATAGCGGCGTTCCAGCCGCGCCAGCGCGCCCTCCCAATCGATGTCGTCCGCGCCGTGGAGGATCTCCTCGTGCATCTCGGCGGGCAGGTCATCCCACGGCGTGTTCGCCCCGACGCCGTGTTTGCGGGCCAGCGGCTCGATGACACGCTTGCGCAGATGGCCGATGGGCGAGCCCCATGGGATGATCACGCCCTCGAGCAGTGAGAGTCGGCCGTCGGCAAGCATGAGGTCGGGGTTGGCGATCTTGCGGGTACCCAGGCCGCCGCAACCGGAACAGGCGCCGTACGGCGAGTTGAACGAGAACTGGCGTGGTTCGAGTTCCGGCAAGCTGATACCGCAATCGGGGCAGGCGTAGCGCTCGCTAAAGAGTCGAGACTCCGGCTCGCCGTCCCTGGTCTCGTAGCGGGCGATCTGCACAACGCCGTCTGCGGTCCTGAGCGCCAACTCGACAGAGTCGGTGAGCCGCGTCCGGTCGCTGGACTTAACGGTCAGCCTGTCGACGACGATGGCGATGTCGTGGTTAACGCGGCGGTTGAGCTTCGGCGGATCACTGAGTTCGAATGTCTCCCCATCGACCCGCGCGCGAACGAATCCGTCTTTGCGGGCGCGATCGAACAGGTCCTTGAATTCGCCCTTGCGACCGCGAACCAGAGGTGCCAACACTTCGATCCGTGTCTTCTCCGGCCAGGCGAGTACGATATCGGCCACCTGCTCCGGCGTCTGGCGCTGCACGGGCTTAGCACACGAAATGCAGTGCGGCGTACCGCAGCGGGCCCAGAGCAATCGCAAGTAGTCATAGATCTCGGTGATGGTGCCCACGGTGGAACGTGGGTTGCGGCCGGCCGTCTTCTGCTCGATGGAGATCGCCGGCGACAATCCTTCAATGGAATCGACGTCGGGTTTCTCCATCAGCCCAAGGAACTGTCGCGCGTAGGCAGACAACGACTCCACGTAGCGGCGCTGCCCTTCGGCATAAATGGTATCGAACGCCAGGCTCGACTTGCCGGAGCCGGAAAGCCCCGTGACAACCGTCAGCCTGTTACGCGGGATTCTGACGTCGATGTTCTTGAGATTGTGCTCGCGGGCGCCGCGGACTACCAGGTGCTCGTCGCGCATCGTCTCAGGCGGTAGCGACCGGCAGGCGGGGAACGATGACGTTGAGCGCCAACGGCCGGACGGTCGCGGTGAAGGGCGTGGTGGCCTCCAACCGTTCGCCATCGATCTGGACGGGCATGGGAGGATCAGCGTCGACGGTGATCTCGCGTCCGCGAAAGAACCTCAGCCCGAGCGCCGACAGGAAGTCGAAGGTTGACTCGGCGGCCAGAACACAGACATCGAGCAATCCGTCATCAGGCTTTCCATCGGGAACCAGGTCGACAGGGCGCGCGAAGGGCGGCGCAGCGAGGCCAGGCATGTTGGCGACTTCCACGCCGATGCCGCGCAACTCGTGCTCGACGCCGTCGACGTTGATTCGCAGATCGGAAGTGCGGGGCGCGAAGGCGGCCCCGATGGCGGCGTGAACATACGCCAGGTAGCCGATGCGGCGCTTGATCGCCGAAGGCGGCCGCACCACATCAGCGTCGAAGCCCGCGCCGGCGATGATCGTGAACGGATAGCCGTTCAGCATGCCGACATCGATCTTGCGCGGGCTGCCGTCCACC
>JBDHHX010000088.1:0-11648 GCA_039589155.1 Gemmatimonadota bacterium | reverse complement strand
CGGCGGTGTCGGCCGAGGCCGTGTCACCCTCTTGCTGGAAGAGGTCTTCCAGAGTGGGACCGCCCTCCAGGCGGGCCTCCTCCGGGATCGCCTCCTCGCCCAGCGCCATGACGATGAGGCTGTCGAACAGCTGTAGCTGCTCGACGAAGTCCAGCCCGTCTGTAAGGATCTTGAACTCGAGAAAAGCCGTCTGCTCGATGATCGCCTTGGCCCGGCCCACGTCCTGTATGCCGGCCAGCTCCACGATGACCCGGTCGAGACCGATCCTCTGGACGGTGGGCTCGCGAACGCCGAACTGGTCGATCCGGTTGGTGATGATCTCCCGCGCCCGGTCAGCGGCGTCGGTGCGCGCTTCGTTCGACATGGCCCCCTCCGGGTCCTCGACCTGAAGCACCAGGTGGGTACCGCCCTCCAGATCCAAGCCGAGCTTTAGGGGTGGATCTTCGCTGCCCTGGAGGCTGGGCCCAAAGAGCGCCCACAGACAGATGGCGCAGACTCCGGCGATGACGAGTAGTCGACCACGAATTCCAGAAAACATCCCTGTCCTGTCCTATCCTCTAGGCCTTCGGGGTCGGGCAGCGGGTCGCCGCGCTCGCGGAGCTCCGCCGGCCCTGCGCCCGTGGAGGCTCAGTGTCTGGCCTCGCCCGGGTTTCGGCCCCTTAGCTGTTGGACGAAGTGGTTGAATCGAAACGACGAAACGTGGAAGCAGCGCGCTCTAATGTCAATGCTGGGGCAGTGTGAAGGGCATGAACTGTCGGGTCGCGCTCACCAGACCTGCTGCTGATCGCAGTTGGGGCAGCGCCTGAGCCCAGAGGCGACTTCGGCGCCGCAGCGAGCGCAACGCACCTGGCCGTTCTCGACCGGGCGCCAGGCCTTGGGATAACCGGTGCTGACGACCAGGTAGATGAAGCTGGCGGCCACGCAGAGACCGGCGAGAAACAGCAGCCCGAGCCCGGAGATCCAGGCGGACACATCGGGATCCATGGCCAGAGGATCGGTCGCCTCCAGCGCCGACTGCACCTTGGGTGCGTTGACGCTGAGCGGCACCATCATCACGAAGCCGAGGACGGCGAGCAGGCCGTAGAGAGCGCGGCGGACAGCTACGGGCATTGGGTCTCTCCTGGTCGTGGGAGCCCGGCGAGTGGGCCCGGCAGGACTCGAACCTGCGACCTACCGATTATGAGTCGGCTGCTCTAACCAACTGAGCTACGGGCCCGTAAGTGTCTCGACTATACCCGACTTGTCGATACAGCGTCAAGACTGCATCGCTTGACAGGGGCGGTGGGAGGAGGTAGACGAGTAGACGAATGGACAAGTAGACGGTGAGTGGTAGGCTTCGAGTCGACTGCTTCCGCGACCGAACCAACAGAGGACCCCTACACCATGCGCATACTGATCGTCGGCGCCGGTGCCGTCGGTTTCCAACTCGCCGAACACCTCTCGGAAGAGGGGCGCCACGATATCGTACTCGTGGACCAGGACCCGCAGCGCCTCGAATACGCTCAGGAACAACTCGACATCATGACCGTGGCGGGCAACGGCGCCAGTCTGGCCGTCCTCGAACAGGCGGGTATCGCCAAGACCGACCTTCTGGCGGCCGTCACCAACGTAGACGAGGTCAACCTCGTCGCCTGCATGTCGGCGGCGCCGTACGACCTCAAGGTCAAGGTCGCACGGGTTTCCAATCCGGACTACTTCCTGGACGTTAGCCGGCTACGCAGCGCGCAGCAGGGCGTGGACGTGATGATCAACCCGGAGCTGGAGTGCGCCCGGGAGACATACCAGCTGCTGCAGTCGGAGGCAGCGACGGAGATCGCCTTCTTCGCCGGCGGCCGGGTCGAGGTCATCGGCCTGCGCGTGCAGGAGAACGCCGAGGTCGTGGGCAAGACGCTGGCCGAGATGGCCACCGCCATCAAGGGCCGCCGCTTCTTGACGGCGGCCATCCATCGCGGCGACCAGACTATCGTGCCGAGCGGCGACGACCGTTTCGAGGCCGGCGACGAGGTCTACATCATCGGCGACCCGAAGCAGATGCCGCAGGTGCTGGAGCTGGCGGGCTACCGCGAGTTCCGGCTGCAGCGAGTGATGATCGCGGGCGGCAGCCGGACGGGCGTCTACCTGGCGCGGATGCTGGAGGAACAGGGCGTCGAGGTGACGATCATCGAGGCCGATCGGTCGAAGGCGGCCAAGCTGGCGGAGACGCTGGAAAAGACTCTCATCCTGCACGGCAACGCCACCGACATGGAGTTGTTGGAGATGGAAGGTGTAAGCGACCTCGATGGTTTTGTCGTGCTCACGGGGAACGATGACACCAATATGCTGGCCAGCCTACTGGCAAAGGAGAAGGGGGTGCGCAAGGTCGTATCGCTGATCAACAAGATCGAGTACATCGACCTGGTGGACAAAGTCGGCATCGATGCCGCTGTCTCACCGCGCCTTTCGGCGGTCAACACCATCCTCAGGTACGTGCGTCGTGGCACGGTCACGGGCGTAGCCGCTTTGAGGGGCGTCGATGCGGAAGTCATCGAGTTCGAGGTCGAGCCCGGCTCGCGGGTGGCCGGCAAGACGCTGGCCGAGATCAAGTTCCCGAAAGACAGCCGCGTCGGCCTGATCACGCGGGGCACCGAGGTGATTGTGCCGCTGGGCGGCGCAATACTGACAGGTGGAGACCGGGTCACCGTGCTTGCTCGTCCCGACGCCGTACAGGCCGTCGAGAAACTCTTCGACTGAGCGAATCCCCGTGAGCGTCAAGAAAGTCCTCCACCTCGTCGGCCTGATCGTCGCGGCCGTCGGCGTTTCGATGGCGGTGTCGGGCGGCGTGGCCCTCCTGTACAGGAGCCCCGACTGGTTGGCGCTGATGGAAGCCGGCGGCGTCGCGGTGGTGGTTGGCCTGGCCCTCGACCGGCTCACACCGCGGCCCAAGGACCTGACCATCCGCGAGAGCTACCTGACCGTCACACTGGCGTGGCTGAGCGCCGCGCTGGCCGGCGCCCTGCCCTTCTGGTTCGCCGGCGCCGCCGGCCCGCTGGACGCCTTCTTCGAGTCGATCTCCGGCTTCACGACCACAGGCGCATCGATCTTCCCCGATCCCGGTTCGCTGTCCAAGGGGCTGCTTTTCTGGCGCGACCTGAGCCAGTGGCTCGGCGGCATGGGGATCATCGTGCTGGTGGTCGCGGTTTTGCCGTACCTGGGGGTCGGCGGCATGCAGCTGTTCCGCGCCGAGGTGCCGGGCCCGACGCCGGAGCGGCTACAGCCACGGATCAGGCAAACCGCCTCGATTCTATGGCGTGTATACGTAGCGCTCACGGGCGTGCAGTTCTTGTTGTACGTGGTCGGCGGGATGAGCGTCTTTGACGCCATTTGTCATGCCTTCGGCACGATGCCAACCGGCGGTTTTTCGCCACGCACCGAATCGATCGGCTACTACTCGGCGTACCACCAGTACGTGACGATCATCTTTATGTACATGGCCGGCGTCAATTTCTCGCTTCACTTCCGGGCCTACCGGCAGCGTAGCCTGAGCCAGGTGCTCGCCGACGAGGAATGGCGCTTCTATTCGCTGGCACTGGTCAGCGGGGTCGTGATCCTGATGATCGCGCACCTCATGGGCGGTACGTACGGATCGGTGGAAGAGGTATTCCGTGCCTCGGCCTTCCAGGTCGTCTCCATCGGAACGACGACCGGCTACGCCACGGCCGACTACGTGTTCTGGCCCGCCGCCACCCAGGTCGTTCTGTTCTTCCTCATGTTTGTCGGCGGCATGGCCGGTTCCACGGGCGGCGGCATGAAGACGTTGCGGTTCTGGGCAGCGCTAAAGCAGGGCGTCGTCGAACTTCGCAAGCATCTGCACCCGCGAGCGGTGATGGTCACCCGGGTGGGCGGCAAGGTGGTCCCGGAAGGCGTGATGCTGAACATCCTGTCGTTCATGCTGTTGTTCGTCGCCTCGTTCATCGCTGGCGCGCTTCTGCTCACCATTCTGGGTATCGACATGGTGACGGCGGCCGGAGCCAGCGCTGCGGCAATCGGAAACATCGGGCCTGGCCTGGCGGACGTGGGCCCGGCCGGCAACTATGCCTGGATGCCGGGTTCGGGAAAGGTTGTCCTCAGCCTGCTGATGTTGCTGGGTAGACTCGAGATCTACACGGTGCTGGTGTTGTTTCATCCGGAGTTCTGGCGAAGGTGATGTTGTTACTGGGAGTGATGTTGGTAGTGGGATGTTGAAATTGGGAGTTGGGGAAGCGGGATTGTCGAAGGCGATTCGGGGACTCGGGGATTTGGGCAGAAACGATTCCGGGAAGTGATGAGCCCAATCTCGTTCTTCCCTAATGCCCTGAATCCCTCAGTCCCCGAAACCACTTCGACAATTCCGATTCCCGGAATCCGCAGTTCGGGCAATCGAGAATTCCCATCACCGTTTCCCCCTCTCGCGCTCCAACTTCGACAATCTCTGCTCCAACTCCAGCCGCGCTTTGCGTAGCCGTTCCACCGTCTCGCGTTCCCGCGTGAGATTGTCGCGGAGCTGCTCGAGCTCCAGTGCATCGCCGTCGGACGCCGCCGGCCGGGCTTCGGGCTGGGTCTCTGGCCGAGCCTCCGGCGGTGCCGGAATCGCCATCTCGGGCCGGTCAAACGTAGCGGTGTTGGCGCCGGCCATCCGGCCTATCGCGTGCAACAGTTGGCCGACCATATCGAGCAGCTCGCGGTGCATCGCGGCGAGCTCCCGGTCGCGTACCAACAGCGCGGTGAGCAGATCCTCGAGGTCGCGGGATGTGAGCTGCGCGGGAGGCGCGACGGCGATCTCGTAGCGCGGCCGCCCCACGCCGGGCTCGGCATCCGGCACGACTCGGGTCACCTGCGGGCCATCGTCCAGAGGGCCGCGAGCTAGCTCGCGGCGCACCGTGCCTCTCGATTCACCGCCGGCGAACATCGCGGCGATAATCTGAAAGACCGAGACCGCGGCTTCCGGATGACGCCGGTTGCGGCCGGCCCCGACCGTCGGAATGTACTCGGCGAACAAGCTGCGATAGTAACGGAGTGTGGACTCCGGCACGCCGGTCCGCCTGGCGATCTCCCTGACACTTAATGAACCCATCGCTTTGTTCATATCACCTCGATCACACCCGCCGCGCCTTCTATCAATTCGCCGATCTCGGCCGCCGCGTGTCCTTCCGAGCGGAGCGCCTCGACCAGCGCAGCGCTGTCCGCCGCGGCGACGGAAACCAGCAGGCCACCCGAGGTCTGTGCATCGCACAACAGCAGCCGCTGCGAATCCTCTATGTCAGCGGCCCAGCGTACCAGCGGCCCTACGAACTCTCGGTTGCGCCGCGTGCCACCCGGCACGTGCCCGTCGTCGACGAGCTCGCCTGCGCCCGGCAGTTGAGGAACCGTCGCGGATTCGATGACCGCTGCCAGCCCACTCATCCGCGCCAGGTCATGCAGGTGGCCGGTGAGGCCGAAACCGGTGACGTCGGTCATCGCACCGACGTCGTACTGCCGCGCCAACTCGAGCGCCCTCGCGTTCAACATGACCATAGAAGCGACAGCGGTCGCTTCGACTTCTGGCGGCGCGGCCTCGGCCTTGATCGCCGTTGCGATGACGCCGGTGCCGATGGCCTTGGTCAAAACGAGCCGATCGCCCGGCCGGCCATCGCTCTTGCGGTAGATCCCGTCCGGCGGCGCCGTTCCGATGACGACCAGTCCATACTTGGGTTCCTTGTCGTCGATGGAGTGGCCACCGATGATGGCCACACCGGCTTCCGCCGCTTTGTCGCTGCCGCCGCGCAGGATGTCCGCCAGGATCGACGTATCGAGCACAGCGGCCGGAAAGGCGACGACGTTGAGCGCGAACAACGGCACACCGCCCATGGCGTAGACGTCGCTGAGCGCGTTGGCCGCACCGATCGCCCCGAACGTATACGGATCATCGACAATCGGTGTGAAGAAGTCCACCGTTGAGACCAGAGCCCGATCGTCGTCCCACGCATATACGGCGGCGTCGTCGGGGGCGTCGAGGCCGACCAGCACGCCAGCCGGGGGGCCACCACCGAGAGCTTCGAGCGCGCTCGCCAGGTCCGCCGGACCTAGCTTGCAGGCTCAACCAGCGCCGTGGCTGTATTGGGTCAGTCGTACTCGCTCAGAGCTTGGCGTATTCATCGCGATCGAACGTATCCGCGGCTGCGATCTCCGGTCAAGCGCGCTTGCGAAACCAGCGGCGCCTTCTCACTATCAACGTCGCAGCCCACCAGCCCAATGGAGTGGACTCGTTGGGAGAACACGACTACTCTGAAGCGCGTCACCGCATGGTCGAGAAGCAGATCCGACGCCGGGGCGTCTCCGACCGCCGGGTCCTGCGCGCCATGGAACGCGTTGCCAGGCACCGCTTCGTTATCCGAGATCACGATCCGCTTGCCTACGATGACTCCGCACTCCCTATTGGACTGGGCCAGTCGATCTCACAGCCCTACATGGTCGCGGCGATGACGGAAGCGTTGAAGCCAACGCCCGCAAGCCGCATCCTCGAGATCGGTACCGGCAGTGGCTACCAAACCGCCGTGCTCGCCGAAATCGTCGAACGGATCTATTCCATCGAGCGGCTCGAGGAACTCTCGTTGGAAGCGCAGACCATTCTCAGCGACCTCGGCTACACCAACATAGAGTTCCGCGTCGGTGACGGATCGAAGGGCTGGCCGGACGAGGCGCCCTTCGACGGCATACTGGTCACCTGCGGGGCGGAACACGTCCCCGAGCCGTTGCTCGAACAACTCGCCGACGGCGCGGCGCTGGTCATCCCGGTAGGCGGTCGAGTCGATCAAGACCTGTACGCGATCGTTCGGGACGGCACGTCGTTCCACGAGCGGTTCATCACGAGGTGTCGGTTCGTGCCGTTGGTGGAAGACTAAGGCAATAGCTCAATCAATAAGCTCCACCTGAGCCGCCAGGATCCACCCCTCGCTCTCTCCTCCCCTCGACACGCGCAGCCAATCACTGCGTCGCTCCGTGACGCGGTAGGCGGTGCCCTGGGTAGGGGACGCGAGTATCTCGCTTTGTCTGACCGGTCCGGCCCGCAACGCGGCATCGTGGCTGGCGACGATGGCGTAGTCGGAACGCGGGTAGAGCATCAGAGCGGCGCAGAGTAGCGCCAACAGCACCGAGGTACTGCCTCCGAACGTCAGAATGCCTCTCCGCCAACGGCGACGGGCGATTAACGCAGCGCAGCCGCCGATCCAGAGAATCGAAAAGATCAGGGCCATCTCATCACGCGAGAGCGGCAGCGGGTTCAGCGCGCTGCCGATCACGGGGTCCTCACCGACGACCATGCGGAGATTGAACCGGGCATCGCCGTCGCGGGGCCTGATCCGCAACGACCTGACCCAAAAGGCGACCGCCTTTCCACGCTCGCCCAACTCGTAGTAGGAATCGCCGAGGTTGTAGAGCAGACTCGGGTCTCTCTGGCGAACGTTGCGCGACAGCTCAAAGAACTCCGCCGCCTCGCCATACGCGCCACGCGCGTAAGCATCGACGCCCTCGCTGAACCAGAGTTCCGCCGCCTGGCCTGGATCCTCGGACTGTCCGGCCGCTGAAGCGGGTAGAAGCATCAGCAAGGCCAGGCCGACGACGGTCGAAGTACCTGATGCATCGGTCCCCGTGCGAAGTCGTCGCTCCGAAACCGCCTCGCGATCGACCAGCGCCATCAACCTGTCAGCTGCGGCAAGCGTCTCATGTCCGATGGTGGCGCCGGGCGGATCCGGCGAGTAGCGCAGCCGGCCGCAGCGCTCGAGCAGCTCGATGACCTCGAGCGCCACATCGGGTGGCACACCAGCGTCCTCGAGGGCATGCTGAACCTGCACCATGCCCAGGGCCGCGAGGCCGGGCTGGTGAAGCCGCGTCTGAAGCCATTCGAGGATCGAGGCGCGCAGCTGTCCGAAGAACGCGGCATCACCCGAGTCGGCTAGTTGGCGAAGGTCGCGAAGTACCTGTTGCCGGCGTTGTGGCCGGGCGTGCCGCACGACCGAGACCCGGCCACGATAGCGGCCGAACGCCAGCGAGCCGGCGAGCACCGCCAGCGGCAGCAGCTGGACGATCCAGAAACCGCGGCGGCTTGGGAGGTCAGCCGGCTGCCGACCGGGCTCGGCCTTCACGTAGCGGACCGCGGTACCGGCTGCCGTCGCGACTCCGGCGGACAGCGCCGGTTCGACGGAGAGGGTGACCGGCTCCGTACTGGCAACCGAGTAAGAGGATTCCCAGGGGTCGAAATAGGGAAGCCGCAGTACCGGCAGTACGAACTCGCCCGGTCGTTCCGGCACGAGCACCCAGGAGAATCGTTTGTGACCGGCGAACTCTGTCCCGCGCAGCTGGACCTCCGCCTCCTCACCGCCATCATAGACACGCATGCCCGGAATCTCGGGCATCGTTGGCCTCGCCAGCGAACTGAGGTTCCCCGAGCCCTGTACCTCGAGCCACAGGTGAACCGCCTCGCCAGCGCGGAGGTCGGAACGATCGAACCAGATCTCGGTCTCGTAGCGGCCGACGGCACCGGCAAAGTCGACTGGGGCTCCTTCGCGGGGTAACGGCCTGACGATGACGGTGGCGGGTGCGCTCTCGACCTGGAACGTCTCCGGCGCATAGATGAGCCCGCGCCTGACCTCGTAGATCACAGCGGCGGGCGGGATGCGCATCGCACCCGGACTCAGAGCAAAGAGCGCGCGTCGGTAGATCTGCACGAAATACTCACGACCGCTGACCACGCGTCGTTCCGGTCTCGGCGTACCCGGCAGATCGGCGGTCCAGAAGCCTTCCACATCCGGTGGCCGGTACTCGGGCTGACGTTGCAGGCGACTGCGGACCAGCGGGTCGAAGAACGCGCCCACCGTCAAAGTGACCTGCTGACCCACGTAGGCGGTCTCGGGCTCGGCCCACAGGCGAACCGCGACCTCTTCCTCCGGGCGCGGGCCGACTCTGCTGGGGATGTCGGCCACCGTCCCTTCGGGATCCGCCGTCAGCAGCAACGCCTCGGTCTCATAGTTTACGCCGTCTACGGAGATGCGAACGGGCGGAATCGTGATCTCGCCGGGTCGCAAAACGCGCAGGGTGTATTCGCGGGACATCTCGCGTACGGCGCCCAACGACGCGGAGAATCGAAACGTGTTGCGATCGCTAGAAGAGAGCTGCTCCAAAGACTGAAAGGTTGGGTCTTCTATCTCCCAACTGCGCAGACCCGGCGCTCGCAGGGTCACTGTCAGCGCCACCGTCTCACCTACCTGCGCCGTAGAACGGTTGAGGCTCGCGCTCACCTCGACATCCTCACCTTGCTGCGTGAGGGCGGGCAAGATCAGGCAGAGCAAAACACTCCGGGTCACCAGTCGGGCCCCCTCGTCCGGCGCCGCTGACGCCTGAGCTTCTCACGCTGCAGCGCGCGCTCCCGTTCTTCCACCGCTCTCAGGATCTGCTCGGCCAGCTCGCGCGGGAACGGCTCCTCGGAAGCGTCTAGCTGCGAGCCTTGCTGGCGACGCTCGGCGCCGGGTCGTGGGAACGTGGAGTCATCGCCGCCCTGCTGCGGTTGCTCTCCCGCTCCCTCACCCTGACCCTGGGGGGGTACATCCGGCTGCTGTTCGGGCCCCTGCATCAGCTGGTTGCGTTCCTCTTCCTCCAGCCGATACATGGCAAGCTCGAGGTTCCACCGTACGTGGTCGCCGCTCGGATCGAGCAATAGCGACCGCCGATACGCGTCGATGGCGGCGCGCAGCTCGCCGGCGCTCGGCTCACCGCCCTCCGGCCCCATGGCCATAGCGTTGCCCAGGTTGTAAAAGGCCCGGGCTCGAAGCTCCGGCGACTGGGCCTCCAGCGCCTGCATCAGGCGTTCGACCGCTTCCGGTTCACCGACACGCAAGAGTGCGGTCCCCAGATTGTATTGCAGTTCAGCGCCGCCACCGCTCCTTGCCACCGCTTCCCGGTAGCGGTCCACCGCCCTCGGGTACTCGCCTCTCCGATAGGCGCGGTTGCCCGATTCCTCCTGGGTCATGAAGCGGAAGCCTATGAGAATGACTCCCAGCAGCAGAACGAACCGCAGCGCCTTCATCTCTGTCGCCTCCAGGCCCAGCCCCAATCGGCGACCAGCAGAAGCAGCGCCCCGGCAACGAACCACTGGAAGCGCGGCGTCCAACGCACGCCGCGAGTCACTTCTCCGCGCCCGGCCTCGAGCTCGGAGAGCGCCGCCAGGACTCTACTGACACCGCCCTCGTCGGCACGGGCCCAAAAGCCGCCGGTGCGCCGCGCCGCGCTGGCTAACGGCTCGGCGGCCATACGGGTTAAGACAATCTCGCCTCGCTCGTCCCTCTTGTATCCGCCAATCCGCTCGCCCAATCGATCGTAGCGCGGGATCGGCTCGCCACGATCGCTGCCGATGCCAACGCCGTAGATGCGGATGCGCCCGGCGGACGCCAGGCGAGCGGCTTCCACTACATCACGCTCTTCGTCGTGCGATTCTCCATCGCTCAAGATCACTATGGCACGATCGCCGCCCTCCGACGTTTCGTCGCGCAGCAGCGTAACCGCCTGCTGGACGGCGGCGGCCAGCGACGATCCCGGCGTACCGGCCATCGACGGATCGATGGCATCGAGGTAGAGCTGCAATGCTCCGTGGTCGATGGTCAGCGGCGAAAGCAGGTAGGCGGATCCGGCGAAAGCCACCAGGCCGACACGGTGGCCGGCCAACTCCGTTACCATTCGCCTGCCCTGCAATCGCTCGCGCTCGAAGCGGTTGGGCGCCACGTCCTCCGCCCACATCGACTCGGAGATGTCGAGGACCAGAACAACGCTCAACGCCCGCGTCTGTTCTTCGACTTCTTGTGCGCCCCACTGCGGACCGGCGAGCGAGAAACCCATCAGGCCAAGCGCCGCCGCAATCAGAGCGCCACGTCGATACGGCGTGCCCGTCAAGTCGATCCGCGTCAACCGTTCCAGCATACCCGAGCTGCCCAGCGCATCGAGCGCAGATCGCCGACGCACGTGCCAGAGGTAGACAAGAGCCAACCCGCCCGCTGCGGCCAGCGCGCCCAGCCAAATCCAGAGCGGATACTCGAGTCTCATCGCCTCACACGTACAACGGGTATCGGCGGACGCGGAAGATCCACTCCGCCAGTATGAATACGCAGGCCAGAAGCACGAACGGCCGGAAGTGCTCGCTGAACTCGATGTAGCGGCGAACGTTCACCGGCGTCTTTTCCAGCTCATCGATTTGCCTGTATATCTCCTCCAGCGCCCGAGCGTTCGTGGCGCGAAAATACTGGGCGCCGGTGATCGCAGCGATGCGACGCAACAGATCTTCGTCCAGTCGTACCCGCATGTTGGCGTACTCGGTGCCCAGAGGCCCACGACCGATTGGCACTGGAGCTACGCCCTCGCTGCCAACTCCAACCGTGTACGTCCGTATGTCGTAAGCCGCTGCAGCACGCGCCGCCGTGATCGGGTCGACCTCGCCCTGGTTGTTCTCGCCGTCCGTCAACAGGATGACCACCTTCGATTCGCCGGGCGCGCGCCGCAGCCGGTTGGTCGCCGTTGCCAGCGCCGTACCGATGGCCGTGCCGTCCTCCAGCAAGTCGATCTCGAGGTTGTTTATCGACGTTTCAAGAACCTGGTAGTCGATCGTCAAGGGA
>JBDHHX010000087.1:0-11668 GCA_039589155.1 Gemmatimonadota bacterium | reverse complement strand
GTTCGGGGAGTATGGAGGGGCAACGGCTCTCCAAGCTCCCGAAGCCCCGAATCTCTTTTGTATTGGGAAATCTCGAATAGCATTCGGGGAATCGGGGATTCGGGGAGTTAGGGAAACTCGAGGTGGCGCACACTTGCTCTGTTCCCTTCTTCCCCGAATCCCCGATTCCCCGAATGCTATTGTTGAATTCCCACTACCAACAGAATCCCACTACCAACATCACCTAGCTTCGCAAAGCGGTCTCCGACTCGTCCAGGCCACGCCCCAGGCCGTATCGCTCTGAGCGACCAACTCGTACCAGCTTCCCGCATCGCCGTGGGCGCGCAGCACCCACTCGTTCCGGCCATCGCCCAGCACATCGGCCGCGTCCAGCCAGCGCAGGACGCGCTTCTGGCCGGGACCGTACCAGCCCGCATCGAAGAAGATCGGGAAGAAGCCGCTGGCCGGAGCGTAGTCGGCCACGATGAAGGCGGCGCCGGCGGAGTCGGCGGGCGGCCCGGCTCCCAGCGAATCGCCGGCCAGGAAGGTGGCGGCGAACCCGTACTGGCCGTCGCCCACATCCAGGGCCCGCAGGTCGGCGGGCGACCGTATCCGCAAGGCGCTCGTCAGTCCGTCGTCCTGCACACGTCGCCGCGCCAGCACCTGCGACAGCGAGCGCATGTCGCCACGCAGCCGTGGCGCGACCAGACTGTCGCTCCCGGCACGGGCGCCTGGCGGCCAGGCAAGGAACTCGCTCAGCGTGTCGGCAAAAGGTCGAAGCTCGACGTGTCCTTCCGCACGGAGATCCAGGCAGAGGCCCGAGCCAGAGACCGCCGGCTCGTGGACGTAAAACGTGCCGACCCGGGCGGCGCCACGGAAAAGCGTGTAGGGTCGGTCGTGGCGGAAGTAGCGGCCGACGAACTCCGACAGGTACTCGGCGCTGCTCTCGGCTCTGCTCGGTGCAACCGCACGCAGGCCGCCGCCAGCCAGTTCCGCCACCGGCTCCAGGATCGCCCTGCCCGCATCATCGATGCGGCGTACGTGGAAGAGAACAGGCCCGACCGGCAACTCCAGCGGCGGCGGCTGGGCCGCGGAGTCGGGCGCTGCCTCGAGCGAGTCCGGTCTTTCGTAGGCCGGCTCCCGGACATCGACCTCGATGCCGCCCCACTCCACATTATCGCACCCGGCGAGCAGCGCGAGCGCCGCGCAGCCGAGGGACCCGGCGCGGCTGCGCCAGCGTCCCTGTTGTAGGAGTGAAGGCGAGAGCTTATTCATCTCGTCGATTCGCTGACCGTCCACAGGCGACCTCATGATTCGCGAAAGTAGAAGCCCCGAGGGCAAGGATCAACCGAGCGCCCCTCTCTGGCGGCGCATAGCCGAGCTGGCGCCGGCGTTGGGTGGTGACTGGCGACCGGTCCGCGGCGGCGGCCCACAGCCGGAGCCGCCGCCGGAGGCCACGGCAATGGGCGCGGCCGAGATCGTCGAGAGCGGCGGCGAGTTCAGCATTCACGACCTGGGCGTCCCCGTCCAGTCACGTTTCGGCTTCTTCCTCGACGGCATCGAGTACACCCGCGTCTGCGGCTACGTTGGCACCGTCCCGCTGGTGCACGGCTACGTCGCCGCCGTGATCCGGCGGCGGACCGACCGTGTCTTCGAGACCTGGGACGCCATCGAGAAGGAAGTTCTCGCTTTCTCCCATGACCTGCTGCCCCCGGACCGTCTGCTCGAGCTCGGTTTGCCGGAATCCGCCCTCGTCGACAGCGGCAGCGAGCCGGAGCCCGCGCACCCCATTCGGCTGGCCGAGGACGGACGTGCCGCCATCAAGCTGCAGCGGGCGATCCTGGAGCGGCGGCTTGGCCGTCGCTGGGCCGATGCCGGCCCCCACGACGACTGGTTGCTGGTCGACGGCCGGCTGGCCATCGAGCCGGCCCTGCTCAAGTCCGGGAGAGCCGTCGGCCTGGTGAAGAGCCACCGGACCCAATTCCTCGGGGCCGACGCCATGGGCGCCGTCCTCGGGATGGGCGGCGGCCGCCGCTCCTCCGTCTTCAAACCGGTGCGCCCCGAAGTCGGCGAGGTTTACAGCTGGTACCTTCGTCTGCGGGCGGCCGCCGGCCACGACATCTATTGGGCATTGGCCCGCATCGAGGCCCGGGTCGACCCGGAAAGCATCGATCTGGCCGACGACGTGAGCCGCTGGCTGCTTGCCGAGACCGCGCCGCTGGCCTTGCCCGACCCGCGCTGGCACGTCCTCCTCTATCCGATCCGCGACTGCGAGCAGTACCTGCGAGCCCGGATGCCGACCCTCGACGTCGGTTGAAGCATGCCTGGGACTGGGACAATGACTAGGACTGAAACCAGGACCAGGAGCGTCGGTCATAGTCATAGTCCGCTTCCTAGTCGTAGTCCTGGTCCGATGTTAAGCTGTCTGTGGTGTTAGGCCCAACCCAAACCCAAAAACCCTGATTCGACGAAGCGTGCCTGAGAGCCCCCATCCGCCAACGGCGGTCTTCATGCACCCCGACTGTGCCGGGCACCTGACCGGCCCGGGTCATCCCGAGTGCCCGGACCGGCTGGATGCCCTGCTCACGGCAGTGGGCGCAGCTCTGCCCGACCTGGATGGTCGGGTCAAGTTCTTCGAGGGCCGGCACGCGGCCGAGGACGAGCTCGCCCTCGTTCATCCCGAGAGCCATGTCGAGCGCGTGCGAGCCACGGTGGCCCGCGCTCGCGAAACCAACGCCATCGTCTTTCTCGATCCGGACACCGGGGCATCGCCAGGCTCGTGGGACGCGGCCCTGGCGGCTGCCGGCTCCGTCATCGGCGCCGTCGATTCCGTGGCCGCCGGCACGGTCCGCAACGCCTTCTGCGCCATCCGGCCGCCCGGGCACCACGCCACCGCCGACCGGCCGATGGGCTTCTGCCTCTTCAACAACGTGGCGATCGGCGTCAGGCACGCACAGAAGAAGGGGATGGAGCGCGCGCTCATCGTCGACTGGGACGTCCACCACGGCAACGGCACCGAGGCCATCTTCTACGAGGACCCCGACGTCTTCTTCGTTTCGATGCACCAGTCGCCGCACTACCCCGGGACCGGACACCGCCAGCACCGCGGCCACGGTGACGGCGAGGGCGCGAACATCAACTTACCGATGCCACCCGGTTTGCCCGCCGAACGCTACGTGGCCGAGCTCTTGACCGGGATCGAGGCCGCGCTCTCCCAGTTCCGTCCCGACATCGTCTTCATCTCCGCCGGCTTCGACGCCGCCTTCGGCGACCCGCTCTCCGGCTTCACCCTCGCTTCCAGCGACTACCACCGGCTGACGCAGCGACTGGTCGAGATCGCCTCCGAGCATTGCGACAACCGGCTCGTCTCGGTCCTCGAGGGCGGCTACGACCTGGAGCTTCTCGCCGAGTGCGGGCTCGCCCATCTCCGCGGCTTGGCCGGGCTCGATTACGATTAGAATCACAATCACGAGCACGAGCAGCAACGCGCTCTCCTGCTCCCGCTCGTGATCGTAATCGTGATCGTAATCGGCTGTCTTTTCCAACCAACATTGACCGCTATCTTACTGCCCTCTAGTTTTCCGCCCATGCCTCCTGGCGACGATCACGACGCCGCCCCGCCCCCAGTCTCACCGCAGGCCCCCGAGCGTGGACCCTCCATGGTCGATCTCCTGCGGCTGAGCCGATCACGGGGCTTTTCTCCTGGCGACCAGGTTCTCTACCGCCGGATCGCCAAGCTCACCGGTCTGGCGGAAGCCGAGGCTGAGAACTCCCGCTCGCTGATCGATGTGCCCAGCGGCCGCGGATCGGTGGCCAACTTTTTCGCTCAGAATTATCCCGTCGACGCGGCGGGCGTCGACCCGGACCCGGCAGCGGTGGAGGTCGCCGAGGAGCGCGCCCGTGTGGCCGGCGTGGAAGGGAAGGTCCACTACCAACGAGCGCCGGTGGACGATTTGCCCTACAAGGACGAGGTCTTCGATCTAACCATCGGCGAGCTGGGCCTGGCCAGCTCGACAGACCCGTTCCGGGCCGTGGCCGAGCTGGCCCGGGTGACGCGACCCACCGGCCACATCGCTCTGATCGCACTCATATGGACGGGTCATGTGGACGAGGAGCGTCGCCATATTCTGGTCCAGCACCTGGGTGCGCCGCCCCTAATGTTGATGGAGTGGAAACGGGCGCTCCGCGAGGCAAACGTGAACGACCTGCAGGTCGAGGATTGGTCCGATCAGGCCTTTCCCTTCCTGATTCGCGGCCGCACATTCACTCGAATGGCTGAACTTTCCACGCTGGCCGACAAGATCTCCATCCTGCGGCGCGCCTGGCAGCGTTGGGGCTGGCGCGGGCTGAAGGGCGCGGTCAAGCGTGAGAACGAAGTCCGGAGCTTGTTGGGGCCGGAACGCACCATCGGGGTAACCCTGATCACCGGCACCAAGATGACGGATTGACTTATTTGACGAAGCGGACGTCACCAACGGGACAACACTGAGATGGCACACACCGCGCAACGAGCGTACATAGAACCCGAGCGACTCAAGGCGATACAAACGGCCCTGCGTGAGCGCGAGCTGGACGGCTGGTTGCTCTACGATTACCACGCCACCAACCCCGTTGCCTCGCGGGTGCTCGGACTGCCCGACCCTCTCAGCCGCCGCTACTTCGTGCTGATTCCCGTGGAGGGCAAGCCGGTGGCCGTGGCCCACAAGCTGGAGCAGCCGCCGTGGTCGGACTGGACCGGCGCCGTTCGCGTCTATTTCACCTGGCAGGAGTTGGAGAAGACGCTGGCCGAGATCCTGAACCCCGGGCTGCGCATCGCCGTCGAGTACTCCGAGACCGATGCCGTCCCGCAGCTGGATCGTGTGCCCGCCGGCGTCCTCGACCTCATCAAGCGGGCGGGCGTGAACCTGGAAGAGTCCAGCGAGCTGGTGACGCTGTTCGCCGCCGGCTGGAGCGAGGCCGAGCTGGAGAGCCATCGACGCGCCTCGAGGGTCCTGGCGAACGTTGCGTCCCGGGCCTACAAGCGAGCGGCGGACGCGGTGAAGGCCGGTCGCTCACTGAGCGAATGGGAGCTCAAGGAATCGATCATCAAGATGAGCTCCGACGCTGGCTTGATCGAGACCGACACGATCGTCGGCGTGGGCGCGAACGCCGCCGACGGGCACTACGAGCCGACGCCGGGTAACGCCGCCACCGTGGTCGAAGGTCAGGTTCTTCTCATCGACCTCTGGGCACGTGAGCCGGGCTCTGTCTTCGCCGACCAAACCTGGATGAGCTTCATGGGGACCGAGGTCCCGGGCAAAATACAAGAGGTCTGGACTGCGGTGCGTGGGGCTCGCGTCGCCGCTGTGGAATACGCGAAGGTGACGTTCGCCGACCCCGCCACGCCGCTGCGCGGAGCTGACGTGGATGCCGCCTCACGCGCGGTTATCGAAGAGGCCGGCTATCTGGACCGCTTCAACCACCGGACCGGTCATTCGATAGACAACGAAGTGCACGGGCTGGGTCCCAACATCGACGGCGTCGAAACTCGCGACGAGCGCGTGCTGCTTCCCGGCATCGGATTCTCCGTCGAGCCGGGCGTGTACTTCGAGGGCGAGTTCGGCGTTCGTTCCGAGATCAATGTCTTTATGGGCGTCGACGGGCCCGAGGTGACGACACCGAGACCGCAGGACGAAATGTACCTGCTATTGAGCGACGAATGGGAGAGATCGAGCAACCTCTAACGACCGGCGCCTCGGACGACACCAACGAGCCGGCCGAGACCGAGACCCAAGGCTTCATGCTGCGCGGCCTCGTCGGAGTGCGCGGCCACGAACGCGCACTGGCCAAGCTGGCCGTCTCTTCCGAAGACGAGCTCATCGAGCACCGCGGGCTCGCCGCGCTCGTCCACGTCGTGCCCTACCGGCTGCCCGAATGGGAGCACGATCTCGTCCGCGAGCACAGCAGCACGATCGAGCGGGCCATGCGCCGCTGCACCATCGTGCCGGCGCCCTTCGGAATCGTGTTTCGCGACAAGGAACACGTGATCGAGTTCCTCGAGGACCAGCACGTGGCATTGGAGGAAGCGCTCTCCTACCTGGACGGCGCGTTCGAGATGCGGCTCCATATTCAGACGTCGGGACGGCGCCCGGAGTCCAGCGAAGGCGAGCAGGCCGATCAGGCCGCGATCTTTTACACCGCACTGAGGCGCCGCTCCCGCGCCGCTTTTACGCTACCGCCCACCGGGACGCGCATTCTCTCGGCGGCCTTTCTGGTCAACCGCGCTGATTGGGTCAGCTTCGTCGAGTTCGCCGATGAGTTGGACGCCGACCATCCCGAGTTCCAGTTCGACCTGACGGGCCCCTGGCCGCCGTACGATTTCGTGAGAATGACCTTCTTCCCCCGCGAGATTCCCGGCGAGTAAAGCCATCCCGCTCGCAACCCCAAGTCCTAGTCCAGGTCCTAGTCCAAGTCCTAGTCGTAGTCGTAGTATTAGTCGGTCCCCAGCGGACCAGGACTTCGACTACGACTAGATCTTCGACTACGACTGGGACTGGGACTAAGAACCACTAAGGCAATGAAGCTTGATTACGAGGTTGCGACCCTAAAGACCCGGCATCCGTTCAACATCGCACGCGGCGGACACGGCGAGGAATTCGCCGTCTGGATCCGGATCACTGACGATGACGGGCTCACCGGTTGGGGCGAGGCCAACCCAGTCCAGTACTACGGCGAAACGCCGCAGACGGTCTGCACCGCGCTGGAGATCTATCGTGGCGCCGTCGAGTCGGCCGCGAACCCGTTCGCCGTCCAGGAGATCGAGATCGCCTGCATGGAGGACCTGGGCGGGAACGCGGCGGCGCGGGCCGGGATTGTGGCCGCTCTCTACGACCTGATGGGCAAGCGGATCGGCCAGCCGGCCCATGCGCTCCTCGGACTCGACCCCAGCCGCTCGCCGTGGACGAGCTTCACGATCGGGCTGGACGAGCCGGACGTGGTTCGTGCGAAGCTTCGCGAAGCGGCGGAGTATCCCATACTCAAGGTCAAGGTCGGGACGGAACGCGACGAGGAGATCCTCTCGATCGTGCGCGAAGAGGCCCCTGATGTGCGACTGCGCGTTGATGCGAACACGGCGTGGCGGCCGCGGCAAGCGATAGAGCGGATCGAGTCGCTGCGTAAGTTCGACATCGAGTTCGTGGAGCAACCGGTGGCTGCTCACGACATCGATGGCCTGCGGTTCGTGCGCGAGCGCGCGCCGTTACCCATCATCGCCGACGAGTCGTGCATCACTTCCGCCGACATCCCGCGACTCGCCGGCGCCGTCGACGGCATCAACATCAAGCTGGCGAAGTGCGGAGGGATGGCGGAAGCGCTCCGCATGATCCACACCGCCAGGGCACATAACCTGGACATCATGCTCGGCTGCATGATCGAGACGTCGTTGGGTATCGCTGCCGCGGCTCAGCTGGCGCCGCTGGCCGACTTCGCCGACCTGGATGGTGCGGCGCTGCTGGCCGATGACCCGTTCACCGGCCTGAGCGTCGCACGCGGCCGCATCCATCTGAGCACCGAGCCCGGGCTCGGCGTCAGCAGGAAGTGAGCGCTGCCCGCGCCCGGCTCGGCGGCGTCGCCTGGATGCTGGCGCTCCTAGCGGTCCTGCCGAACGCCGGCCGCGCCCAGTTCGGCACCGACCAGGCTATCGGTCAGTACTACAAGATCGAACCTCCGCTCAGAGTTGATCGCAGCTACTACGGCGTGCGCGTGGAGCGTGTAGCGCCCGGCTCACTGGCGATGCCGCCGCCGCTCGACGTGATACCGGTCGCCGTCCCCATCCGCGCCCTCACCGGCCAGATCACCGAGCTCCCGGAACGCGGCAGGGTCTATTTCACGGCCATCGATGCAGGCGGCGCGCTGCGCCTCATCGAGGTGGATCTGATCCGCCGCGAGTCGCGTACGATCGACCCGCCCATCGGCTCGCCGAGCCCCTACGCCGCACAGGTGCTGGTGCCACCCGGTTCCTCGAAGATCTACGTGCAATGGATCGGCCCGGGCTATCTGGCGGAGACCAACATCTATGACGGCGAGACTTTGCGCTGGCTGGGTCGCACGGGTCAGTTCTTGCCCGATGAACGGGCCGCCGGTTTCGTAGCCCGTAGCCCGTACGCGTGGACGGTCGACCCGGGCGGCCGCCCGGTCCTGGTGGACACGCAGCGCGACATGGTCGCGGCGACGTTCGACTATCAGCGCTGGTTCGACCAGGTGCAGGCTGTGGTCTCCGACGCCTGGGGCGACGTGCTGTTGTACAGGATCGATGTTGGGCACGACCGCTACCAATTGGTGGACGTGCGCTCGGGCGAAATTGGGCCGCCGTTGGATCTCGAGGGCTACGGGATGGTGCAGCCGCGACTGGCGCTGAACGGGCGCATGCTGGTTCTCATCGACATCGAGCGGCGGCCGCTCAGAAACGTGACGCGCTACGCGGAGACGGCCGTCGCCCTTGGCGGCGGCGTGATCTTCGATCTTCGGGATAGAGAACTGGCGGCCGAGTTCCGGATCGTGGTGCCCTTCGATTTCCCCGCTTCTTCGTTGGGCACCAGCGACGATCCCGCCGTGCCGGGTCGGCTCTGGATACATGGACCCACCGACGACGACAGATTCGACTTCGAGCTGCCGGGTTGCCGGCGCGGCAGCCGGGGCGGCGACGGTGTCGATGCCACGTTGTTCGGGCGCTGGGGCGGCGCTGAAGATCCTTACGTCTACCGCTACGGCATCAGCGTCGCCGAAGGCAGCGAGGCGGCGGCCGGCGGCATGGCCATCGAAGCTGGCCGGTCAACGGACAGGAGCGGCGCACCGCAGGGCTGGGGCATGGACGTGATCAAGCGCGAGGCGTGGCTGCGCTGGACCAACAGCCTCGGACCGGCGGACGATGATGTCGCACCGGGAACGGTGAAACGCGGATTCATCATCTCCGCCGACCCGGAGACGCGTCCCGGTATCGTCGAGTACCGTATCCAGGCGGCGTTGGGCCTGCCTCGCGGATGCGAGTCCGACGACCGCTTCCTGGACAACAGCCTCTCGGGCTGGACGATCGCGCCGGAACGGGTCGATACGATCGACCCGCGCAAGCTCGCCGAACGATTGGAGCGCCTGGTGGAGCGGGCCTGCGAGATCGGCTGGATTGAAGCCAACGACTGTCGGCGGCTCGACTCGCTGGCGGAAGCACTGGTCGACTCGACGTCAGAGCGCGTCGCCAATTTGCAGCTCTTCCTGGCAGCGATGAACGACGCCGGGATGACCGGCGCGGCTTCCGCCGTGCTGCGCGACGCCGTGCAGTCCATCCACGAGATCCTCGATCCGCTGCCGTGAGCTCGTTCGCACGCGTTGCCGTCCCTCGGCCGCTTCATCAAACCTTCCTTTACAGGATACCTGAAAGCCTGGTCGGATCCGTCGAGCCGGGCCGCAGAGTCGTCGTTCCGTTCCGCCGGCGAAAGGTCATCGGCTGGATCGATGAGATCGTCGCCGAGCCGAAGCAGCTGCCCGGTCGCGTCAGGTCGATCCTCGACGTCCCCGACGCCGAGCCTGTGCTGGACGAAGGGCTCCTCGATCTCTGCCGTTGGGTCGCCCGCTACTACGCCGCTCCCATCGGGCTGGTCATTCGCGCCGCGTTGCCGGCGTCGCTGACCGCCGAGTCGCCCGAGGGGGGCGCGCCCGACATCACGCCGCCCGAGCGGCGGCGCCAGGTCGTGCACTTGACCGAAGAGCTGCCCAGCCTCAAGGAACGCGATGACCTGTTCGGACGCGCGCGTCGCCAACGTGAATTGTTCGAGTATCTGGAGAGCGTCGGCGGTCAGGCCGAGGTCGCACACCTGGCCGAGAGGCTTGGCATCAGTCGCTCGGTGGTCCACGGCCTGGCGGAGAAGGGAGTGGCCGAGATCCGCGAGGAGGCCCGCGACGTTCTGTTCGAGTCCCTAGCCATCTCCGATGAGCCCTGCCACACACCCACAGAGGACCAGGCCAGAGCACTCCGCCGGCTGATCGAAGCGGCTGAGCAGCGGCCAGCTCCGGTCTTCGTCCTCAAGGGCGTGACCGGGTCGGGGAAGACGCTGGTCTACATCGAACTGCTGCGCGAGCTGGTGGATCGGCGCGGCCGCGGCGCCATCCTTCTGGTCCCCGAGATTTCGCTAACGCCCCAGACGCTCAGCCGTTTCCGTGCCGCGTTCGGGGACGACGTCGCACTCCTGCATTCGGCTTTGAGCGATGGCGAGCGCTACGCCGCATGGAAGGCCCTGCGCCGCGGTGAGAAGCGCATCGTCATCGGCGCGCGCTCGGCCGTCTTCGCGCCGGTCCGCGATCTGGGCGCCATCATCATCGACGAAGAGCACGAGGGCTCCTACAAGCAGAACGACCCTTCCCCGCGTTACCACGCCCGCGACGTCGCGGCCGTCCGCTGTCGCCGCGCCGGCGCCATTTGCTTGCTCGGGTCCGCCACCCCCTCGCTGGAAAGCTGGGCCAACATCGGGGCCGGGAGCTGGGAGCTTCTCGAGCTGCCGCAGCGGATCGGCGCTCGCCCGCTCCCGGCCGTCCAGGTCGTCGATCTACGGGAGGAACGGAAGACCCTGAGCCAGGAAGGCAACGGCCGTCCGTATGGACCGCTGGTGCTGTCCGCCGCCCTGCGGGAGGCACTGACCCAACGCTTGGCCAGGGAACAGCAGGCGATCTTGCTGCTCAACCGGCGCGGTTACTCGACCTTCGTCCAGTGTCGCGATTGCGGCGTGGTGCGTGCCTGCGGCCAGTGCAACGTCTCGCTCACCGAGCACCGTCGACCGCCCCGGCTCGTCTGCCACCACTGCAACCACCAGGAGCCGGTCCCGGAGGCCTGCACGGAGTGCGGGTCGGTGAGCCTCAGTCACCGCGGCCTCGGAACGGAGCAGGTCGAGCTGGTGCTGGGCGAGACGTTTCCCAAGGCGCGCCTGGCGCGGATGGACGTGGACACGACCAGCGGAAAGTGGTCACACCACGAGATTCTGGGCCGGGTGGAGCGCGGGGAAGTCGATATCCTGCTCGGCACCCAGATGATCGCCAAGGGACTGGATTTCCCCAACGTAACCCTCGTCGGCGTGATCAACGCCGACGTGGGACTCGGGCTCCCCGATTTCCGCGCCAGCGAGCGCACCTTCCAGCTGCTCACCCAGGTCGCCGGCCGTGCCGGTCGCGGTCCCGCCGGCGGCGACGTCATCATCCAGACCGCGCTGCCGAACCATTACGCCGTCCGCTTCGCCCTCGACCACGACTACAACGGCTTCGCCGAGTGCGAGCTGGAAGAGCGGGCCGGTCCCGGATACCCGCCTCACACGCGGCTGGCGAACCTGCTCGTCTCAGGGCTGGACGAAGCCCGCGTCCAGGAAGGCGCCGAGGGAGCCCTCGCCTGGCTGGAGGGCCTGTTCAGCGCCCGCGAGATCACGAGCATCGACCTCGTCGGGCCGGCGCCCTGCCCCATCGATCGGATCCGCAACCGCTGGCGCTGGCACCTGCTCCTCAAGGCCCGCGATCCCGAGGCGCTGGGCACGGTCCTGCGCTACTTCGGTTCGCGCTTCGAGCCACCCGGTAGCGCCCTGCGCGTGGAGATCGACCGCGACCCGGCGAGCTTGCTCTAGCCCCTACCGGTAGCGTAGATTATTTAGCCAGGTTTAACGCGTCGGCGGCTGATTTT
>JBDHHX010000086.1:0-11745 GCA_039589155.1 Gemmatimonadota bacterium | reverse complement strand
AACCGCTCGAACCGCACGGGAGGACTCTATTTGTTCTGTGGTCCCTGCCCGGGACCCAGACGTACCATCGTCTGCTGCTCTGGAGCATAGTATGCCCGGCAAATCTCGGCCACCTCGTCCTCGGTGACCGCGTCGATTCGAGCGCAGATCTCGTCGAGCTTCCGGTAGGGCTCCTCGTAGAGCGCAACCCCGGCGAGTCGCTGCAAGCGCGCCGAGGTCGACTCCAGAGAAAGCGCCACCTGCCCTTTCGTCTGGCTCTTGACCCCACGCAGCTCCTCCTCGCTCAGTCCGCGCTCGGCCAGCCGCGCAAGCTCGACCCGCACTTCGTCCACAGCCTGCTGCGCCGTCTCTGGCCTCGTGGCCATGTAGACACCCGACATACCGGCCCGCGCGTAGAACGACTGGAACGAGTAGACGGTGTAGGCCAGGCCCAACTCCTCGCGGACGCGTTGGAACAGCCGACTACTCATGCCGCCGCCCAACGCGGTTGAGATCAGGATTGCCGCGTAGCGACGCTCGTCGCCGCGCGGAAACGTGGGACCGCCCAGGCAAATGTGGACCTGTGCAGAATCGCGCCCCACCCCGAGCTCGTCCGGCTCGACCGGAGTCGGCTGGGAGACCTCTGGTGCTTCCGTTCGTCCGTCCTCAGTAGGGAAATTCCGTGCCACGAGCTCGAGCAGTGCCTCGTGGCTCAAGTTGCCCGCGCCAGCAATAATACAGACGCCCGGCTGGTAGGCGGTCTGCCAAAGGGCATGCAGGTCATGTCGCGATATCGCCCGAACGGTCTCAGCTGTTCCCAAGACAGGATGGCCATAGGAGTGGCCACCCCAGAGGGTTGCGGCATGGATATCGAAGACTTGCTCTTCTGGAGTATCCTCGACACCGGCGATCTCCTCCAGGATCACCTCACGCTCGGTCTCGAGGTCGCTCTCCCTGAGTAATGGGCGAAAGACCAGATCGCTGAGGACGTCGACGGCGGTGGACAGATCCTCGTCGAGCACGCGGGCATGGGTCGCCGTGTGCTCCCGCGTCGTATAGGCATCGAGCGAGCCGCCGATCCCTTCGATCTCGAGGGCGATCTCCCGAGCCGAACGGCTCTCAGTGCCCTTGAAGATCATGTGCTCCAACAAGTGTGAGGCGCCCATCCTGGCCGGGCCGTCATGGCTGGCGCCCCACGGGACCCAGATCCCGACGGCGGCGGACCGCACGCTGGAGATGTGCTCGGAGAGGACGAGGGTACCACCCTCGAGCTGGGTGGAGAAGACCTGGTCGTCTAGCTGAGTGGTCTGATTAGCCATGAGGTGAGACTAGCGCCAAGCCTAAAAGCAAAGGCCCGCCTCGCTCTCACGAGGCAGGCCTGCGCTATCCCGCGGATACCGGATCACGAAGCAGAGCTCGCCTCGTTTTCGGCTTCCATCGCGGCGCGACGCGAAAGACGCATGCGTCCCCGCTCATCGATCGAGATCAGTTTCACCCGAACCGTGTCGCCGGTCTTGACGACGTCTTCCGTCTTCTCGACCCGGCCCTCTTCGAGCTCCGAGATATGGCAGAGCGCTTCGGTTCCGGGAAGAATCTCGACAAACGCGCCGAACGTGGTGGTGTTCTTCACCACGCCCTCGTAGATCTTGCCAATCTCTGGCTCCTGCACGATCGCCTCAACGATCTCGCGCGCCCGCTCACCCGCCTCGCCGCTGACCGACGAGATGGTGATCAAGCCGCTGTCCTCGATATTGACCTCTGCGCCGGTCTGCTCCTCGATGCCCCGGATCGTCTTGCCCTTGGGGCCAATGACCTCACCGATCTTATCGGGCTTGACCTGGATCGTGATGATCCGCGGCGCCGTGGCCGACAGGTCGGAACGTGGTTCCGCCAGCGCACTGGCCATGATGTCCAGGATGTGTATCCGCGCATCGCGGGCACGCGACAGAGCCTCGTTCATCAGCTCGGTTGAGAGTCCGTCGATCTTGATATCCATCTGGACCGACGTGATACCCTTGCGGGTGCCGGCGACCTTGAAGTCCATGTCGCCAAGGTGATCCTCGATCCCCAAGATATCGGTAAGGATCTCGGTCTTGTCACCCTCCTTGACGAGGCCCATGGCGACGCCCGCACACGCTTCACGTATCGGTACGCCGGCATCCATGAGCGCAAGCGAGCTGCCGCAGACTGTGGCCATCGACGAAGACCCGTTCGACTCCAGGATATCGCTTACGATGCGGATCGTATACGGAAACTCTTCGTAAGCCGGAAGCAGCGGCTGCAGCGCGCGCTCCGCCAGGGCACCGTGTCCTACCTCGCGGCGCGACACTCCACGGAACGGCCTCACCTCACCTACCGAAAAGGCCGGGAAGTTGTAGTGAAGCATGAAGGACTTCGACGTCTCCTGCTGGACATCGATCGTGTCGATTCGCTGCTCATCACGGCTGGTCCCCAGCGTGATGACCACCAGCGCCTGGGTGCTGCCACGGGTGAAGAGAGACGAGCCGTGCGTGCGAGGCAACAAGCCGACCTCGCTGCTGATCTGCCGGACCTCGTCGGGAGCCCGCCCGTCGACCCGCTCGGCCTTGTCGAGGATTTGACCGCGCAGGGTGTGGTACTCGATCTGGTCGATCGCCCTGTGGACGTGGCCCTTGCAGTCCTCGATCTCCTCCTCGAACTCGCCGACGACCTGCAAGACGATGTCCTGGCGTACGGCAGAAAGAGCCTGCTGCCGTTCGTCCTTGTTGGGAAGGTTGAGCGCCTCGGTGATACGTGCGGACGTCAACTCGCCGACGCGAGCGGATATCCGCTCATCGGTGGCCAGTGGGTCCCACTCCATCTTGGGCTGGGACAGCGGATCGACCAGCTCTTTCTGAATGGCGATCAACTCGCGAATGCCGGCGTGCGCGAACTCGAGAGCGGCGACCAGGTCTTCCTCTGAGAGTTCGAGAGCGCCGCCCTCGACCATCATGATCGAGTCCTGTGAGCCGGCGACGACGAGGTCGACGTCGGAGAACTCGAGTTGCTGGAAGGTCGGGTTGAGCACCCACTCGCCGTCCAGCCGGCCGACACGCACGCCAGCTATGGGATAGGGGAATGGGATCTTGGACATGTTCAGCGCCGCCGAAGTGCCGAGCATGCCAAGTACGTCGGCGTCGTTCTCCTGGTCGGCCGACAGGATGTAGATGATGACCTGGACCTCGTTCATGAAGCCCTTCGGGAAGAGGGGCCGAATCGAGCGGTCGATCTGACGGCCGGCCAGAATCTCCTTCTCGCCCGGCCGGCCTTCGCGCTTGAAGAAGCCGCCCGGGATCTTGCCCGCGGCGTAGCTCTTCTCGCGGTACTCCACCGTCAAGGGAAAGAAGGGAAGCCTTGTCTGCTTGTCGTCTGCGATGACTGCGACGAGGACGGCGGTCCCACCAAACTGGACGAGGACGGCGCCGTCTGCCTGACGCGCCATGCGGCCGGACTCCATGATAAGGGTACGTCCGGCGAATTCACGTTCCACTAACGTTGCCATTGTCTCCGCTTGCCAACTTCTAAAGGTGTAGGGATCAGATGCATGGAAAGACCCCCGACGCTGGTCGGGGGCTGAATATCCTATCCACGCAAGCCAAGTTCCGCGGTGAGTTGCCGGTATACTTCCGAGTTCTCACGGTTCAGGTAACGCAGCAAACGCCGCCGCCTACCCACCCACTTCAAGAGACCCTGCCGGCTGTGGTGGTCCTTGGGGTGCTGACGCAGGTGCTCCGTCAGATCGGAGATCCGCCGGGTGAGCAGGGCGACCTGCACGGCCGTGGATCCTCTGTCGGAGGGGTGCTTCTGGAACTTCTGGATGAGCGACTCGCGCTCCTCTGACTTCATAACCATGCTAACCAGTACACTCCCGCTGGGCCACCCACCGTGGCCCTGTAGTCCATTTTACCGTCTCAAGATAGACTGAGAAACTTATTCCGAGCTGGCCCTGCTGTAAAGGCGCTATTCGGGCCTCTCGAAGAAGCGGACAGCGGCCTCCCGGTCGCGGCGCATCTGCTCCACCAGCTCAGCCGCGGAGCCGAAGGGCACCACGTCGCGGAGGCGAGTCAGGAACTCGACCCGAACCGGCTCGCCGTACAGTTCGCCCTCGAAATCGAGGAGGTGTAGCTCGATGGACGGGGGCGAACCGCGGAAAGTCGGCCGCGGACCCAGATGGAGCAGGCCCGGGCCGAGGTGGGACCGAGTCGCCGCTCGTACGGCGTAGATCCCCTCGAGAGGCAAGAGCTTGTCCGTCTGGTGGACTGCGACGTTCGCCGTGGCAAAGCCCAAAGTGCGGCCGCGCCCCTCGCCATGGACAACCAGGCCGGTGAGCGAATAGGGCCGGCCCAATCCGCTGGCGGCCTTCTCTACCTGTCCTGCCTCGAGAGCGCGGCGGATCCGGCTGGACGAGATGGTCTCGTCGTTCATCCGAACCGGCTCCATGACCTCCACCTCGAAGCCATGGCGAGCCCCGATCTCCTGCATCAGCTCGGCATCGCCGCGGCGGTCGCGACCGAAGCCGTGGTCGTAGCCGACCACCAGCTTGCGAAGACCGAAGCGAGCGATGAGGACATCGCGGACGAACTCTTCGGGCATGTAAAGGGAAAGCGAGCGTGTGAAGTTGAGGAAGACGGCGTAGTCGAGTCCAGAAAGCGTCAGGATCTCTTTCTTCTCGTTCGCCGTGGTCAAGAGCCGCGGCGCCGCCTCGGGTCGCACGATCTTCAGCGGGTGCGGGTCGAAGGTGACGAGCACGCTGAGCAGCCCGTCCGACTCCGCGACCTCCTGAAGCCGCTGCAGAACAGACCAGTGACCACGGTGTACGCCATCGAATGTGCCCACCGTGATCGCTGCGCCCGCGGCCTGGGGCGGGAGCCCATGCAGATCGGTCATGACATCACGCTGCCGCACCGAATACTTTGCGTGGCCAGAGCCGTCCCTGCCGATTCTCGGCGATGGCGATCAGCTCTTGCCCGCCGAATACCGCTACTGGACCGGCCGCTTCGCTCGTCCATTCGACCGCGCGGCCGTGGCACATCGCTTCACAGTCGGCGCGGCACAGATCAGCACGCGGCAAGTGCTGCACCGCCGCCGACGCCGGCAGCAACCGACTCTCGATCTCCGGCCCGGACGTGTCCGCGCCCACGCGCAACGCGCGATCGACGCTGAACTCCCCAACCGCCGTGCGGCGGAGCGCGGCGAGGTGGCCACCGACGCCGAGGGCGGTTCCGAGGTCCCGGGCCACAGCCCGGACATATGTGCCGCTGGAGCATTCGATATCGAACGTCGCATCGGGCGCCGCGAACTCGCACAACTCCAGTCGGCTAATCGTCACCGACTGCGGCTGCAGCTTCGGGCTCTCGCCGCCTCGCGCCATCGCGTAGGCGCGCCGCCCATCTACCTTCTTGGCCGAATAGGCCGGCGGCGTTTGTTCGATCTCACCGACTTGTGTTCCGAGGGCACGGCGCACGTCGTCCTCGCTCACCGCCCGCCACCCCGTACTGCTGTCAATCACCGACCCGGTCCGGTCATCGGTGTCGGTGCGCTCACCCAGGCGCGCCACCGCCCGATACGCTTTCGGTCGACCGACCAGGTACTCGGCGAGGCGGGTCGCCCAGCCGATACAGAGCACCAGCAAGCCGCTGGCGAACGGGTCGAGCGTCCCTGTGTGACCGACACGCCTGACGTCCAGGGCCCGCCGCACCTGCCCGATGACGTCGTGTGACGTCGGTCCCTCCGGCTTGTCGACCAGAAGCAGCCCGACAGCGCTCACGCCTCTTCCCCGTTCAACTCGCCATCCTCGAGGTCATCAACTTCAGAGAGCAACTCGTGGATCCGCATGGCTCGTTCCTGGGTGCGATCGACCTCGAACCGGAGCTCGGGCGCGCGTCGGACCCTGAGCTCACGACCCAACCGCGATCGCATGAAGCCGGCAGCGCTGGCGAGGCCCTCGAGCGCCTGCTTCTTGCGGTCCTCGTCGCCCGGCACCTGCACGTAGACGGTGGCATACTTCATGTCGCGCGTTACATCGACGTCGCTGATCAGCACGGTCCCGACCCGCACGTCCTTCACTTCGCGCTGTAGCAGGCGCGCGATCTCCTCTTTGAGAAGCTTCGCGAGTCTCTGCTTGCGCGCGTATTCCTTACTCATCGTTCTACGAGAAGACGGTGGTGGTTGGAACCGATGCCTAGCATTTGAGACAGCCCGCGATCAGTAGTTGATCGTCGTTGTGTCGATGATTCGTACCCGCGGTTCGGAGGCGACCATCTCGTCGAGTCGGCCGATCACCTGCTGCGCGAGATTGCGATCCGATGACACGACGGCGGCGCACAATTCGGCCCGCTGCCAGATGTCCTGGTGGGCGGTCTCAGCCACGGAGACGTTGTGGCGATTGCGGAGCCGGTCTTTCAGACTGCGCAGAATCGAGCGCTTCCCCTTCAAGGAGGAACAGCCCTCGAGGTGCAGTTCCCAGACTATGACGCTAACGACCACGATTGATGGACTGAACCCTATTCGACCTGCGCGCCCACTCCTCCGTCAAGCGTTCGGGCGACTTCGTCGACCCGGAACGCCTCGAGGATGTCGCCGACCTTCACGTCGTTGAACTTCTCGATGTGCATGCCGCACTCGTAGCCGGCTTTGACTTCCTTGACGTCTTCCTTGAAGCGCCGCAGGCTATCGAGCTTACCCTCGTAGATCACGATGTGCTCGCGCAACACGCGGATGCGCGAGTTGCGATCGAACGCGCCTTCCGATACGTAGCAACCCGCCACGTTGCCGACCTTGGGCACCTGGAACAGCTCCCTGACCTCGGCCGAACCGAGGAGGACTTCCCTCTCCTCCGGCGCCAGCATCCCCTCGAGGGCGGCTCGTACCTCTTCGGCCGCCTCGTAGATCACCCGGTACGATCGAATGTCCACTCCCTCGCGCTCCGCTACCTCACGGGCCCTACGGTCGGGGCGGACGTGGAAGCCGATAATGATGGCGCCGGACGTCGTCGCCAGCAGGACGTCGGCCTCGTTGACGGCACCCACGCTACGATGGATGACCTGAACCTGGACCTCGTCGGTGGACAGCCGCTCGAGCTCGTCGCCCATCGCCTGCACGGAACCGTCGGTGTCACCTTTGATGATGAGAGCCAGCCGGCTTTTCTCACCGGCTTGCACGGCGGCGAAGATGTCTTCGAGCCGCCCGACCTGACTCTTGCGCCGGATCTCCTTCTCACGCTCGATCTGCTGTCGCTTGCCGGTAATCTCCCGGGCGCGCTCGTAGTCGAGGACGAGTAGGTTGTCGCCCGCCTGCGGCACACCCTCGAAACCGAGGATGCGGACCGGCAAACCGGGGCTGCCAGCATCTACGTTGTTTCCGCGCTCGTCGAGCAGTGCTCGGACGCGGCCAGCGTGGACGCCGCAGACGAAGCCGTCACCGATGTTGAGCGTCCCTTCGGTAACGAGCAGTGTGGCCACGGGACCCATTCCCTTGTCGAGCTCGGCCTCGATCACGGTACCGCGAGCGGCGAGGCTGGGATCGGCTTTCAGTTCGAGCACCTCCGCCTGCAAAAGGACCTTCTCCAGCAGCTCGTTGACGCCGTCGCCGCCTTTGGCGGAGATATCGGCGGCGAGCACCTCTCCGCCGAACTCCTCGATGACGACCTCGTGCTCGAGCAATTCCTGCTTGACCTTCACCGCGTTCGCTGACGGCAGGTCGATCTTGTTGACTGCAACGATGATCGGCTTGCCAGCGTTCTTAGCGTGGCTTATCGCCTCCTTGGTCTGAGGCATGACGCCGTCATCGGCGGCGACGACGAGAATGACGATATCAGTGACATCGGCGCCGCGGGCACGCATGGCGGTGAACGCCGCGTGACCGGGTGTATCGAGGAAGGTGATGCTACGATCGTCGTCGACGTCGACGTGGTAGGCGCCGACGTGCTGAGTGATGCTGCCGGCTTCGCCGGCGATCACGTTGGTTTTGCGAATGTAGTCGAGCAGCGACGTCTTACCATGGTCGACGTGGCCCATGACCGTGACTACGGGCGGTCGCGACTCGAGCCGTTCGGGATCGGCTCTCTGGACGTCGGCGATGACGTCTGAATCGTACTCGTCTTCGGCCACCGCTTTATAGCCGAGTTCGCCGGTGATGAGTTCGATCTGGTCGAAGTCGAGACGCTGATTGATCGTGACCATCATCTGCAGGTTCTTAAACGCCGAGGTGATGATCTCGTTCGGCGAAACGCCCATGAGGTCAGCCAATTCCGCCACGGTGAGGAATTCGGGCACACGAACGGTGGTGGCCTCCTCCTCCGCAATACGCTCGGCCTCGGCCGCCTCGCGCTCCAGCCGATCCGAGCTGTCGCGCCGCCGTCGCCGCGTTGGAGTCGTTCCCTCCATCTTGGCGAGCGTACGCTTGATGTTGTCCTGCACCGCCTCCTGGTCGACGCGCGCGCGCTTCTTCTTGCGGCCGCGGCGGCGACGACGACCATCGAGTGTGTAGCCCTCGGCCTGGATTCGCACGACTCCAGCGGCCGCCTGTTCGGCCTGTTCGGCCGGCTCAGACGGTTCGGCCGGCTCGGCCGCCTTGGCCGGCTTGGCCGCCTTAGCCGCCTTGGCCGGCTTCTCGGGCTTCTCCGGCTTCTCCGGCGCGAGCGGCCGCCGCAGAACGGGAGTAGGCGGCGGCGGCGCCTCGGCGACGATGGGGGCCTCCTCCGGCTCGTCCACGAACAGCGCCGCAGCTGCCGGCAGCTCCTCTTCTTCTTCCTCGTCTTCAAAGAGAGCCGGTGGTTGCTGCGCGACCTTGGGCTTGGCGCGGGCGGCGGGAGCGAGTGGCTCGGCGACCTCTTCGGGAGCGTCGACCTCGACGGCCGTTTCTGGCTCCTCGAGCTCGGCGGGCGCCTCTTCAATGTCCTCTTCGGGCTCGGCCACGTCGACGGCGGCCTCTTCGGTCTTTTCCACAACGCGCCGGCGACGCCGACGACGGCCACCGGCATCGCCTTTGGCCTCCTTGTCAGGGCGGCGCTTGTCACGCTCCAACCGGGTACGCACGCGTGCGACCTGCCCATCATCCAAAGAGGACATGTGGCTGCGGACCGGGATGTCCATCTCACGGAGGAGGTGAATGAGAGCCTCGCTCGTGATTTCGAACTCCTTCGCCAACTCGTAAACCCGCATCTTCGCCAAGGGTGCTTCCTCTCCCTTTTCCGCTAGGCTTGCAGCTCTTCCGTTAACTCGATCACTCGACGTCCCAACGATCCGTCGGTAATCGCCAGCGCGACTGCCCGTTCCCGGCCGATCGCCCGGCCCAATCGATCGCCGTCCAAGACGGTGGTGTGGGGCGTCGACCGTGCCCCAAGCAACCGTTCCAGCTTTCTCTTCACGCGTTCAGGCGCGTCACCGGCGATGACGACGGCAACCGCCTCGCCCCTGCGAACCGAATCACTGACGGCGTCATAGCCGACCTTCACTCGGCCGGCCCGGGCCGCCAGCCCGATGCCGCCCAGCAGGCGGCTCTCAGCTTCAGACGCCGCTTTCCGGCTCACTCTTCTCGGTCGCTACCTCCTCCACGACTTCTGCGCTCTCCACGGCGGCGGCCGCTGCCTCCGGCTCGGCCGGAGCTTCGGCTTCGGCTTCGGCTTCGGCTTCTGCTACGGCCGTTGCCTCGTCAGCATTGCCGGCTTCCGTCGCCTGGGCCTCCGTATCGGCATCGTCAGCTGCCGACTCCTCCGACTCTTCCGACTCCTCCTCCTCGTCATCTTTGAACGGTCCGCCACTGGCTACCGGCGTCGCGTCCGGCGGCACGTCGGATGAGAGCACGGTGGGCTCTTCGACCACGGTCAGCTCTTCTATCAGCTTCACCAGCAACTCGGCCTCATCGGCACCGATCCCCTGGATGCGCATGAACTCCTCACGCTCGAGATCGATGATGTCCATGAAGGTGCCGAACTCGGCCTCCTCCAGGGCTGTCAAGACGGCGGCCGGGATGTCGAGCTCCTTGAGCGGGAAGTCCGCCGCACCCTCGTACTCCTCTTCGCCGCGGAAGAGCGCACTCTCGGCGCCCCGCTCCATCCACTCGCGGCTGGAGTAGAGATCGATCTGCCATCCGATCAACTGTGAAGCGAGCCGAACGTTTTGTCCGTTGCGCCCGATGGCCAGCGACAGCTGGTCTTCATCGACGATCGCCGTGACGACCTTGCGCTCTTGATCGGAGATGACCTTCGCCACCTTGGCCGGGGCCAGGGCGCGCTTGGCATAGATCTCCGGGTCCGGGTGCCAGGGCACGATATCGATGCGCTCGCCGCTCATCTCGGAGACCACGGCCTGGACGCGTGAGCCCTTAAGGCCGACACAGGCTCCGACCGGGTCGATCGAATCATCGTTGGAGACCACGGCGATCTTCGTGCGGCCGCCAGCCTCGCGTGCGATGTCGATGATCTTCACCACGCCCTGGTATATCTCCGGCACCTCGAGCTTGAACAGCGACGCCACGAACCCCGGGTCAGCGCGGGAGAGGATCAGACGCGGACCCTTCGGCGTCTCCTCCAGCTTCTTGAGCACGGCACGGATCGGTTCGCCCTGGCGGAAGCGCTCGCGCGGGTTCTGTTCACGCCACGGGATGATCGCTTCCGCCTCGCGCAGCATGTTGAGCATCACCACCAGTTTGCCGCGCTCGATTGCCTGCACCTCGCCGGAGAGCAATTCGCCGATCTTGTCGGTGAACTCTTCGCGGATGCGGTTTCGCTCGCCTTCCCTGACGCGCTGGATGATCCGCTGCTTCGCAGCCAGCACAGCGGTCCGACCGAAATCGGCGAAGTCGACCGGGATCTCCAGCAGATCGCCGACCTGGAAATCAGGATCGTCCCATCGTGCCTCTGTGACGCTCACCTCGCGCGACGAATCCACGACGTCTTCCACGACTTCCTTTAGCACGACGATGACGATGCTACCCTTTTCCTCGTCGATCGTGATCTCCGCCTGCACGTTCGCACCGTACCGCTTCGCCAGTGCGGCTTGCAGGCCGTCCTTGATCAAGTCGTGCAGCTCATCGCGCGACAACGACTTGTGTGCCGTCATCACACGAAATGCTTCCAGAACCTGTCCCGCGTTGCCCATCTCTACTCCATCTCTCTTCAGCTCTCCCCGACTCGTCGGGTGGGCTTATCTGTCCTTGCCGAAGTCATACTCGTCCCAGTTGAACACGAGGTTGGCCTTCGCTACGGCAGACAGGGGTACATCGACCGCCGTCCCGTCCGCCAGCATCAAACGAAGACTCTCGCGCTCGACCGACTGCAGGACACCTTCAAGTCGCTTCGAGCCTCCGGCCAACGGCTCGTAGCTGCGAACCGCTATCTCCTTGCCGATGCTGCGCTCGTAATCACGCAGCTTCCTCAGTGGACGGTCTACGCCGGGCGAGGAGACCTCGAGTATGTAGCTGGTCGCCAGGTCTTCCCGGGCGTCCAGCACTTCCTCCAGCTCACGGCTCACTCTTGCGCACTCGTCGACCGTGACGGCTCGGTCCAGCTCGGCGTCGGCGCGGTCGACTCGCAAGCGTAGGATTGGCCGGGCCCTGTGTCCCGCCCGCTCCAGCTCGACCAGCTCGAATCCCATCTGATCGAGCACCGCCTCGGCGATACGCTCCAACTGCTCGTCCGCCGCGCTGCGCTTCTCAACCATCGTGTCCTCGGCGCCGATTCCGACCTTAGGACCCAGCAATAAAAAAGTGGGGCAGTACTGCTTTCCCCACTACTCAAAACGGCCTCAC
>JBDHHX010000085.1:0-11756 GCA_039589155.1 Gemmatimonadota bacterium | reverse complement strand
ATCTGGTCCAGGTCCGGCAGCTGAATGCCGTCCTCGTGGACCAGCATCTCGATGGCTGCAGGTGTTTTCACCGCCTCGTCATAGATAGACGAGGTATAGATCGGACACCGCTGCAGGATGCGCACGAACGAGAAACCCTTGTGCTCGTACGCCTGCTTCAGCGTCTCGTACAGGTGCGCCGGCACCCACTCGACCGTCTGGGCGACGAATGACGCGTTCGTCACGCCCAGCGTGCCGGACAATGGGTTCAGCGCCTCCAGGTAGCTGCCCTTGGGCTGCGTGTTGCTGGGGAAATGCGCCGGCGTTGTCGGCGACGTCTGGCCCTTGGTCAGCCCGTACATGTTGTTGTCGAGCAGCAGCGCCACCATGTCGACGTTGTAGCGGATCGCGTGGATCCAGTGGCCGGCGCCGATGGAGCAGCAGTCGCCGTCACCCATCACGGCGAAAACGTCCAGGTCCGGCCGCTCGAGCTTGATGCCGGTTGCCACGGGCAAGGCCCGCCCGTGCAGGCCGTGGAAGCCGTACGTCTTCATGTAGTGGGGGAAGCGACTCGAGCAGCCGATCCCGGAGACGAAGACGGTGTTCTCGGGCTTGAGCTGCTTCTCCTCCAGCAATCGCTGCATCGAGGTCAGGATGCTGTGGTCGCCGCAACCGGGACACCAGCGCGGCAACGCCGCCTCGTAGTCCTCCATCTCGAAGTGGCGATCGTCCTCCACACCGCAGCTCAGCAGTGAGCCTCCGAAGTGCGTCATACCTTCACTCCCATCTCTAGTCGCTTCTTGATGGCCTTCAGGATGTTCCCCGGGCGCAACGGTTGCCCTGGCACCCGTGACCAGCAGTCGACATCGACCAACGTGTGGGCACGCAGCACCCAGGCCAACTGGGAAAGCCGCCGGTTCTCCTCCGTGATGTACGGAGCGTCGATGTCATCGCTGTAGTTGATCTCCACCGTCATCACGCGATCGAAACGGCTGAAGATCTCCTTCAGCTCCGGCTGCATCGGCGAGATGAAGGTGAGGTGCGCGGAGGAGACCGAGAGACCCTCGGCCCGCGCACGATCCACCGCCTCTTGTATCGCTCCCTTTGTGCTGCCCCAGCCGACGACCAGCAGTTCGCCCGAGTCGCCACCGTGGACCCTGGGCGGCTGCAGCGTCTGCTGCAGCACCGCCAGCTTGCGGCTGCGCATCTCGCAGCCCAGCTGGTGACTGTCCGGATCGTAAGCGATCTTGCTCCACTCGTTGTGGGAGAGGCCGGTGGCCGTGTACATGCCGCCTGGTTGACCGGGCACGCGGCGCTGCGAAAGCCCGGTTTCGCGATCCCAATCGTAGGGCGGTTTGTCCTCGGGGATCGGAGTCAAACTGATCGGCGCCTGCTGCAAGCGAGCGTCGAGCTGCGGCCGCGGGAACGGCGTGACGCCGGTGGCCAGGTTCGCGTCGGTGAGCACGATGACCACGGTGCGGAAAGCCTCGGCGATCCGCCGTGCGGTGATCATCACGTGGAAGCACTCGTCCATAGCCGATGGAGCGATCACCACGTGGGGCGCGTCGCCGTGCTGGCCGTACATGGCGGCCAGCAGGTCCGACTGCTCCACCTTGGTGGGTAGTCCGGTGCTGGGACCACCGCGCTGCACGTTCACGACGACGAGCGGCACCTCCAACATCACGGCCAGGCCCAAAAACTCTTGCTTGAGCGACATTCCGGGTCCGGAGGTGATCGTGTAGGCGACCTTTCCGGCATAGGAAGCGCCGATTGCGACGCCGACCGCCGCGATCTCGTCTTCCGCCTGGTGAACGACACCGCCGAACCGGTCGTAGACCTCGCTCAGGTAGTGCGAAGCGGAGGTGGCCGGCGTGATCGGGTACATCGAGCACAGCTCCATGCCGGAAGCGATCGCGCCCATCCCGATCGCCTCGTTACCATTCATCACCACCTTCGGCACGTCCGACGGCACCGTCGGCACCTCGACCCGGAAGTCGAGGTTCTCCCCCGCCCAAGTGTAACCCGCTTCCAGCAGCTGAATGTTCCGCTCGGTGATCTCCGCCTTCTTCTTGCGAAACGAGTGTGCGATCTGACCGGCAATCAGGTCCTTGTCACGATCGTAGATCCAGGTCAGCAGGCCGAGCGCGAACATGTTCTTCCCGCGCCGCGCATCGTCCACCACCTTCAGGCACTCCGCCTCCATCGGGACCTCGATGATCCGATAGTCCTTCTCGGCGAACTCCTCCATTGCGTCTTTCCACTCCTGCTGGATATCCGGATCGGGATGCTCCTTCCACATGTTCTCGATCAGGATGATCGCGTCGTCAGCCAGCGCTCCCAGCCGGTGACGGCCCAGCAGCACCTTCTCGTTGAACGCCACCACCAGGTTCGTCTCGTCTCCCCAGTTGGTGATCGTCTCGGTCCCGAACCGGATGCGGTTGCCGCTGCCTCCCGCTATGCTGCGCGGCGGCGGCTGGATTTCAGCCGGGATGATCTCCACCGTCCAGACGCCGTTGCCCATCTTCGCGCAGACCGCTCCAAAGATCTGCCCGCACCTCTGGGCGCCCTCGCCGGAGTCGGAAACGATTTCCGCCGTGTGCTCCGGCACACGGATGACCTCCGGCCCCTTCACCTTTCCACCGTTCGACTTCTTCTTCGATGACGTTCGCGCTTTGGTCGCCACTATCCGCTTATCCTCTTGGCAAGAATCCCCTCTAACAGCCAACCCACCCCACTGTGGCGTATTTCGTGCCACAAATCTGCCCAATATACAACAGGCCTAAGTCCCTAGGCCACAATCAGTTCACCCCATCGGAATACCCGTGCTCCGACCCCCCGTTCCCCGAGGCGGGGGCATACTGCCCCAAAGCCGGGACTTATCGTAAGATGCCTAAATGCTTAATGGAGTTGAAGATCCCTACAGCGCCGACCAGGCCTGCGGGCGACGGAACCGCCACCAGGCGATAGCGGTGGGAAGCAGGATCCAGAGGAGGAGCGAGGTGAGGCAGGCGGCGATGACGCCGCCGGCGCCGAGGGAGTCCATCCAGGCTGCGCCGACCGGTCCCAAGAGGCTGCCATCGCTATCGAGGCTAGCAATGATGCCGAGGCGAAAGGCCTCTACCGGATTGCCGAAGGCCCAGAGCGAGAGAACCAGACGCGGCAGTCCCCATCGCAGGGTCGCGCCCATGATGGCGAGGGTGCCGAAGCCGACGGCGACGATCCAGACCAGGAGCCCCATGCTGGTGGCGCGGGTGCGGGTGCTAGCGATGACGGAACAGAGTAGACCGAGTGCCACGAAAGTCTCGGCCAAGAGCAGGGTCAGGACGAGGAGCAGCAGGAGCGGACGCCAGGGCGTGCCGTTCAGCGCGGCGACGGCGCCGGCGAAGCCAAAGCCGATGAGCAAGGACAGCGCGACGGCCAGGCTAACGCCAAACCACTTACCCCAGAATAGCTCGCCGAACGAGATCGGTTGGCTGACCAAGTACTCGAGGCTCCCCACCTCGCGCTCGCCGGCTACGGCGGCGGTCGCCGGGAACAGGGCCATTAGCGGGACGAAGAGCAACGCCAGGTGCACGAGCCCGGCCATCACCTTGGCGAATCCTCGATAGCCGTAGATCTCCGAGCCGCTGAGCCCGAAGAATGTCAGGGCCAGTGCGCCGAGCAGGAACACTCCCGAGTAAGTGATGAACCAGCGGGACCTCAGCGACTCACCAAGCTCGCGGCGGACGAGCGTGCGGATCACCATCGCCCGGCTCATGACGCATCCGTGTTGAAGAAGCTCTCGACGATCTCTTCCAGCGACGGCTCGACGACCCAGAAGTCCTCGATGGGCACTTCCGCCTGCCGCAACTGCCACAGCGCTTCGGCTCGGCCCGCCGCCGGCGATTGAATGGCCACGTGCGTGCCGTTAGCCGTCACCGACTCCGGTCTGGCGAGACGTAGGAAACACTCGCGCGCGTCGTCGCGCCGTTCGCCCAGTGTTCGTACCCACAACCAGGCATCGGCGCCGGCCCGCGCTCGTAGGTCGCCGAGCGTACCATCGAAGACGATCCGTCCTTCGTGGAGTATCCACACGCGGTCCGCCACCAATTCCACTTCGTCCAACCGGTGCGACGCGAGCAGCAGCGTCGTCTCCGGACCGACCTGCCGTAGCACGCGCATGAACTCGCCCCGTGCCCGCGGGTCCAGGTTGGCCGTCGGTTCGTCCATCAGCAGGACCTGCGGATCCGAAGCCAGCGCCACGGCCAGCAGTGCCTTCTGCATCATGCCGCCGGAAAGCTCTCGCAGCTCCGCCTCACCCGTCTCCGAGAGCGGCAGCCCGAACGCGTCCAGACCCTCGGCGATCTTCGCCGCCGGCACTCCGCGGAGCGCCGAAAAGAACTCGACCATGGTGCCCAGCGTCATGTGAAACAGCGGCGGCCGCTGCGGTACGTAGCCGATCCGTCCCCTGACCGACTTGCCCGCCGATTCCACGTCAGCGCCATCGACCCGGATCGAGCCCTCGAAAGTGAGCACGCCCATCACGCATCGCAGCAGCGTGGTCTTCCCCGCCCCGTTCAGGCCCAGCAGGGCGAGACGCTGGCCACGCTCGACATCGAAGTCGAGGCCGTTGAGGACCCGCTGTGGCCCGAATCGCTTGCTGAGGCCGCGGGCCTCGATCATAGTGGCCACTTGCGCGCCCCCCACAACGAGATCCCGGCCAGCCCCAGCCAGAGCACGGCAGCCAGCGGTGAGCGGCCCGAGCTCTGACTCGCGCCGTCTTCCATGGGTCCCACCGCGCCCGGCTCCATACTGCCAGCCTGCGGCGCCGGCGTCGAGTCGACGACGATCGGTTTGGGCTCCAGCAGCGGGAAGAACCGACCCAGGGCGTCCAGCGCCAACGCCGCCGGACTGAGCTCGTAGAGCCGCAGATCGGGATATCGCGCAAACAGATCGTCAGAAAGGCGGTCGATTCGGTACGGCAGGTCGAGGGCGCCGTCTCCGTCAGCATCCCAGGCCGCCGCACCATCCCAGTGATTACCCGCCCACCGGTTGGCCAGCGCGCTGCCGCCGCCGGACACCGAGACATCACGAACGTTCCCGATGAACGTATTGCCGTCGAAATTGTTGTCGCGCACCGACGGCAGCAGTCCGACGCCGACGTCGTTGAACGCCACGATGTTGTCGCGCACCTGGTTCTCGGCCGTAAGTGAGCTGGGCGAGTTATCGAAGTAGAGTCCCACCTGGTTCTGGACGATGAGGTTGCCGGTCATCTCGATACGGTCCGAGTCTTTCAGCCCGATGCCGAAACCGCTGCGTCCGCTGGCCTGGGCGAAGACGTTGTCGCGCAAAACGATGTCCGACGAGTACATGATGAACGACGCAACGTCGTTGCGCGCAAACTCGTTGCGCTCGAACACATTGTTGCTGCTGTACATGTAGTGAAGACCGTACCGCCCATCGGTCACCCGGTTCTCACGGAAAACCAGCCCGTGGCTGAAGTAGATCACCACGTCCCGGGTGCGGCGCACCACGTTGCGCTCCACCAACGCGTCGTTGCTCGACCATAAACGGATGCCATCGCCGCGCATGCCCAGCGGCCGGTCCTTGCCTTCCACCTGGTTACCGGCCACACGGGTGCCGTGGCTCTCCTTCAGGTAGATGCCGAAGAGCACGTCGCTAAGCTCGTTGTCGAGGATCTCGCACGAGTCCGCCAGCACCAGGATGCCGGCGTTCTCCTGGTCGAGGATCCGGCCCGACCCGCGGATGCGGAAGCCGGAGACCGACGCGCCCGGCGCGCGAAGCTCGATGACGGTGCCGATGCCCTCACCGTCGATGATCGGGCGGCCCTCCCCCAGCAAAGCCACAGGCACTTCGACCACCAGTTTCTCCCGGTACGTCCCGGCGGCCACTCGAATCGTGTCGCCGGGGCGCGCTGCGGCGAGGGCAGCTTCGATCGTGTTGAAGGAGCCCACGCCGCCGACCTGTAGCGTCTGCGTCAGTGAGAGAAGGACCGCCCAGAACATCAGTCGGCCTTACGCCGTTGGCGGTACTCGAGGACCAAAGAAAGCGGGCCCAAGGCGCCGGCGACGAACATCATGATCGCACCGGCGGCTGGCCAACTGGCGACCGCGAAGTTCGCGACCTGTGTGGTTCCGAGGAACCTGGGCGTGAATGGATCCATCGAGATGGGCGCGCTGGGCGACAGAGTGTGCCCGTACTCGTATAACCAGTGCTGGAAATCGACCAGCATCACGATCCCAAACACGGTGAAGTCTATCCAGCCCAACGCGGCGATCTCCAGCCGAGCGACCATCATGGCCAGCACGGCCAACGCCAGGAATCGCAGGATGAGGAACGGGATGAACCGGAACTCGGGAAACTCGTTCGGCTCGATCTCCTTCATCCCGATGTAGTGGTTGAGCACATTAACTTCTTGGATCTCGC
Organism: Gemmatimonadota bacterium; assembly: GCA_039589155.1. GTDB lineage: Bacteria > Gemmatimonadota > Gemmatimonadetes > Palauibacterales > KS3-K002 > Kutchimonas. The sequence goes on along the minus strand of JBDHHX010000085.1, from coordinate 5,351 downwards.
CGGCGACCTTGTGCGAGTAGATCACCAGCGAGAGCCCATCCGGGTACTGCGGCGCCTGCAGCGTGATCTTCCACACCGGCATGAACATCGAGAGAACGAGGAGAACTGCCGCCACTCCCACCAGGATCCGGGAAGTGCGCGACAGATCTCCTCTAAACAGGTCCACCGTCGTCATCGTCAGGTTCCCCCGCTCACCAGCTTGACGGCGAGCACAGCGGCGGTGCCGACTTTCACGTAATACTGCCACGCCGCGTTACCCATGTTGGCGGCCCTGGTGTAATCTTCGGCCTCCATCGCCTCTTTGGCGGCCGCCAGCGCCTTGTCGCCTTCACCCATGTAATAGCGCGCGTCTTTGACCTGGTCCTTGGCCACGGCGTGGTCCGCGGCACCGGCTTCGACGGCGCTGGCCAGCACGCCATCGACCAATGCCCGGGTGCTGTCGGCCTGCATGATCCAGTTCTCAGCTTTCGCCTTGGGGTCCTCTTGCTGTTGCTGGTCGGGCACGCCCGCCAGGGCGCGCCCGGACAGCAGCAAGAGAGCAGCGAGTGGGAGTGCAAGCTTTCGCATCGCTGATCTCCTTCCGGTGCTACGGCTCGACGAAGAAGTAGCCCACCATTTCCAGATGCAGCGCCGAACAGAACTCGCTGCAGTAGAACGGGTAGACACCGGCCTTGTCGGCGATGAACTCGATCGTCTCCGACTCGCCGGGCTCCAGGCTCACATTGATGTTGTACTTGTCGATCGCGAAGCCGTGCGTCGCGTCACGCGAACTCTCCAGGCTTGTGAGATGGATGCGCACACGGTCGCCGTGTCGCACGCTGATGTGCTCCGGGTTGAAGTGGCTGCGGATGGCCGTCATGTAGACGTCCACCGTGTTGCCGCTGCGCACGACCCCCTCGTCGCCGGACGCCACGGCGTTCGGGTCCGTTTCCATGATGTGCGGGCTGAAGTTGGGCGGGTAGACCACCCACGGATCCAGCTTATCCGCCTTGATGATCTGGGCGTAGTGCGGCTCGCCGATCCCGATCGGCATGTCGTACAGCAACTGCATCGGCTCGCCGGTGATGTCGATGAGCTGGAAGTTCTGCGGGTGCAGCGGGCCCACCGGCAGGAAGCGGTCGATGGACCATTTGTCCAGCGAGACCAGGAAGTTTCCGTCGGGCGAACGCGTGTCGCCTTCCGCCGCCGCCAGGTGACCGACGTTGTAATGGACGCCGATCTTCTCCTTCAGCGTCCAGTCCTCCAGGCTCCAGCGGGCGACGGCCGACTCGATGAACAGCGATGTATAGGCGCCGCCACGCCCATCGAACTGCGTATGTAGCGGACCCAGCCCCAACTCGACCTGCGTTTCCAGCACCGCGTCGAAGTCGAGGATCGCCACGCCGAACGGATCGGTACCTGAGAACGTCTGGTTGGCGATGGCGTTCTGGATCTTCTCGAACGAAAAGACCGAGACGTGCGGATCGAGTTTGCCCGCCGTGACGATGAAGCGGCCGTCGGGCGTGACGTCGGAGCCGTGCGGACTCTTGGGCTCCGGGATCATATAGAGAAGCCCCTCGGCGACCGAGACGTCCAGCGGAATAACGCTCATCCCCTGGATGGTCCGTACGCCGTTGCCGGACTGGAAGACCTGCTCCGCCGCCTGCCAGTTGATGGCATGCAGGTAATCCATGTCGTTGGCCGAAGCGCCCATCTCGTACCAGACGCCAGTGGTCTCGCCGCCGCCGGTCGCCATCTCGGTGTTGAACGAGCCGAGGAACGCCCAGCCGTTGGACGGGCCCTTACCTGCGTCCGCCAGGTCCTGCCAGTAGGGCGGCAGCTCGAGAGTGAACGAGCGGGCCGGGTCGATACGGCCGGCCTCACGATCGAACTTCCAGAAGGTGACCGCGCCGCGGTAGCGCTCCTGATACTGGTCGATGTGGGCGTAGCTGCCGTCCAGCGGTATGGCGTACTGGCTGGACTGGATGACGTACTCGGTGTTCGGCGTCACGAACGTGGCGCCATGATCCGAGCCCATCAACGGGTTGTGGAGAATCTGCTTGGTCTCGAAGTCCTTGAGCGAGATGACCGCGACACGCGCGTTCGCCTTGTCGTCGATGAACAAGAACTCGCCGTCGTAGTCGCCGTCGGTCTCCGAGATGGCCGGGTGATGCGTGTCACCCCAGAGCACCTCCTTGCCGTTGACGAGACCGCCTTCCAGCGTCTCCATCGTTCCGCCAGCACCGTAACCGAAACCCTGCCATGGCTCGGGCGTGAATGCGGCGATCACCTTCAGCAAGCGCATCGACGGGATGCCGATGACCAGCACCTGCCCCGAATGGCCGCCCGACGAGAACATGACGTACTCGTCCATCTGGCCGGTCGGAACGTAGGTCTTTAGCGCCGCCGTGATGTCGGCCTCACTCAATCCCCGCTCGCTGGCGAGCTGGCTCACCGAGGCGCCCGCCGGTCCGCGGGCACACGACTGCGGCCCGGCGATCACTACGGCTACGACCGCCAGGGCCACCAGTCCCCAGGTCATACGTTTGATTCTCATCGGCCTCTCTTACTCCCTGTTGACGGTTAGTGCTCTCTACTCGACATCTACACTTCGGAAATACTCGTACAACGCCAGCGCATCAGCGCGCGTGACGTTTTGGTTCGCCATCGGCGTGTAATACTCCGCCAGCATTTGACGCGCGTCGGCGTCGTTGGCCAGCATGGAGTCGGGGTTCGTTATCATCGCCAGGACGAATTCACGGGCGCGTCGCTCGGTCACGCCCGCCAGATCCGGCCCCACCAGACGCCCGCCGCCCACAGAGTGACAGGCCGAGCACCCCTTCGCCTTCATCAGTTCCGCACCCTGGGCAGCCAACTCCGGGTCCAGCGGGCCTGGCTCCGATGCCGCCGGCATCTCCGCTTCGGCAGCCTGGCTCACCGCGTCACCCGCGGCCCCACCATCGCCACCTCCACCGCAGCCGACCAGCAGGGCGCCGGCCGTCAGGGCCATCATGAACTTCTGGCTCTTCTTCAGTCTCATTTGTCCGCCTTCGCTAACAGGTCTGCTACCATGGTGTCTTGGAAGAAGTCGATCAGCGGATCGGACGCTTTCTTCCAGTCGTCGTGCAACCGGCAGGGCGCTTCGTCCGAGCACTCGGGTCGGCCCATCAGGCAGCCCCGCTGCTCGCCAACCGGGTCGAAGGGCCCGATCACATCGGCCAGCGAAACCTCCTCGGCCGGGTGGGCCAGCCGGAAGCCACCCCGGGGCCCGCGCTCGGACACCAGAACCCCCGCTCGTGCCAGGGCATGGAGAATCTTGGACAGGTAGTTGGGCGGGAGGCTCAGCTCGCTGGCCATCTCGTTGGCGCGTACGGGCGCATCTTGTTGATTTTGGGCCACATAGAGGACCGCTCGGATCGCGTATTGGTTGGTCTTGGAGATCAAGAAGCCTGGCCTAAAGAGTGAGAGCAGGTATTTAATTGTTTGTCATGCTAATATGAGAATCCCTCACACGCAAGCCTCGCTCGCCGGCCGGCCGCGCCCGCGCCGGAGGCACGGCTTGCCCTCCCCCGGCCGCCCCGGTAACGTGGGTCGCCCGGCGAACTCGCGACCGGGGTGTGAAGAAAGGAAGAGATGGAGAACCAGGAGCCGACGAGCGCCGACCCGGTGGGCGGTGTGGCGGCGACGGAGGAGAGCAGCGACCCGGGTGCGCCGGCCCGCTCGCATTACGTGGGGTTCGGCGGGGCTCGGGCGGCTTTCATGGGAGCGGTTCTGGCGCTGGCACTGGTTCGGGTGTGGCTCAACCCCCCGCTGCACCCGATGCTCTACTGGCTACTGCCCAGCTGGTACATCTTCGCCGCGGTCTTCCACATGGTGCAGCCGCGCGGTGGATTCCCCGACTGGTACCAGTTCCTGCTGCGCTTCTCGTTCTTTTGCTACGAGATCTTCGTGCTGGCGATCATCTTCCATTTCCTCGGGGGCACGGGCTGGCTGGCGATTCTCTTCCTGATCTTCCCCGCGATGGAGATGAGTGTGGCGTTCCCCGGTAAGGGTGCAGCGCTAACGTCTGTGTTGGCGGCCGTGCTCGCCGGCGGGATGGCGTGGGCGGAAGCAAGCGGCTGGTTGTGGCACGACCCATTCTATTCGGCGAGCGCGCCTCTCTATCAAGAGGCCCCCTACGTTGCGTCGGTCACGGTGGTGGCCCTGGTCTTCCTCGTCGGGCTGCCGGCCTGGGCGGGCCACTACGCGCGTTCGCGCTCGTAGACCGAGACGTGCGAGGTGCTCTTCGCGCTGAAGGGCTCTTCTCCCCAGCCGCTCCAGCGGTGGCGAAGCCTTAGCCCGGCCAACCTGGCCATCAGGTCGAGCTCCGCCGGCCAAGCGTAGCGGATCTTCAGCGGGTGGAATTTTATCCCCTTCTCGGACAACACCACGTGCCGGGCGGTGACGCTCTGGTTGACCGGATCGTGCACCGAGGCCTCGAGACGAATGGAGTCGGGGTCGTGCGATTCCATCCCCACGCGTTGATTCCGATCGAAGCGGGCAAGGTCGGGGACGAAGGCGTCGAATACGAAGACGCCGTCATCGGTGAGGCGTGCCGCAGCGTTCCGAAAGCAGCGCAGCTGATCTTCCTGGGTGATGAGTGCAAAGATCGTGTTGAAAGGGATATAGATCACCGTGTACTTCCCTTCCACACCGACGTCGGCGAAGTCTCCTATGGTCACCGGGATCCGGTCACCGCCGGGCTTTGCTCGTAGCTTCTCCACCATCGCGGCCGAGCCATCGATGCCGTGTACCTCGACGCCCCGCCCGGCGAGCGGTAGCGCGACACGACCCGTCCCGATCCCCAGCTCCAGGACCGGTCCACTCCCCGCCAGCGCCGCGATTCGCTCAACTACGGCCTCTCGCTCGAGGTCCGTGTACCACGTGTCGTAGACCTCGGCAACACCGTCGCCGTAGGTCGCGGGACCGTACTCTTCCATCTTCACTCCTTTGTGCTCAGGTCGATTACGATCACGATCACGATTACGATCGCGAGCAAGAGCGCGACCCGATCCTCCTGCTTCTGCTCGTGATCGCGATCGTTATCGCAATCGTAATCGACAAGGTAAACGATCGGACCGACGCTCCGCGACCACCGCCCCGATCCCCCATGATTCCAAGGCCTGTTTCTTGCGCCTCTGTAGTCGGAATCACTAACCTGTTGGCTGGCGGAACGCATCCCAGCTCGAGCCCCTGCCTTGAGGGCCCGGCAACGACGGACGCTCCGCCGATCGCCGACAGGTAGACGCACGTCCGTGAGAGACCGCTTGTCCCGTTTTGTCACACGCTGCCCACGAGGAGGCGGAGATGGCAGGCATAGTCGGATACGGGGC
>JBDHHX010000084.1:0-11772 GCA_039589155.1 Gemmatimonadota bacterium | reverse complement strand
GAGAGGGTGCGCGCCCGGGAGTGGCCCGTTGTCGTCTACAGAGAGATGGTGGTCGAGAGTCGCTGCGCCGCAGTGATTCGCGAAGAGTTGGACTCGAGACACGAGCGGCGGACGATTCGCTTTCCGCTGCGTCGGACGCACACGTTGGCGGGAACGAACGAGGATCGCCGCTGGATCGTTTGGAGCGTCTACGATACGCGCACTCGCGCGCGGCCGGGCGTTGCCGATGTGCCGGCAGCTTCCGCTGGGCGCATCGCGATTACCATCGATGACTTGCCGTGGAACGGGCCACTGCCGGCGGACGGGTTGGAGGCGGCGACGGATCGGCTGATCGCTGCCCTGGTCGAGCACGACGCGCCGGCGGTCGGCTTCGTCCGTTGCGCCGGCCTCTCAGAGACCGGCGGCGAGCTTCGGCCCTGGCTGGACCGGGGGATGGTGCTCGGCAACCACTCCACCGGCCACCGTGACTTGAATTCCGCGCCCCTCGACGTCTGGTTGGATGACGTTCGCAGCTGCGATGCGGCGCTGCGCGCGGCGACCGGCGCGCCGGTCCGCTACTTCCGCTACCCGATGCTGCACCAGGGCCCCACTGCAGAGCGACGCGACGCAGCGCTGGGGCTGTTGGACGAGCTGGGCTACGAGATCGCCCATGTCACGGTGGACAACTCCGAGTATCTGCTGGGTCGTCCGTTCGACGCGGCGCTCGCCGCCGGAGACGGGGCGGAGCAGGCTCGTCTGGGCGGACTGTTCGTCGAGCACATCATGGCGATGGTCCGTCACGCGCAGGATGTGGCGCTGCGCAAAGTCGGGCGCGATGTCGATCACATTCTGCTGCTTCATGCCAACGCGCTGGCCGCCTATAACGTGGCCGACCTTCTCGGCGCACTGGCGGGTGCGGGATTCGAGTTCATCACATTGGAAGAAGCGTTACGGGACCCCGTCTACGACTTGCCTGACGCGTACATGGGGCGGAAGGGTCTGTCGTGGCTGTATCGAATCGATCCGTTATCGCCGGCCGATGTCGAGTGGGATGACGCCGAGGCGGAACGGCTGAGAGGATTCCTCGAAGGCGGCGACTGACGCCCCTAACTCAGACCGATCAGCAACGCGGCGAGCACCGCGAGGTTGCTCGCCACCAGAGTCCAACCCATCCGCTTGAGATTGCGTGGATGGACGCCCATCGCTCCGAAAGCGAGCGCGACCAGCGCCGTCGGCACAACGGCAACTGCGGCCAGCGGCGGCACGATGTCGCGGCTAGCAAGGTAGATCGCTGCGATGACGGAGGCGGCGCTCAGCGCCGGAGCGATGAAGGGCATCAAGCCGGGGTCCTGGTTCTTCTTCGCCCGGGCGATAATTGCGCGGACGGTGACTGTTGAGAGCGAGAACACGATCGCCCAGACGGCGGCGGCGATCGTCGCCGTTCGCAGGCTGGCGCCGCCGGCCATCGCCACCGGGATCATCGTCGCCGGCAACGTCGTTGCGACCAGCAGCTCACCGGCCGCGGTCTTCTCTTGCCGGCTGAAGATGAGCGGGGTCAGCAGGGCTCCCAGCGCCAGCGGAATCAGCGCCGACAGCCGTGCCCCGCGCCCCGCCAACCACAGTCCGAGGACGCCGGCAGCCAGCGCGACGACGACGAGCCACGCGGCGGTTCGCCGTGCCTGGCCCTCGGCTTCGCGCTTCACCCGGCCGCCGCGTGCGCCAGTCAGCACCATCACTGGTTCGTGCAACAAGAAGACGACGACGATGGAAACGACGAGTAGTAGCGCTGCGGCATTCGGTGGCCACACCAGGGCCAGCGCCGTTATCAGCGGGAAAGCGATCTGCGCGTAGGCCCCGTGCTCTCGGGGCATCATGGAATGGCGTCGTGGCGACTCGCTCAATCTCTCTCCTCGCCGATCAGTATTTGGGGTGTTGCTGCGCGTACGAAGCGAGGATGATGATCCGGCGCGTCCGATCCGTCAACGTGTGGGCTAGAAGGAGTAGAGCAGCGAGCAGCGGCCGGGCCCACTCCACAACGTGTCGCACTCGGCTTCATTCACGGGAACATCCAGGTGCAGCACGACGGCGCCCGTGTCAGCCTGGTAGGCCGTCTGCCACTCCAGCTTGAGCGGCGCTAGATCGGCGATCAGCCACGTCAGGATGTACGCCTCGCACAGGTCGCCGTCCGCGTCGTGCGCCAGCAGCGCCCTCGTCTGAACAGGATGCGACTCCATGAAGTCGTTGGAGATCACAAGGCCGAACTGGTGAAACCGGCAGCCGCCGCCGTATCCCACCTGCAGGCTGAGCGTGTCTCCGTCGATGGCCGCCTCGAGCAACGTGAACGGGTCGGTGCGCCAGTCCGCCGTATCGAGCTGCGCCACCAGAGTCGTCGTGATGTTGCCGTCGCCGTCCGGCCCGGTCGTGCCGGTGGGGTCGTCATCGCTACAGCCTAGGAATGAGATCGCAGTGAGCAGCAACGTCGCTCGAGTCCAGGCGCGCATGGTACCTCCCGACCGTTCTTGGCTGATGCCGCTTCATCAATAAGACCGCCGGTGAAGCACGGTCGTTAAACGCAGGTAGCCGGCGGTATGTACCGGGGCCTTCAAAGTAATTTACTTTACAAACTACGCTTGACTCAGGCGCTGAATGCGCGCATCCTCAGCCACCGTAGCATTGAATTCCAAACAGCCGGCAGAAGCACCTATGGCACTTTGGGCGGAAATCAAGAAGCGCCGCGTTTTCCCGTGGCTGGGAGCGTACATAGCGGCGGGTTTTCTCGTTCTGGAAGGCGTGGACCAGGCAGTGGGGAACGGGATCCTGCCGGCGCTCGGCTACAGGCTGGTGCTGGTGTTCTACCTGTTCGGGATCGCGGGCACGACCTTGGCGGCCTGGTTCCACGGAGAGAAGGGCGCGCAAAAGCCGCAGGCCAAAGAGATCTGGATGCAGGTGATCCTGCTGGTGGGTGCGCTGGGCGTCTGCTACACGGTTATCCAGGACTATCGATCGCGGGCCGCGACGGCGGCCGAAGCGGCCGAGGCGGGACTCGACCCGACGCGTGTGGCCGTACTCTACTTCGAAGATTACAGCGAAGGAGAGTTGGCGTACTTGGCCGACGGTCTGACCGAGGCGCTGATCGATGAGTTGTCGCGTGTCCGGGCGCTGGACGTCATCTCGCGCAACGGTGTGGCACCGTACCGTGGCAGTGATCTCTCGCCCGACAGCATCGCGCGAATCCTGGAGACGGGCAGTCTGATCGAAGGCAGCGTCGAGCAGCGGGGCGACGCCTACCGTGTGACGGCCAGGCTGGTGGACGGCGTGAGCGGGGCTGATTTCCAGCGGCAGAGCTTCGATCTTCCTGCGGGCGATCTCTTTTCGATCCAGGACTCGCTGGCGGCGGAGGTGTCCCGTTTCTTGCGTGAGCGTTTGGGCGAGGAGGTTCGCCTGCGCGAGCGGCGCGCCGCGACGGCGAGCCCGGAGGCGTGGGCGTTCGTTCAGCGAGCGGAACGTTTGCGCAAAGACGCGGAAGCCTCGCTGGGGCACGACGACTACGCGGCGGGTCTCGCCGCGTTCGCGAACGCCGATTCGATCCTCACGCTTGCCGAGACGATCGACCCGGACTGGGTCGAGCCGATGGTGCTGCGCGGAAACATCGCCTACCGGCGGGCACGACTGGCCGAGAGTGCGGCAGAATTCGAGGGATGGACCGCGGCCGGGTTGGGTCACGCGGACCGCGCGTTGGCCGTCGAACCGAACGATGCAGAAGCGCTCGAGTTGCGCGGCACGGTCAACTACGCCACCTGGGTGCTATTGCGGCCCGCCGATCCGGACGAAGCTGCGTTGCTACTGCAGTCCGCACGCGCCGACCTGGAAGCTGCCACCGACGCGGATCCCACGCTGGCCAGCGCCTACAGCACGCTGAGCCACCTCTACTATCAGGTCCACGACGTCCCGGCCGTCGTGTTGGCGGCGCGACGGGCCTACGAGGAAGACGCCTATCTGGACCTGGCACCCCAGATTCTCCTGCGGCTGTTCAACGGTTCTCTCGACCTCGAGCAGTTCGCCCAGGCCGATCGCTGGTGCCTGGAGGGTACGCGCCGGTTTGCGGATGACCATCGGTTTGTCATCTGCCAGCTGCGGCTCATGACAACGCCGGCCGTTGAGCCGGACGTGAACCGGGCCTGGAACCTGGTCGCCAGCCTCGATACCCTGGCTCACGATCCTTACTACCAGATCGAAGGCCGCATGATGGCAGGCGGAGCGCTCGCCCGTGCCGGCCTCGCCGACAGTGCGCGCGCCGTCCTCGATCAGAGTCGCGGCATGATCACCCATGAGATCGATCCCGACCAGGAGTTGCTCACCGTCGAGGCCTTCCAGCGAACCCTGCTGGGCGAACGCGACCTGGCCGTGGAGCTTCTCAGGCGCTACGCCGCCGCCAATCCCGGCCACTTCGACGGCACCAGCGCCGCCGCCTGGTGGTGGCGAGACCTTCAGGGCCACCCGGGATTTCAGGAGCTGATGGGGGCCGGTCGCTGAGGCGCTCTCCAGCTCCGCTCTGAGCCTGATTCGCGACCCTGCCGCCGGTAGGTTCCACTCATTACCCGCCTATCACTTGGCACTGACGCCGCGTTGCTTGACAAACAATACTGATTCTTAGTACAAATCTGGCCAGCATTCCTCGTAGTAACTCGTGCTACCCGGGCGTCACGATGTAATTTGCCCGACAACAAGGAGCCCCAATCTATGAAGCGGTTCGCAACCGTGTTGCTCACCGCGGCGATCGTCGTGTCATGTCAGGACGATCGTTCGCCGTTTACGCCGCCGGCCTCTGGTCCGGAAACGCTGATCTTCGATGGCAGCGACCCGACTGGTAATCCATTCTTCTTCTTCCGATCGCCGCTGGTCGAGGAGCCGAACGCCAACGGCACCTTCAACGGGAACTACGATTCTCGCATCGAATTGTGCGAGCTCGATCTCGATCTGGGTTCAGACCCGACTGGAGCAGAAGCGGAGTGCCTGGATGGAGAGACGATTGCGGTTCAAAGCCAGATCAGTGTGGACGTCGCCAACGAGGTATACCACTTCAACTGGCAGACCGACCTCGAGACACTCGATCCCACGCTCTACTATCGTCTGAGCGTGTACGTCGGTGCCGAGCTGATGGGCTACCGTGATCTCGACCCGGCGTATCCGAGCGAGCAGGTTCCGAGCGGCCAGAAGACAAACCCCTTCTTCACCTTCAAGGTGGGCAGCAACCTGGCGATCAAGTACACGCTTTTCGAGGGCGCGCTGTGCTCGGAGGGCACGCGGTTCTGTAGCGTCTGCACGGTCCATACGGGCGACACGTTCTGCAAACCTGACGCGGGTCTAGGCATCCAGGTGCTGGAGGATGAGGTGCTGGACCCGGGCACAAAGATCATCATCACGCGCGAGGGGTGCGGCACAGCGGACGCGAACGGGCGGGTGAACTACCTTAGCGAGCTCGATCTGCCCCAGTACGGCGGCTGCTTCAACCTGACCACGGATCCGGAGATCGCCGAAGTTCCCTCGGGTTACATCGTGGGTCTCTGTGTCGAGCCGACGGCGAAGACGTACCTGACGGGCACCAACCAGCTGGACTTCATCAACATCCACCGGGCGCCGAGCACGGGCAGCACGAGCATCCAGTCGCTGCCTAACGTCGATCCAGGCAACCTGGTCGATTGCGATGCGTTCACCCTCACCATGCGTGAGGCGCGCGTTCCGGAGTCGCTGCGCTGGGCCTACCGCGGCCTGCGCAAGCTGGACCGCTGGGTGAATCCGTTCCACGCCGAGCCGGTCTATGCGACGCACGACGGTTTCGGCGGCAAGGGTAAGGAGTTCAGCAACCTGGTCTGGTCGCTGCCGACCGCGGGTAGCGCTGCCCCGGGCACGGAGAACCAGGTGGCGGCGGCGGGAACGTCGGTCCCCAACGACCCGACGGTCCTCCTGGTCGACGAGGGTGGCCAGGCGGTGGCAGGTGCCACGGTCACATTTTCGACGGGCGACGGCACGATCTCGTGTGTCTCGGGCTTCACCTGCACGAGCGTGAGCGGCGGCCTCGCGGTCCTGAGCAACGCTTCAGGCGCGGCCTCGGTGGCCTGGACGCTGCCGGGCAGCGACGGCAGCTATACGCTGTCGGCCAGCGGGTTCGGGATTGCCGGCCCCGGCGATGGCGGTCCGTTCACGGAGGGTCACGACGGCAGCGGTGGGACGCCGGATCCTCTCGATCTGCCCTATCCGCCCACCGCGGTGGTGTTCAATGCCATCGCCTGTTCGCCGGGCTCGGGCTTCGGCTCGGCCACGATCGGCGACGGCAAGTATGATCCTAGCGAATGGGCCTGTGCCGGGCCGGATGGAACCGACGGGGAGTTCGAGGCGAACGTGTCGGGCGGCGGCGCCCCCGCGCAGTTCCTCTGGATGCGCGACGCGAGCTACCTGTACCTGTCGCTGCTGATCGAGCGTGACGGGACGGAGAAGGCGAACACGATCACCTTCTACATCGACGACGAGGACAACGGCCGTTCCGAGGGCGACGACGTGATCGACCTGAACGCGCTGACCGGGGTCACCACCGACCTGCACGACGTGGGCTGCAAAGGTCAGTCGTTCTGTGGCGATGACGATGAGGACCAGAACGCCATGGGCGAGTTCAGCCAGGTCACGATCGGCGGCACGACGTACTATGCCTACGAGATCAAGCAGCTCTTGAATGGCGCCGAAGCAGGCACCAAGGACATCGACTTCGATGCCACGTTGAGCCTCTGGCTCACGGTGCGCCTGGGCAAGGGCAACCAGGGCAACACCGAGTGGCCGGGCTTCGAGCAGTACTTCGACTTGATACCGTAGCCCTCGCGGCTGCGGCCGCCTATGATCGACGGGCTTCCGGCCTCTGGCCGGAAGCCCGTCTTCTTATGGTTGCCCTCCGAACCCGGTCGGTGGTATATGCAGTCCGGGGATGGGCGTTTGTCCGCAAGAACCTCTCAATCACCTACCGAGCACATGAGAAGAGATCGTGGGGCCCGGGCCAAAGTCGCCCTAACAGTTCTCGTCCTCTTTGCCGTTGCATCGGGCGCCGAGCTCGCGATCCGCTCCACAATCCAGTACGTACATCGCGAGAGTGATGCAGACCGGGTCACGCGCTACGACGCACGCTATGTCGCGCTCCGTGCTGTTCTTCCCGGTCACGGGATCATCGGCTACGTGAGCGATGCGCACGACGGTCGCGGGTTTACGAGTCTCGACGGCATGCGTGAGTACTTCATGACCCAGTACAGCCTCGCGCCGATCGTCGTCGTCGTTGGTGCCGAGTCTGGTTCTGTCGTTGGGAATTTCCGGGACCCCGATGCCTTGCGTGATGCGCCCGGACTGGAGCGATTGGGCATCGTGCACGATTTCGGCGACGGCGTTCTGCTACTGGGTCGCGGGCCGCGATGATCTTCGCCCTTTCTTTCGCGCTGCTCGTTCCCGTGATACTCGCGTATCTCGGTCTGGGATTGCTTTGGCCCGGCCGGCGCCCCTTCGCTGCAACGCTCAGGCTGTCATTGGCGGTGCCGCTCGGCCTGGGGCTTTCATCGGTCGGCTTCTTCCTCTGGCTCGCGGCCATCGGGCCGAACGTCACCGGCCTGTTTGTACTGGAGATCGCGGCGCTACTGACGTTGACCACCATCTCCGTCCGCAGGCGCGCAGCCGCTGGTGAGTCGATTGAAGCCGTCGGCGCGGTAAACGCGCCTGGCCAGATGCGGTTGCTGGTCGTGACTGGCGTGGCGCTCGTCGTTCTGTCGTTGATCTCGTTCGGCGCGCTGAGCGCCACGAATCCGCACGGCTGGTGGGATGCGGTTTCGATTTGGAACTTGCGGGCCCGTTTCCTGTTCCGGGGCGGCGAGTACTGGACGGACATGTTCACACCGCTGCTGCCGTGGTCGCACCCCGATTATCCGCTGCTGCTGTCTGGGAGCATCGCGCGCGCCTGGAAATTCGCCGGAGCTGATGCGACCGCTGGCGCTATCGCTGTAGCGGCGCTGTTCAGCTTCGCTACAGTCGGACTGTTGGCGTCGGCGACCTCGGCGTTGCGTGGCCGCGGGCAAGGCGCCTTGGCGGCCATCGTGCTCATGGGCAGCGGGATGCTCATCTGGCAGGGGGCGACGCAGTACGCCGACGTGCCGTTGGGACTCTTCGTGCTGGCGGCACTGGCGATGCTCGCCCTGAGCGACCGGGGGGCTGGCTATCGCGGGTTGGCCGTGGCTGGCCTCCTCGCCGGGCTCGCGGCGTGGACGAAGAACGAGGGGCTGCTCTTCGTCTTGGCACTGCTGGTAGCTCGCTTCGCGATCGTCGTTCGATACCGGGGCTGGAAGCCAGGCGTGAAAGACATCGGCGCCATGCTGGTCGGACTCGGCCCGATGCTCCTGCTCATTCTCTGGTTCAAGCTGACGCTGGCGCCGCCCAACGACCTGATCGCGACCGTTCATTTGTCCGATGTGTTCGCGAGACTCACGGACCCCGCTCGTTACTGGCTGCTGAGCAAAACGTTCCTGGATCTCTTCTTCTACTTTGGCAGTCCATGGATCGGTATGCCCCTGTTGCTGGTTCTTTACGCGCTGTTCGCTGGCAGGGATCCTCGAGTCGAGGATCGGAAGGCCATTGCCACGACGTTCATCTCCTTGGGCTTGGTGCTGGCGGGATATTGCCTGGTGTTCATCGTTACGCCGCACGACCCACAGTGGCACCTGGATACGGCGTTCTACCGCCTGGTCATGCACCTCTGGCCCGGCCTGCTGTTCGGCTACTTCCTGATGACAAAGAGCCCTGCCTTAGAAGGGCAGGGCTCGAGTTTGGCCGTTTGACTGAACGGTCGAGGCTAGCGCCTACTGACTCGTATTGCCGACGGAGAACATGTAGCCGAGCGAGAGGTAGAAGGTGCGGGTCTTGATGCTGTCCACATCGATTGATGGCTCGCTGATGTCCGTCAGGCCGTAGTTGTAGATCGCGTCGGCGAAGATCGAACCTGGCCCCAGTTTCGTCGCGGCGCCTAGACCGAACGTCAGGCCCGAGTCGGCGCCCTTCGTGCTCGGCAGCGTCGTAATCTCATCGCACGGGATATTCTGCTGGTTGCCCGACGAGACATTGCAGCTCGTCTGCAGACCGAGCACGGCGCCCAACAGCAGGTAGGGCTGGATCGTCCCAGGGATCTGGATAACGAAGTAGATCGGTATCTCCACGAAGTTGACATCCAGCGCGATGTCGCCACTGCCCTCAGAGAAGCCCTTCTGAGAGTAGAAGACATCCACTCGCACCGCGAAGTACGGGGTGATGTCCGTCTTAGCCATGACGCCAAGGTGGAAGCCGGTTCGCGTCCCTACATCTCCGGTGAAGATGCTGCCCTTCACATCGGCCGTCGCCATGTTCAGGCCGCCCTGGAGGCCGGCGGTCACCATCTGCGCTCTTGCCGTGTCGGCGCCCGCGACCAAAAGCGCGGCGGCCAGGAATAGAACGATTCGTCTCATCTGAGCTGGTGCTCCTATCCGTTTCACGTCGGCGCCTCCGCTGGCACCGGGACTCAGGGGAATTTGGGCGCTGGTGTAATAGCCAACCCAGCTTCTGCCGGCAAGCTTGCCGGCCCGGGCTCGCCAGATAAAACACCCGGATCGGTCCGAGCGTTGGGCCCCCCGGTTTCCCTCTACCCTACGCAGGCGTGCCGAATCGGTTTCGGAAATGGGCGAAAGAAAAGGCCCCGCGTAGCGCGGGGCCGGACAAACATATGTTTTTCTGGGGCGGCCCGATCACACCTCCCACTCGCCTACCAGGCGGCGCAGCTCGTCAGCCGCCGCCACCAGCTCGGACACCGAGGCGCTGATCTCCTGCGTCGTCGCCGACTGCTGCTGCACGGCAGCGCTGACATCCTGGCTTCGGGAAGCGTGGCTGGTTGCGGTGGACGTGACGGATTCGACGTGACCGGCGACTTGCTCGAGTAGCGTGCGGCTGCGCAGTGCGGTGAGCACGGCCTGGTCGGTAGCCTGGGTGACGCGCTGGAGGCCGGTGGTGATGGTGTCGAGAGCACCCTCGGCGCCGCGGGCGACGGCTTCGACCTGTACGACCTTCTGCTCGCCTTCCCGCATCCGGGCCACGGTGCCGGAGACCCAGCTGCGCAACTGTGCGACGACGTCCTCGATCTCGAGGGCAGCGCTGTCGGCGTCGGAGGCCAACTTTCGCACCTCTTCGGCGACGACGCCGAAGCCGCGGCCTTCGTGTCCGGCGTGGGCCGCCTCGATCGCGGCGTTGAGCGAGAGAAGGTGTGTCTGTTCCGCGATAGAGGTGATACTGCGAACGAAGCCGGAGATCTTCTCGGACGCCTGCTCGAGGCCGCCGACCTCCTCGCCGGTGCTGTGGACCACCTCGCGGAGCGAGAGCAGTAAGTTTAGCGCCTCTTGCACCGACTCCTGGCTCTGGCTGGCCTCCTCGCTGATGGAGTGACTGAGCTCGCGGTTCTCTCCGGCCTCGGCCTCGATGCGGGATGCGCCTTCGCGTAGCTCGACGACGGCTGCCGCGGTCTCGCTGAGCGAACTTGCCTGCCGCTCGGCGCCGCTGGAGATCTCGGTCATCGCCATCGCGACCTCGTTGGTGGAAGCGGCGACCTGTTCGGAGATGGCCGAAAAATCGGCGGCGGAAGATGAAATCTGTGATGCGGTGGTCGAGACCTGGCTAGCGAGGCTTCGCAGGTTGGTGGCCATGGTGTTGAAGACCTGTCCGACCTCCGCGAACTCCCTTGGCATGTTATTGTTGCTGACGAGTGTACGCATGTGGCCGGCCCCCAGCTCGCGAGCCGCGAGAACGAGCTGGGCGAGCGGTCGGTCGATGGACCGTATGACGGTATAAGACAACGTTGCGCCCACCGCCACGGCGGCCAAGGTGATGAGCAGGACGTAGAGTGCGCGCTGCCGGGCCCGCCGGCTGAGCGCATCTGTGGAATCAGCGATTACCTGGTTCCGGCGCGCTCCTAGCTCTGAGATCTGGCCGGCGACTTGTTCGGCCAGCGGGTGGGCGGCGTCGGCGATGGCCCGCGCTTCGCTCTGGCGGCCCAGGTCGTGTAGCGCGTGCGCCCTGGCGTACTCAACTTCGAGTTGCGTGATGGTAGCGGCTAACTGCTCGGCGAGCAGGACGTCCTCGGTGGATAGTCCCTCCAAGCTGCGGTACGCTTGGGCCAGTTCCTGCGTTTGGCCGGCGAGCTCGTCGTATCTGCTCCGGGCACCTTGATCGCCGCTGGCCAGGTAACCATCGCCGGCGAAGATGAGCTCGAGGACATCTCGCTGAAGCCCGTTTCCGATGATCGAGATGCGTCTGATCAGGCTCATCTCCTCATCGAATTCCTTCGAGAGCCCTCTCAGCGAGCGGTAGCCCAGCAGGCCACCGGCCAAGAGGCCGATGAGCAGGATGCCGAATGCCGCTGCTTGCCGTGCCCGAATCGTATGAATCACAAGCCACCCTCGACGCTAACCAGCTCGATTCCGTTGCCACTTATTCGCCCGATGGCGACGCCCTTGTCGACCGGGTCGCCGTTCTCGTCGAAGGCGATCGTACCGCTGACGCCGGCGAAGTTGTCGCGCGAGCGGCCGACCCCCTCCAGGTAATCGCGGATCTCCTGTCTGTTGAAGCCAACTTCAGCCGCTGCTTTGGCGATCAGCATGACGGCGTCGTAGGCCATCGCGGCCCAGGCGTCGGGGTCCTCTCCGTACGCCGCCCGGTACGCCCGCACGAACTCGGCGTTCAACTCGCCTGGCGTTT
>JBDHHX010000083.1:0-11872 GCA_039589155.1 Gemmatimonadota bacterium | reverse complement strand
GAACCGGTGGTCGCCGGCGAGTACTCGCTGCGCAAGTCGGTCGAGAAGCACTACGAGGCGATGGAAGATGGCCTCCAGGAGATCCTCAAGGAGATCGACGATGAGGACATCGAGGTCGTCGACGGCAGCGATGAGGACGAGATTTCCGTTACCGCCCTGCAGGCCCAGGTCGAAGAGGCGCCGGTCGTCAAGCTGATCAACGGCATCCTCACCAGCGCCGTGCAAAAGGGCGCCAGCGACATCCACATCGAGCCCTACGAAAAAGAGCTCCGCGTACGCTTCCGCGTCGATGGCTCGCTCCGCGAGATCATGCGGCCGCCGATGCGCATGAAGGCAGCGCTCACCAGCCGCGTGAAGATCCTCGCCGATCTGAACATCGCCGAGCGCCGTGTCCCGCAGGACGGACGCATCAAGATGCGGATGGGCAAGCGCGTGATCGACTATCGTGTCTCGACGCTGCCCGGCCTGTTCGGCGAGAAGATCGTTCTCCGTATTCTGGACAAATCGAACCTCCAGCTCGACCTGGAGAAGTTCGGCATGGAGCCCAAGGCGCAGAAGGACTTCATGCATGCAATCCACAACCCGTACGGAATGGTCCTGGTCACCGGGCCGACGGGTTCCGGTAAGACGACTACGCTTTACTCGGCGCTGTCGAAGATCAACAAGGAAGACGTGAACATCATGACCGCGGAGGACCCGGTCGAGTACAACCTCCGCGGCATCAACCAGACTCAGGTTCGCGCCGAGATCGGCCTGACCTTCGCCGCCGCCCTGAGGGCGTTCCTGCGTCAGGACCCCAACATCATCCTGGTAGGTGAGATTCGAGACCTGGAGACCGCCGGCATCGCGATCAAGGCTGCGCTCACCGGGCACCTGGTGATGTCCACCCTGCACACCAACGACGCGGCATCCACCATCACCCGAATGATCGATATCGGCGTCGAGCCCTTCAACGTGGCTTCTGCGGTGAACCTCGTGACGGCACAGCGTCTGGTTCGCCGCATCTGCAGCGGCTGCAAGAAAGAAGTCACCTATGACGCCAACATGATGGAGGCAGCCCAGATCCCGGCCGAAGCTATGCAGGATATGAAGTTCTTCCGCGGCGAGGGCTGCGATGCGTGCGACAGTACGGGTTACAAGGGACGCCAGGGCCTCTACGAGGTCATGGTCGTTAGCCCCACGATTCGCCGCATGATCATGCAGGGTGAAGGCTCTGATATGATGAAGACGCAGGCGATAAAGGAAGGTATGCTCACCTTGCGTGACGACGGTCTGATCAAGGTGAAGCGCGGTATCACGACGCTGGAAGAGATACTCAAAGAGACGGCGGCGTAAGTCTCGCGGCCAGCCCGGTACCCTCGGGCTTCTTCTCCCCTGCCGTGAGAAGTCATGCCTCAATAGATTAAGGCCGGACGCCCGCTTTGGCCCGGTGTGACCGGTCGCAGTGAAGTCCGAAGTCATCAACGCAAACCGCAACCTCGCCGCGAGGCGCCGAATTACAGGCACGACTTAATGGCAACGCTTAGCGTTAGGGCACTTCTGGAAGAGATGATCGAGCGCGGCGCGTCCGACCTGCACCTCACCGCAGGCGACCGCCCCAAGCTTCGTGTAGATGGCGACCTGGCCAATGCCAACGTCGAGCATGTGCTCATGCCCAAGGATACGCTGCAGCTCACCTACTCCATCCTGACCGAGAGCCAGAAGAAGCGCTTCGAGCAGGAGGACGAGCTCGACTTCTCGTTCGGGATCCAGAACCTGGCGCGGTTTCGCGGCAACGCTTACCGGCAACGCGGATGCGTGGCCCTGGCGATCCGTCTGATTCCCTTTAACATCCAGACCTTCGAAGAGCTCGGCTTGCCGCCGATCCTCAAGAAGTTGGCCGAGCGCCCGCGCGGCCTCGTGCTGGTTACCGGACCCACCGGTTCGGGGAAATCGACGACTCTGGCCGCCATGGTCGATCACATCAACAAGCTGCGCAAAGGTCACATCATCACGATCGAGGAGCCGATCGAGTTCATTCACCGTCACCAGAGCTGCATGATCAACCAACGCGAGGTGGGCAGCGACACACAGAGCTTTTCCAACGCGTTGAAGTATGCGCTGCGGCAGGATCCTGACGTCCTGCTGGTCGGTGAGATGCGAGACCTGGAAACGATCGCGATGACGCTAACCGCCGCTGAGACCGGGCACCTGGCGCTTGCCACGTTGCACACCAACTCGGCGGCCGAGAGCATCAACCGAATCATCGACGTCTTCCCGTCGCACCAGCAGTCCCAGGTACGAGCCCAGCTCTCCTTCGTCCTCGAGGGCGTTGTCACTCAGACCTTGTTGCCGAAGAGCCGTGGCCGCGGTCGGGCCTGCGCCTGCGAAGTGCTTGTCGCCACCCCGGCGATCAGGTCGGTGATCCGGGAGGCCAAGATCCAGCAGATTTACGGCCTGATGCAGGCCGGTAAGAAGCATGGGATGCAGACGCTGAATGACGCACTGTACCAGCTCTACCTGTCCAGCGAAGTGAAGCTGGACGAGTGCCTGAAACGCACGTCCGATCCGAACGAGTTGTTGCGGATGGCGGGCGAGCCGGTTCCGGCTTAAACTTGAATGGTGATTGAATGAGGCGGCCACATTGCCGCCCACTGCACACAGCTGTATGCGGGGACTAAGAGATGCCGATTTTCATCTATAGCGC
Organism: Gemmatimonadota bacterium; assembly: GCA_039589155.1. Classification (GTDB taxonomy): domain Bacteria; phylum Gemmatimonadota; class Gemmatimonadetes; order Palauibacterales; family KS3-K002; genus Kutchimonas. Next base: position 9,186 of record JBDHHX010000083.1, on the reverse strand, counting down.
GAAAACAGTAACCGGCGACATCCAGACGGGTAACGTCGATCTGCCGAACCGCGAGGCCGTCATCGGCTACTTGCGACGGCAGCGGCTAATCCCCGTTACGGTCCGGGAGAAGCCGAAGGACATCTCCCTGGCCTTCGGGCGTCGCATCAAGATGAAGGAGATCGTCCACTACACCCGGCAGTTCGCCACCATGGTGAACTCGGGACTGCCGTTGGTGCAGTGCCTCGAGATCCTCTCGCAGCAGACTGAAAACAAGTTCCTGGCCGGCACCATCAAGGAGGTCCAGGCAGACGTGGAGTCGGGTGCCACGCTCGCCGACGCGTTGCGCAATCACCCCAAGGTCTACAGCGACCTCTACGTCAACATGGTGGCCGCCGGTGAGGCGGGCGGTATTCTCGACACGGTACTCCTCAGGCTCTCGGTGTTCCTCGAGAAGAACGAGGCGCTTGTCCGTAAGGTCAAAGGCGCCATGATCTATCCGGCAGTGATCATGGCTGTTGCGGCCATCGCCATTACCGTTCTGCTCGTCTTCGTGATTCCGACGTTCCAGCAGATGTTCGCCAGCGTCGATCTCACGCTGCCCGCTCCCACACGGTTCGTCATCTGGCTGTCCGACATGCTGCAGAGTTATTGGTGGCTGTTGCTCGGACTGATCGCTTCCGGCATCTACACGATCCGGATGTACTACAAAACGTCGGCCGGCCGCCTGGCGCTCGACCGGCTGCTGCTGCGTGTGCCGATTCTCGGTGACCTGCTGCGCAAGACGGCCGTCGCGCGCTTCACGCGCACGCTCGGTACGCTGCTGTCCTCGGGCGTTTCGATCCTCGACGGCCTGGAGATCACCGCCCGCACAGCGGGCAACCGTGTGATCCACGACGCGGTGATGCGGAGCCGCTCGTCGATCGCCGGTGGTGAGACGATTGCCGAGCCGCTCAGGGAATCGGGGGTCTTCCCGCCCATGGTTACGCAGATGATCAACGTGGGCGAGCAGACCGGTACGATCGACGAGATGCTGGACAAGATCGCCGACTTCTACGACGACGAGGTCGATACGGCGGTCGAGGCGTTGCTCGCCGCGATGGAGCCGATGCTGATCGTCTTCCTGGGTGTCGTGGTCGGTGGCATGATCGTGTCGATGTACCTGCCGATCTTCGACATGATCAACGTGGTCGGAGAGTAAGCTCTCGGTAAACGGTAAGCGGTTGGCGGTAAGCGGTAGGCGCCTGGCGGTGGATACGATGATCTCCTACCGTCCGTTGTCTACCGTTTTCGCATCTACCGCCGGCACTGACTCTGCACCACCGCTCACCGCTTACCGCTCACCGCTTACCGGTGCCCGGCATGCCTGATTCCGCAAAAGAACCTGCCCGCTGCGAGCTCACCGTTCTCATGCCCTGTCTGAACGAGGCGGAGACGATCGGTATCTGCGTCGAGAAGGCGATGGGCTACATCGCGCGCAGCGGCATCGACGGCGAAGTGCTGATAGCCGACAACGGCAGCACGGACGGGTCGCAAGAGATTGCGCAGAAGCTGGGCGCGCGCGTGATTCACGCGCCTGAGCGAGGCTACGGCGCTGCCCTCAAGGCGGGGATCGCCGAGGCGCGAGGTCGCTATGTCATCCACGGCGACGCGGACGACAGCTACGATTTCACCGCGCTCGGCCCCTTCGTCGAGAAGCTGCGGGAAGGCAACGAGCTGGTGATGGGCAACCGTTTCAAGGGCGGCATCAAGGATGACGCGATGCCGTTTCTGCACCGGTACCTGGGCAACCCGGTGCTCAGCTTCATCGGCCGGCTGTTCTTCAGAAGCTCGATCGGCGATTTCCATTGTGGGCTGCGTGGCTTCGACAGCGAGGCGATACGGCGGCTGGGGCTGACGACACGCGGGATGGAGTTTGCCAGCGAGATGGTGGTGAAAGCGACCTTGGGCGGACTACGCATCGCGGAGGTGCCGACGACGCTGTCGCCGGACGGCCGAACGACGCGGCCTCACCTCCGCACCTGGCGCGACGGCTGGCGGCACCTGCGATTCTTGTTGCTCTTCAGTCCGCGCTGGTTGTTCCTCTATCCCGGCCTGGTCCTGATGGCCGTTGGCCTCGCATCGATGCTCTGGTTGCTGACGGGTACCCGGACCATCGGCAGCGTGGGCTTCGGCGTGAACACGCTGGTCTATGGCGGCGCCGCAATCATTCTGGGATTCCAGGCGGTCGTCTTCTCCGTCTTCGCAACGATCTTCGCGATGAATGCGGGCTTGCTGCCTCAGGATCCGCGGATGGAAAAGCTCAAGGCCGTGTTCAGCCTCGAGGTGGGTATCATCGCTGGGCTACTGGTGTTTGTGGGCGGCGTGGCGGCCTTCGCCTACGCGGTGGGGTTTTGGGGCAAGGCGTCGTTTGGAGCCCTGGATCCGACCGAATCGCTGCGGATCGTCGCCCCGTCAGCCACCGCCCTCGTCCTCGGGCTGCAGATCGTCTTCTCCAGCTTCTTCATTAGCGTTCTCGGTCTCGACGACCGCTGACGCGCCCGTTCTCTGCCTCGAGCGAAACAGCATCAGGGCCGGGTGTTCGTACAGCGGCTCCAGACATCGCGCGGCGAACGCCTGTAGCGAGCTCCAGCCGAGACGTTCAGGGTCGAGCCCACCGACCCCCGCGTAATACCCCAGCGAGCCGGTCCCCAGCAAAACGTGTGTTATGCCCATTGATTCCAGGCAGTCATCCGGCGGAAGGACCGACGCCAGTAGCGGCCAGTTGATGGCCATGTTGTCCTGGATGACGGCCGGCCTGAAGTAATAGCCCCTGGCGTCGAACAGCATCAGAATCCGGCTGTCCTCGTCCAGCTCTCCGTTGGCCAGTCTGATTACCTCGACATAGGCGCGACCCATCCGGCTCGCCAGATAGTCGTTTGCCGAGCTGACACCCACCAGGTGCTGGACGGCCTCCGTGCGCGTTACTCGCCAGCCGAGCGCCCGAGCGGTCGGCACCAGGGCCAGGCAAGTGAGCGAGATGAGGATCGCCCGGGCGGCGGCGAGCGAAAGGAACCGATGGCTGATCGTGACCGCCACGTGCGCCACGGCGATGGTCAGTGGCGGTATCGCCGGCAACAGGTACCGCAGGTTTGGGCTGGGCAGAACGACCAGCACGATGAACAGATAGGTGAGAGCGGGAATGACCAGCCAGTTCAGAGTGCGGTTTCGCACGAACAACAACCACAGCGGAAGGGCCAGCAGGGCCGGGTTCAGGTAGTAGTCGGCGCCTTCCAGTTCAATCGTCAGATTGCCTGGTGCGAAGAACGCATCACCCAGACTAAACGGCGCTCTGAGCTCCCAGATGAACTGCGTGAGTTGGGGATCGACGGCAGCCGGCCAGGCGGTGCCGCCGAACAGAGGCGCCAACCACGGTGGAAGCTGAGGCTCGGCGAAGAACGGGTAGAGCGGTGCGCCGAGCAGAAGCCAGTTCTTAACCAACCAGGGTGCCGCTGCGGCCACGAACCAGGCGCCGAAGACAAAGAGTAGCTGGGTCGTGCTGGCGCGTCCCGAGGATCGTTTGTGGGCGGCCCATGCTATGAGCGGAGCGAGCGCGAGCACGTATGGGAGTGCCGAGAGCTTGATCCCGACGGCCACGCCCAGCAGGGCGGCGGCAACGAAAAGGCGGCGCGGTCCGGTGGTCTCCTCGAGCGCTTCGGACAGCAACGCGTAGTGGGCCAGAAACAGGAAGAGGGTCAGGGCCACGTCCACACGTGGGCTCATCGCCACCAGCAGGAGGGTCGTCGTGCCCCACAGGAGTCCCAACGTCAGCGCGCCGGTTCTGGCGCCCAAGAAGCGAGCGCAGAGCGAGAACATCGCCAGCGCCAGCAGCGCGGCCATGGCGACGTTCAGCATCGCGGGACCGGCATCGCTCGCGATCGCCAGAAGCGGTAGGTAGAGCATGTGGATGGGACCCACGTGGGGAACGTGCAGGTTGTCCTCGGGAAGGTAGACGCGACCCGCCGCCAGGTAGTCAGCGGGGATCTTTAAGTGGTACATCAATGCGTCCCAATCGAAGGGCGGCGCCAGGGCGAACAGCCCTGTGATCAAGATCGCAACCGCCGCTGCCGCGATTCCGAACCACAACAACGCTCGCTCTTCGCTCGCACGCCCCACCGACTTTACCGCGTCGGCAACAAGCCCCGGAACGAGCACCAACTCACGCCGGCACATCGCGCCCAGCGTCACGAACAGAAGGCCTAGCGTGAGACCGCTCAGGACGCCCAACAGTCCGATCAGCAAGATCAGCGTCGCAATGGCTCCCGCGCCCACCGCCGTCGAGTAGGCCAGCGCGTCGATCGGCCCATCGGGCGCCGCCTCGAGCCGCCCGAGAATCCAGCGTCCGACGCCCACGCACACCGTCAACAGCGCCAGGACCGCCGCCACGTCGAATCCGTGGTCGAGAACGAGAAGCAGGCCCGAGTAATCGCCGCTTCCCAAGACCACCTGTATGTGTGCCATCGTCAGCACCGCCATGAGCAGCAGCGCCAGGGCGTACAGCCGTCTTCGGGAGGCCGGACCCGTGTCTTGCATTTTGCAATACTCCGGGTTATCGTTGTGTCGCGCTAAGTTAGCTGTTTTCGACCCACGCGGTCGATTCTTAGGAGTCCCCTCCCCTCCAATACTTCATCCGTGCAAGTGCCGCCAGCCGCGGCCAGGCCAGTTGATGTCCATATCGACTCCAGATCCAACCGGCGAAGTCCAGCCGTCGGCGACCGATCCTGCGGTGGCGCGGCGGGGGATGCTGGGCGCAAAACGGTCTGGTGAGCAGCTAGGGTCCACGGCCCGAGTAGAGCTGGGTGCCCGGGGCCTGGAAATTCTGCGCTGGGTCTACATGGCCCGTCTGGGCCTCGCCGGCGGCGTATTCGCCGCCGCGGTGTTCGCCTGGACCCTGGCTTCGCCGGCGAAGACGCTTGCGGCGACACTCGCGCTGGTCTCCACGCTGATTCATACTCCGGCCTCTTACTGGTACAGCCACGTCCGCCGCCAGCCCCCGGGCCCCAGCTTCTTCTATGGCCAGGCGGTGCTGGACGTCATACTGGTGACGCTGGTCGTCGACCTCACGGGCGGCCGCGAGAGCATCATTGCGCCGCTCTACATTCTGCTGATCAGCGCTTACACGCTGCTGCTGCCGTTGCGCGGAGGTTTCCTCGTGACGGCGATGGCGTGCATCGCCTACATCGCGGATGTCGTTTGGGCGCAGGGAACGACGGTGGACACGGTCATCGCCTTGCAGCTGACGATCTTCGTCGCGGTGGCTCTCGTAGTCGGGTTCATCAGCACGAAGCTGCGCGAGGCCGGCGCTGTTCTGACCTCGGTCGAGAACGAGCTCCACCGTCTGCGGCTCGAGACCGGCGACATACTGGGGAACATACCCACCGCCATTCTGACCGTCGACGGCGGCGGCCGCTTGGCATACGCCAACCCGGCGGCGGAGCGGCTGCTGGGGCTCACGGCATACGAGTGGTTGGAAAAGCCCGTGTTGGAGGAACTCGACCGCCGCTCGAACGGCCTGCACCGCGCCCTCGACCGTACGCGCCGCTTCCGCATGCCGGTCGCCAGCGCCGAGATCACCATCAGTCGGGGCGGCGATAACATTCCGGTCGGCATCAGCACTGCCGTGCTGGAGCGTCGCGGCGGTCCACCGTCGGTGACGGCGATCATGCGGGACATCTCCGACCGCAAACGCATGGAACGGCTGCGCCAGCGGACCGAGCGACTGGAGGCGGTCGCCGAGCTCTCCGCTTCACTGGCTCACGAAATCAAGAACCCGTTGGCTTCGATCAGCAGCTCGGTACAACAACTCGGATTGAAAGATAGGGCCGATGACGATGACAAGTTGCTGTCGCGTTTGGTCCTCAAGGAGTCGGACCGCCTCTCACGCCTGCTGGCTGACTTCATCGACTTCGCCCGCCTGCGCGTCGAGCGGTCGAGGACACTCGATCTCCGCGACGTGACGACACACGGCGTCGACGTTGTCCGCCACCATCCCGACTACCATGACGAGATCGCCATCGACGTGAAGCTCGAGCCCGAGCCCGTCACCTTCGAGGGCGACGAGGACTTGATGCACCGGGTGGTCACGAACCTTGTGCTCAACGCGGTGCAGGCCGCCGCGCCCGGTCGCCAGACGCGTGTGACTGTCGAGGTTTTGGGCGAGGAGTCGGGCCACGTGCCCGACGAAATCAATATCCAGAACCCGGTGGTGTTACAGGTCACCGACAATGGGCCCGGCATCTCCGAGGCCGACCTCATCCGGGTTTTCGATCCCTTTTTCACCAAACGTCGCGGAGGTAGCGGACTCGGCCTGGCCATCGTGCACCGCGCGGTGCGCGAGCACGGCGGCATGATCCTGGTCGCGTCGAACCCCGAGCTTGGCACCCGGTTCACCGTATGTCTGCCGGGCATGCCAGTGACACCGAAGCAAGCCACTGGTGAGGACTAGCCGTGAAAAAACAGAAACCCAGAATCCTGATCGTCGACGACGAAGAGAGCTTGGTCGAAACGCTATCCGTCCTGCTGAAGCGCGAGGGCTTCGACGTGATCACGGCCCTCTCCGGAACAGAGGGGATCGAGAAGCTCGGCCAGAATCCGGATGTCGTGCTAACCGATGTGCGGATGCCCAAGGTGAGCGGTATCGATGTGCTGGCGCAGACCAAGTCCAAGAAACCAGACGTGCCTGTGGTATTGATGACCGCTCAGGCTTCTCTGCAATCGGCTATCCAGGCGGTCAACCAGGGCGCTTTCTATTACGTGCAGAAGCCGTTCACCAACGACGAGCTTCTGGCGATTCTTCGCAGTGCCGCGGACTTCGGTCGGGTGAGGGCCGAGAACCGCACCCTCAAGCGAGAGATCCGTAAGCGCGATCGCTACTCCCGGGCCAAGCCGATAGGCGGTTGTCGGAACTTCCTCGAGGCGCTGGAGGTGGCGGAAACCGTGGCCCCGACGGAGTCGACGGTGCTCATCCAGGGCGAGAGCGGAACGGGTAAGGAGGTTCTGGCCCGTTACATCCACGAGCTCTCGGCGCGATCGGAGGGCTCCTTCCTCAGCATCAATTGCGGCGCCCTGCCCGAGAGTCTGCTCGAGTCAGAGTTGTTCGGCCACATGAAGGGCAGTTTCACGGGTGCAATGCGAGACAAGGAGGGCCTCTTCGTCGCCGCCAACGGTGGAACGCTCTTCCTTGATGAGGTCGGCGAGATGGTGCCGGCGACGCAGGTCCGGCTGTTGCACGTCCTGCAGCAGCACGAGGTGATCCCCGTCGGCGCCACCGAACCGGTGAAGACCGATGTGCGGATCGTCGCCGCAACGAACGCCGATCTCGATGAAGAGATTCGCCAGGGCAACTTCCGCAGCGACCTCTTCTACAGGCTGAACGTGATCGCCATGCACTTGCCGCCGCTCCGCGAGCGTCGTGACGACATCCCACTGTTGGCGGACAACTTCCTACAACGCTTCGCGGCGGAACGCGAGGCGGTGCCGAAGAGCATCGATGAAGCGACGCTGCAGGCGTTGATCGAGTACGATTGGCCGGGAAACGTGCGCGAGCTGGAGAACGCGTTGGAACGCGCCGTAGCGATGACAGAGGGCGGAACCATCGGTCGCGATGTGCTGCCCAAACAGGTCATCGAGCGGCAGCCGGTGCCGTTGATCAGCGAGCGACTGGCCGCCAACCCGGCGTTGGAAGTCATCGAGCGGGCCTACATCGAGTGGGTTCTGCGGTCTGAGGGGGGTAACAAGACGCGGGCGGCCGAGGTGCTGGGGATCGACCCTTCGACGCTCTACCGTAAGTTGGCTCGCTTCGAGTCGGAGAGCTGAGCCGCTTGCCGGTGACAAGCGAGACGGCTGGCGCGCGGACTCGGGGGCAATGGCGTACCCTGGCCCTGCTAGTGGCTGGTGCGCTTCTGGTCCGCGGGTCACTGTTCGCCCTCCGCGGTGACTATCTAGACTGGGACGAGGCGCTCTATCTGCTGATGGCGCGCAACTTCCTGACAGGCGCCGGCATCAGCCTGAACGGTTTCCCTCACATCGCGCTCAGCCCACTCTTCCCGATAGCGACGGCTGCCGTGTCGACGCTCAGTGGTCTTTCTCTGCTGACGGCCGGGCGCCTGGTCTCCGCGTTGGCCGGTGCGGTGCTGCTGATTCCCGTCTGGTACCTGTTCCGGATACATGCGGGCGAACGGATAGCCACGCTGGGCGCCACGCTCCTGGTCGGCTGGACCGCTCTCATCGACGTGGGCCCGAGGTTCGGTCCGATGTGGCGTCACATGTACGCCGGCAGCGAGCCGCTCTACCTGGCGCTCTTGTTCGGCGCGCTGGCGCTTGGCGAGTTGGGCATGCGGCGCGAGGGCCGGCGGCGGTACCTGTACCTTGCGCTAGCGGGGTCTTCGCTGGCGTTGGCCTACCTGGCGCGGCCGGAGGCGATTCTGGTTGGCGGCCTGTACGCGATCTTTCGCAGCCTGCCCGTCTGGGGAGGCGAGCGAGCCGGTGCGAAGCTGGCGGCGCTGGCCATCTGCGCCGCCAGCTTCCTGACGGTGGCCAGCCCCTACGTCGTTCACATGCGGGAGGTGACGGGCAGGTGGACGCTCTCCGGCAAACTACAGCAGAGCCGTGCCACCACCGACATGTACGAAGAACTGGTTCGTGACGACAGCAAGATGGGTCCGTTCCTGCGCGTCTGGTGGGCGGTGGACGAATCGCATACCCGGCTCATCAACCCATATTGGGGCACGGACGGATCGGTCCCGCTCGAGCAGCAAAACGAAGAGTACCGTGCGTTGTTGAACGCGGTCCGAACGACGGTCACGAGCCCGGGCCAGCGGGTGATCATCCGGGCGCGTGACTACGCTAGCGCGCTCTGGGTGCTCGGGGTGCCGCTCTTCCTTCCGCTCGTCGTCGTCGGTTTGTTCTGGCCGGGTTGGAAGTTGCCGGACCGACTACCGCCGTTTACCCTGGCCGGCCTGGCCGCTTCTGTGCTGACAGCGTGGCTGGTTTTCGTCCTGCCACGCTATTTCCTCTACCTCGTTCCTGCCTTCGCTTTCTGGGCCGCCATTGGGGTGACCGTTCTGGCTCGCTTCCGCTGGCCGGCCTGGCTGCGTGAGCCGGAACGGGCGATCGCGTTCGCTCTTCTGGCCACCGCGCTGGGGATCGCATCGGCTCGAGCGCTGAGCG
>JBDHHX010000082.1:0-11916 GCA_039589155.1 Gemmatimonadota bacterium | reverse complement strand
AAGGAGCAAGAGCCATGAAGATGCATCGAATTGCACTGGCCACATTGGTCGCCGCCGTCGCCGCCGGGTCCTCGGCGCAGGCGCAGCAGACGGCCGAGGAACTCTACCAGGCGGGTCTTTACCAGGAAGAAGTTCAGGGCAACCTGGAGACCGCCATCGATGCCTATCGGCAAATCCTGGAAGACTTCTCGGACAATCGCGTCGTCGGCGCGAAGGCGTTGCTGCATATCGGCCTTTGCTACGAGAAGCTCGGTCTGCGCGAGGCGCAGCAGGCGTACCAGGGTGTGATCAGCAACTACCCGGAGGCGGCGCAGGAAGTAGCGATGGCGCGTCAGCGGTTGGCCAGCCTGACGCAGGCGCTGGCCGAGCTGGAGCAGGAGCCGCGCTTCCGAAAGCTTCGCATCGCCAGCAATCCCGACAACGGTGTCCTCTCGCCGGATGGAGAAAAGCTCGCCTTCATCTCGGGCGGGAGCGTTTGGGTCGTGCCGGTGCAGGGCAACGTCGTGCCGGACATGGCGGGCGAGCCAGTTCGGCTGACCGAGCCGATGGGCGCTTGGGACAGCGGCAACATGCTCGGCTGGTCGGGCGATGGCGAGTGGATCGCCTTCAGCGCGACGAAGGACGATGTAGAGGCGATCTACGTCGCCGCTGCGGACGGAAGCGAGCTGAAGAGATTTCCGGGCAACCATGCTCGTGCTGGTCACGCGTACAACTTCCGGCTCAGTCTTTCAGCGGACGGCAAAACGCTAGCCTACGTCCACGCGGAACCGGATCGTGACGAGAGTCCGGTCTGCGGCTATCTGGACGGGCTATCCGTCTACTCGGTTTCTGTGGACGGGGGTGAGGCGAGTCCTCTGGCGCCGAACTGTACGCGGGAACCCGCGTTCTCGCCTGACGGTCGCTACGTTGCGTACATCAAGTTTGTCGATGTTGACGATCCCGAGCAGAACAATCTGTATAAACAGCTATGGGTCGTGCCTACGAACGGTGGCACACCAATGCTGCTCCTCGATTCCGTGCAGGTAAGAGGGCCCGTCTGGTCGCCGAACGGCGAGATGATCGCTGTCGCCAACGAGAACGTGAGAGGCAACGAGAGTCTTGAGCTATGGGTGATTCCGTTCTCGAGCGAGGGACGGGATGCACAACCTCTAGCGAGAATCGAGCTTCCGCGCACCAACTTGAGTTTGCTGGCCGGCTGGACTCCGAATGACGAGCTCGCCGTCCACCTCCTGGCTCCGGAGCGGCGTGCCTTGTACACGGTGCTCGCGACCGGTGGGAAATCGGTTCAAATCACGGACGATGCCCCGGCCATCTTCCCACGGTGGTCGCCGGATGGCCGCACTATCGTGTTTCGTGATAGCGCTGGACTTGCGGCCGTACCGGCCGGGGGCGGTGCGGTCAGAGCGATCGCCTTGGGAGCGGGCTCGAAGGTCAACCCGGGCATCCCACCGGGCGGCGGTGTGCACGTGTCGCCGGACGGCGAGACGGTCGTGTTCGCGGGAATGAGTCGGGCGACGAACGGGTACGAGCAAGATATCTGGACGGTGGCCCTTGAGGGTGGAGAACCGACCCGGCTGACGCGCAGCCCAACAGCGGATCGATTCCCCTGTTGGTCACCGGACGGGCGCGATGTCGCCTTTCTACGCTACGAGCTGAGAGGGAAGGGTGACTACCCGGTGAGCGTCTACACGGTCCCGGCAGAGGGCGGTGAACCGGTGCCGATCACCTCCGAAGCGGACAGTGTGCAGTGGGCGAGCATCGCCTACTCCCCCGACGGCAAGTGGCTCGCCTATTTCTCGAGCGGAAGCCGCCTCATGATCAAGTCGGCGACCGGTGGCGAAGCCAGGGCGGTAACAACGGTGGAAGGCGCCAGTAGACATACGGAGATTGCCTGGTCCCCGGGCGGGGAGCGAATCGCCTTCACGAGTCACGGCAAGATCTGGACGGTTCCGGTGGACGGAGGTGCGCCCGAAGAAGTGAAGACCGGGCTCAGCGGCGACGTAAGACACGTCCATATCGGCTGGTCGCCCGATGGCGAGAAGATCGTCTTTAGCGCCTCACAGGGCGGCGACGTCGAGCTCTGGTTGATCAGCGACTTCCTGCCGTAGCCGCTTGCGTGGGCATGGCCCGGGCGGGTATCGTCCCGGTCATGCCCACGCCATCCCTGCCACGCACGATCGACGAAGTCGTCGCGCGACTCGATGATGTCATCGACGGGTCGCGCCGGACGAAGAGTCGCCTCGGTTATTTCGCCGCGCTCTATCGCAAGGTGACCGTCGAGGTGAAGAAGGGCATCGCGGATGGCGTCTTTGAAGACGGTGAGCGGATGGAGCGACTCGATGTCGCGTTCGCCAACCGTTATCTGGAAGCGCTGGATCAATATGAAGGTGGGGGCTCGCCGACCGCGTCGTGGCAAGTCGCGTTCACCGCCGCCAAGCGGCCGTGGCCGATCGTGCTGCAGCACCTGCTCCTGGGAATGAACGCCCACATCAACCTCGACCTCGGGATCGCCGCCGCCCGGGTCAGCCCTGGTGCCCAGATCTGGAAGCTCGAAACCGACTTCAACAGGATCAATGGAATCCTCGCGGAGCTCTCTGACGATACCCAGCGAGAGCTGAGCCAGATCTGGCCGGCGCTGAAACTCATCGGAAAGGCCGCCGGCAAAGCCGACGACGTGATCGTCAACTTCAGCATCAGCAGGGCGCGGGCATTCGCCTGGCAGGTGGCCGTGGACCTCGCGCCGTTGAGCAGTGCGGATCAGCAAGCCAGGATCGACGAATTGGACCGCGAGGTAAGCGCCATCGGCCGCGTGATACGCAAGCCGGGCCCGGTCGCGCGGTTCTTCACCATGATCATCAGGCTGACGGAGCGGGGCGGCGTTCCGAAGATCATCGACATCCTGAGGTAAGCGTGGCCGCTTGCGTGGGCATGGTCCGCGCCGATATCGTCATGCGGTCATGCCCACGTCATCCCTGGCACGCAAACTGGAGAACGAGCTCGCCGGCATCGTCGGCCGCGACTCGGTGCTCACCGAACCGGGCGAACTGCTGCCGTTCGAGTCGGACGCGCTGACGGCCTACCGGGCGACGCCCGCCGCCGTCGTCTTCGTCCACGACACCGACGAGCTGCAGCGCGTCATCTCACTCCTATATAAGAACAAGTTCCCGTTCGTCGCCCGCGGCGCCGGCACCGGGCTCTCCGGCGGCGCGCTGGCGGACGGCGCTGCCGTGATCGAGCTCTCCCGCATGAACCGGATCATCTGGATCGACGAGGAGAACGGGCGGGCGCGGGTGCAGCCGGGGGTGGTGAACACGCGGCTGAACGAGGCGGCGGCGAAGCACGGGCTGATGTACGCGCCGGACCCGTCCAGCCAGCCGGCCTGCACGCTGGGCGGCAACGTGGCGGAGAACGCCGGCGGCCCCCACTGCCTGAAGTACGGGGTCACGACGAATCATATCCTGGGACTGACCCTCGTCGCGCCTAACGGCGACGTGATCGACCTGCCGCCGGACGGCGCGCCGGGCTACGACCTGGTGGGTCTGCTGGTCGGGTCGGAGGGCACGCTGGGCGTGTGCAGTGAGATCGAGGTGAAGCTGGTGCCGATCCCGCCCGCCGTGGAGACGCTGCTGGCCCACTTCGAGGACATCGACGACGCGAGTCGCGCCGTATCAGCGATCATCGCCGCTGGCATCCTGCCCGCGGCGCTCGAAATGATCGATCAGAACACGATCAAGGCAGTGGAGGCGTCGGTCTACGCTGCCGGCTTTCCCACCGATGTCGCTGCATCGCTCATCGTCGAGCTCGATGGACCGAAGGCTGGACTGACCGAGCAGGCAGCCGACGTCGAAGAGATGCTAAAGGAGAACGGTGCCCGTGAGGTGGCGCGGGCCGAGGACGAGAAGGACCGGATCAGGTTCTGGAAGGCGCGGAAGTCGGCGTTCGGTGCTCTGGGGCGCCTGGGCTCCGAGCTGCTGGTCCAGGACGCCACCGTGCCGCGCAGTAAGCTCTCCGAAACATTAGCCAGGGTCTGCGAGGTCGCCAAGAAGTACGATCTCACCATCACCAACGTCTTCCACGCCGGCGACGGCAACCTCCACCCGAACATCCCGTTCGACGGCCGCGACGAAGACGTACGTGAGCGGGTGCACGCGGCGAGTCGCGAGATCATGGAAGCCTGTGTGGAAGCCGGCGGCACGATCACCGGCGAGCACGGCGTCGGCATCGACAAGCGGAAGTACATGCCGCTGGTCTACACGGAGGACGATCTGCGGACGATGCACTGGGTGAAAGAAGCCTTCGATCCGGCGGGGCTGTGTAACCCGGGCAAGCTGCTGCCGGAAGGGAAGCCGGTGCCGCTCATCGCTTCGCCGAACCTCTCTGATAGCACGCCGGCGCCGGAGAGTGTCGAAGAGGACGTGAAGAAGGCTCTCGGTGCGAAGTGTCTGGTGAAGGACACGGCGGGTTTCGAGGTCGAGGAACGGCCGACGAGAGTTGTAGCCGCGCCGGGATCGGTCGAGGAGTTGTCGGCGCTGCTCGAGTTGGCGACGAGCCGCGGCTGGGCGGTGGTTCCGGCGGGCGGAGGCGCCTGGACCGCGGCAGGCGAAAAACTGCATCGCGCCGATCTGGTTGTGAGCACGCGGAGACTGAACGCGAAGATCGAGCACCACCCGGATGACCTGCTCGCCACGGTGCAGGCGGGCGTCACGCTGCCTTCTCTCAACAACGCGCTGGGCGAATCGGGTCAGTGGTGGCCGCTGGATCCGCCGGGCGGCGGAACGGTGGGCGCAATCATCTCGACCGCCGCGGCCGGCCCGCTGGCCGCGGCGTACGGCACGCCGCGGGACCTGGTCCTCGGCCTCACCGTCGTGCTGGCCGACGGGCGCATCGTGAAAGCCGGCGGCCGCGTCGTGAAGAACGTCGCCGGTTACGACATGGTGAAGCTCTTCACCGGCAGCTGGGGTACGCTGGGGATCATCGCCGAAGCGCACCTGCGACTTCACTCGCTACCGCAGACCGACGAGACGCGCGTCTTCGTCGGCGGCCGGCCGGAGCAGCTGGCGGCCTTCTCCGCCGAGCTGAGTCGGAACGGGTCGCTGGCGCCTGCCGCGGCCGAGATCGTGTCGCCGGCCGTGGCGGACGCACTCGACATGCGGACCGGTCATTGGCGGATGGCGGTCCGCTGGCTCGGCAACGAGCGTGCTGTCGTCGACGCGGTCGAAACGTCGGAGCGAGCGGCCGTGAGCATCGGACTACTGGCGGACAAGCGGAAAGCGGTATGGAACTCGTTCCGTACCCTGGAGACACAACTCGGGGCGACGCTAACGGTGCGGATCGACGTGCCAGCGCGCGCCATCGACGAGGTCGTCCAGCGGGCGACCGTGTTCACCGGCAGCGATTTCCCGCTGGTGCAGGCCTCGCCGCTCAGCGGGCGCGCCTGGATCTTCGTGCCCGGTGCGTTGTACGAATCGACCAGGGGCGAACGACAGTGGGCGCTGCGCGTCGAGGAGCTGCGCCGTACCGCCGCCGAGTGCGGCGGCGGTGTACGTATCGAGCGCGCGCCGCTGCTACTGCGTCGGACCATCGACCCGTGGGGCGATGCCGGCGCGGCCCAATCGTTCAACGCCCGACTCAAGCGGGCGTTCGACCCGGGCCGCACACTGAAGCCGGGGTTCTTCGTCGGAGGTCTGTGATTGTGGGGTGGGTGTGATGAGGCGGGTGACGTTCGTGAGCTGGCTGCCGGCCCTGGCATTGGTCACCGGGTGTGGCGCTTTCTATCAGCCGCTCGAGCCTTCCATGGTGTGGCATCCCTTCGAAGCGACAGCGTATTGCGATTATGGCTTTACCGCGTCCGGCGTCTGGGTACGCGAGGGCATCGTTGCCGGCGATCCGCGGGTCTTGCCGCTGGGAAGCGTCATCGATGTGAAGGTCGATGGTGAAGTGCTGAGTAAGAACGAGGTGATGGATACTGGCGGGAAGGTGAAGGGGTATATTATCGACATCTGGATGCCGACGTGTGAGGAAGCGCTGGCGTTCGGGCGGCGTGAAGTGAAAGTGAGAGTAAGGGCGAAGGGGGATTTGAGGAGTTAGTACCGGGACTAAGACTACGACTACAACTAGGAGTTTGACTAGAACTATGACTATGGCCCTAGTTCTAGTCATAGTCCTAGTCCAATCGTAGTCCTAGTCGCGAAGACGATGAGGGTTTTCAGTGAAGATCTACACGCGGAAAGGCGACAAAGGTGAAACGGCGCTGTTCGGTGGGCGGCCCGTGTCGAAGGACGATATCCGGGTCGAGGCGTACGGCACCGTTGACGAGTTGAACAGCGTGATCGGGCTGGCCGTCGCGCAACTGCCGGAGGTCATGGCGGATTGGCGCGAGCCGCTGCTCTCCATCCAGTCGGACTGCTTCGCGCTGGGCGCTATCCTGGCGACGCCGAAGATCGGGGCCACGAAGCCGGAGCACATCCCGGTGCTGCCCGATGCGCGGGTCGAGCAGATGGAAGCGTGGATCGATTCGCTCGATGAGGAGCTTGAGCCGCTGCAGGCGTTCGTGCTGCCCGGCGGTAGCGAGCTGGCGGCGACGCTGCACGTGGCGCGGAGCGTGTGCCGCCGCGCCGAGCGGCGTGTGGTGACGCTGGCGGGCCGCGAGGAGTTGGAGCCTGTGATCGTACAGTACCTGAACCGGCTCAGCGACTTCTTGTTCACGCTGGCCCGCGGTTCGAACGCGCGACTCGGCGTGGCGGACGTCGAGTGGCACGCGGAATGACGCGATGACGATCAAGCACGAACGTTTCGAGCTCTCTAATAAGGACGGTGACCCGATCCGCGGTGACGTGCGAATGACCGCCGACTCGAAGCCCGGCGCTGCCATCGTCATATGCCACGGTTTCAAGGGCTTCAAGGACTGGGGCTACTTCCCCTACATAGGAGAGCAGCTGGCGGAGCGCACGGGCTATCCGGTCATCGCCATCAACTTCTCGGGGAACGGCGTCGGCGCCGACCTGTTGAACTTCACCGAGCTGGACAAGTTCGAGGCGAACACCTTCACCAAGGAACTGGCCGACCTGCGACTGGTGATGGATGCGTTCGAGCTCGGCGAGCTACCTGGCGTGGCTCCGCGGAGCCGGTTCGGGATTCTGGGCCACAGCCGCGGCGGCATCAGCACGATCGTCACCGGCGCGGAGGATGAGCGGGTCGGTGCCATCGTCACCTGGAACGCCGTCGGCCAGATCGATCGATGGAGCGAAGAAACGAAGCAGAGGTGGCGGAGCGACGGCCGCATCGAGATCCTAAACGCGCGGACTCGCCAGAAGATGCCGCTGGGCATCGGCCTGCTCGAGGACTACGAGCGCAACAGCGATCGTCTCGATCTTCAGAAGGCGGCGGCGGCCCTCACGGTGCCCTATCTCATCCTGCACGGCGGCGCCGACGAATCGGTGAGCGTGGCTGAGGGAGAGAAGTTGGCTGCGGCGGCGCCGGAAGGGAATTCGCGCTTCGTCATCGTCGAGGGTGGCAGCCACACTTTCGGCGCGGTCCACCCGTTCGCCGGCACCACCGATCACCTGACGCAGGCCATCGACCTCACAGCCGATTGGTTCACCCGACACCTGAACGAATAAGCGAAGAGCTCTTCATGTGGAACCAACAGTCACTACCGCTCGTGGCCGTGCTCATGCTCATGTTTGCCGGCGCCTGCGCGCCGGGAATCGAGCGATCACAGCCGCCGGATCCTGCCGCGCTTCACGCGGCGGTGGATAGCCTGCTGGACGACTCGGAGCGCGCCTGGAACGGCGGCGACCTGGACGGCTTCCTCCACTGGTACAAGCGCGGTGAGGGTACGAGCTTCATGGGCTCGGACGGTCCGCGCCACGGCTGGGAGACGATCCGCTCGGGCTACGCGCCGCGCTTCGAGCCCGGCGCTTCCCGCGACTCATTGCGGTTCGAGAACCTGGAGACGCGGCCGCTCGGCGCGGCCATCGGGTTGGCGACGGCGCGTTTCGTGCTCTTCCAGGGCGACTCGATCACGTCGACGGGAATATTCACGTTGGTACTGGAGGAGACGGAGGCAGGCTGGCGGATCGTTCACGACCACTCGAATGAGACAATCGAGAATTAGGATTGGCCGATCTTCAATTCGATAGGAATTCTCAAAATCGAGGTCGGGAATCGCATTGACAGAAGTCGACCGAGTGGGAGGTTTGGGAAGGTGATTCGGGGATTCCGGCACTCGGGGATTGAGGGAGCCGCGAGTAGCCCGCACATCACGTCACTTCACGGTTCCCCGATTTCACGAATGCCGGAATCCCTGAATCCACTTCGGCAATTCCCAACGCGTTAAGAACTCCCGAGTAGCGATTCCCGACATCAAGTATTGAAATGAATGAAGTTTCCAGGACTACTCTTCGAGGGTCTCTTTCCTCACCCGGGCGATCGCGACTTGCTCGCGCAGGGCCGGGTCGGTGTCCTGTCCGAATACGGTGATCACCTTCTCGTAGGCGAGCCGCGCCTCGTTCGTGCGGCCGAGCTGGATCAGAGCGCCCGCCTTGTTGAGGAAGGCTTTCGCGGCGCGCTCGCGCAGGATCGGGTCGCTGGCGTTCTGCCAGCGGCTGATGACCTCGTCCAACACCGCCATCGCCTCTGATATGCGATTGAGCTCGGCGAGCGCGATGCCCTTGTTGACCAGCGCCTTACCCACGGCTTCGCGCATGAGCGGCAGCGAGTCGTCGGAGAACTTCCGAATCAGATCGTCGAAGACGGCGATCGCTTCTTCGCCGCGGTCCAACCCCTGCAGGCTCGCGCCCTTGTTGAAGAGCGCGCGCACGGCGTTCTCGCGCAGTCCCAGTTCGCGGGTGCCGCCGGCGCGGGTGACGAGTTGATCGTACACCGCGATCGCTTCCTCGCTGCGGCCCAGCTGGGCGAGGACGACTCCTTTGTTGAAGAGGGCGGCGTTGACTCGCAGCTCGACGGCGGGCCCGAAGCGCGCTTCATGCGCCAGTCGATCGCCGAAGGTTACGACCAGGTCGTAGGCGCGTAGCTCGGCGTCCGATGCGTCGGAGAGTCCGGCAGCTGCCGTCAGCATGGCATCCATCAAGGTGCTGAGTTCGTCGCCCTCGAGCTTGCGAGCTGGCACGGCGGAGGCCGCCTTGATGGCGTCCTCGTACTTCATCCTCTCAAGAGCGTAGTGGACGCGGTCCAGCGCTTTGTTGGGACGAACCATCCAGATCTCCCGGGTGACCCGGCTGTGGTGAACGGTCGGCCCTAATATACGCCGCTTGCACCGGTTCCGGCCAACCTATCGAGCCTCGCGAGATGAATCCAAGCGGCCGCCGGCGGCGTAGGGAGCCCAGGGGCTGGAACCCCGGGCGGCCCCGGGGGTTGCTTGTGGTAACCCTAATGCTAGAATCGGGTGCCGGGATCACCCAAACCAAGATGCACTGACGGCCCGATTGTTAAAGAGATGACGAATTCCAGCGGACACGGAGCAGGCGGGAGCCGCCGGGGTCAGTTCACCCGGGTGCTCCTGGTCTATCTTGGTGTCTCGTTCGCGGTCCTGGAGAGCGCGGACATCTTCACCGACCAGTTGGGGCTGCCCCACTGGTTCTTTATCGGAACCATCATCCTTATCGCCGTCGGATTGCCGGTCGTTTTGACCTCCTGGTTCGTCCAGGATCTGTCCCGGACTCGACGCGAAGCCCGGGTCGAAGCTGTCGAGCACTCCGCCGAACCGGACAGCGTGCCGGAGCCGGAGCTGGGCGCGATCGCGGCGCGAACGCCGATGGGGGCGTGGCTGACCTGGCGGCGGGCCATCATCGGTGGCGCCCTCGTCGCGGTTATGTGGGGCGTTTTTGTCGCTGGCTTCGTTAGCCTGAGAGCGTTGGGGGTCGGCCCTGTTGGCTCATTGGTCGCTGCCGGTATCATCGACGAGCGCGAGCCGATCATCATCTCGGACTTCGAGAACAACACCGGCGATCCGTTGCTGGGCCACGCGGCCACCGAGGCCTTCCGCATCGACCTCAGCGAGTCGACGGCAGTGACCCTGGTGCCTTCCGCGCAGGTTGACCGGGCGCTGGCGTTGATGCGCGAATCGCCTGACCGTGTGCTCGACGAAGATCTGGCACGGGAAGTGGCGGTTCGCGAGGGGATCAAAGCGGTGATCGCCGGCGACATCACGTCGGTGGGTACCGGCTACGTGCTGTCGGCGCGACTGGTCAGCGCTGAGGATGGCAAGGTGCTGGCGGCGACCCGAGAGACGGCTCGCGACTCGACCGAGATCATCGGCGCTATCGATCGGCTCTCCAAGCGCATGCGCGAACGGGTCGGCGAGTCGCTGCGTACCATCCAGCAGAGCGAGCCGCTCGACCAGGTGACTACAACTTCGCTGGAAGCGCTGACGAAGTACTCGGAAGCCGTCCGCATCATCGAGGAGGGCGAACACGAGCGCGCGACCACGCTGCTGGAGGAGGCGGTCGCACTCGACACGGCGTTCGCGATGGCCTGGCGCAAACTGGGCGTCACGCTCGGAAACCTCGGCCGTGATCGCGCGCGCCAGATCGAAGCGTTGACCCAGGCATTCGAGCATCGCGAGAAGCTGAGCGACCGTGAACGCTTGATGACCGAGGGCAGCTACTACCACGGCGTCGATGGCGACAGCGATCGCGCCGCCGAGGCGTACCAGGCGGTGCTCGATCTCTACCCCAACGACACCTGGGCGCTCAACAACCAGGCGTTGCTCTTCCTCGAGGATCGCGATTACCGCCGCGCCACCCAGAACTTCGAGCGCGCCATAGAGATCGACTCCACCGATGCCCTCTTCTATGGCAACGTGCTCACCACCCTGGTCGCTGAAGGCGAGTTCGACCGGGCCGAGTCGACCTACCAGCTGTTCGGCGAACGGTTCCCCGGACACCCCAGCGCGCTGATGGATGGGCCGGCGCTCGCGACCGCTCGCTTCGACTACGACCTGGCCGAAGAACGACTGCGTGCCGCTCAGGAGGCAGGCACGTCCAACAGGATGGCGCAGCTTGGCCTGGCGTTCAACGAGGCGCAGCTCGCCGAGATTCGCGGCCAGCTATCACGGGCGGAAGCCGTGCTCGAGGGTATCGCCCAGACATTCGAGCAGCAGGGCGACTACTCGAACTACCTCGGCACCATCCTGAGGATCGCGTTCTACGACGTGTTGATGAGGGGTGATACCCAACGAGGCATCGAGCGGATCGAGGGTGCACTGGAACAGCATCCGCTGGAGGAGATCGATCCGCTGGAGCGTCCCTACGACGACCTGGCGCTCTTCTACGTGCTGGCCGGGCAACTCGACAAAGCACAACCCATGCTCGCCGAGGACGACTCGACCGAGGCAGCGTTGGGCGAAGACGCGGATGACGGCTACGCGGTGGCCCGTGCCGTGATGGCCGCTGAAAAAGGCCAGACCGAAGAGGCGCTGCGTGAGCTGCGGTTGGCCGACGAAGGCGCATGCAACATGTGCCTGCTGCCGGTGCTGGGCCTGGTCTACGATCTGACCGGCCAGCCCGACTCGGTCGTCGTCGTCTACGAGCGGTACCTGGAAACGCCGTGGCTCTACCGTCTTGCGGCCTCCGATTGGTGGGCGCTGGCCGCCGTCTACGAGCGGCTAGCGGGCCTATACGAGCTGCGAGGCGACGCGGAGCGAGCGATGGAATACTACAGCCGCTTCGTCGAGCTTTGGAAAGATGCCGATCCCGAGCTGCGGCCGCGAGTCGAAGCGGCGCAGCGGGCGCTGGAACGGCTGGCGGCGGAGAACCAGGTATTGATCGAGCCCTAGACTATCCTAGTCTAATCATCATCACTCAACATCTAACACCTAATGCTCAAGTGATTGTGCGTTAGGTGTTTGAGTGTCAGGTGTTAGGGGTTGGCTTTCTGTCTCACCCGCCCCGCGTA
>JBDHHX010000081.1:0-11963 GCA_039589155.1 Gemmatimonadota bacterium | reverse complement strand
GGAGTCGGGCTATGTCTCTACAGAAATGTAGGGCTTCTATTATGGGGATTCTGAGGCCGGCCGGCAAGAGGTGAGATAGACCATGAAAAACGGCCCACCCGAAGGGCAGGCCGCTTGCGTTTCAGCGGTTCGCCAGGGCGCTAGAAAACCTCCAGGAAGGAGCGGCTGACCAGCATCGTTACGCCCTCCTCATCGGGGAACTCCGGTTCGGCGTACTCCTCGAGTCCGCTCAGCGTCAGCGCCCGGTCGATCGCGCAGGTGCTGTAGTGCAACTCGGCGTCGCCGTCGTTCATGTCGAAGTCTTTGTCACTGTTGCAGAGGTGCAGGTTACGATAGTTCGCGTCCACGAAGATCGCGCCGTAGGTTCGCGAATTGTTCTCCGGCTCGACACATCCCTTCCCCAGGATGAGCCCTGCAAGCGTCTGGTCCACCTCGAGATCGAACTCGCTCCCCTGGTCCGTCGCTTCATCCCAATTGAGCACGAAGATGCCCTGGGCATGCCCGAATTCGAACGTCACGTTATCGCTGATCAAGACGATCGGGAAATAGTCGAAACAGGGGTGAGTAGGGTCGTTCGATCCCAGATTGAGCGGATCATCCGTGTCGCACACCAGCTCCCCCGCCTCAATCTTCGTGCTCGGCCTCGGCGTCCACGTGCCGTCGTGGAACGTCTTCTCTGCCATGGCCGCCAGGTCCTGCCACGCCAGGCTGCCCAACGAGTCCCAGGTTGCGTCGCTCAGAGTGTTATC
The DNA here is from genome assembly GCA_039589155.1 of Gemmatimonadota bacterium. GTDB lineage: Bacteria > Gemmatimonadota > Gemmatimonadetes > Palauibacterales > KS3-K002 > Kutchimonas. The sequence continues at coordinate 11,214 of JBDHHX010000081.1, read as the reverse complement.
CTGGGCCAGCGGCGGTTCACCATCCATCCACGTGCTCCCATCCGCCGTGAACTTCGTCGTGTCCAACATCGTCAGTCCGGCCTTGTCGTGCAGCTCATTGGTGCACGCATCGTCCCAGCCCGGTGGGTTCATGTCGTGGCCGTCCAGTCCGGTATCGTCCTGCAGACGAGCATACCCACGGACCGTCACCGCCGCCTCACAGCACTCGCCCAGCTTGTAGCCCTCGCCTCCACCGCTGCCACTCGAAGTCACCAGCAGCCTCAGCGTCCGCATCCCCGCCAGCGCACCCAGGCCCCGACCCTCGGCCTGCAGCGCGTACAGCGGCTGGCCGCCGCCGGCGTTGTCCAGACGGATGACCAGCGGCCGGTAGCTACTGCCGGTGGATAACTTCTGCCAGCCCAGGTCCAGCGTGTCCCCCGGCTCCAGCGAGTCGATCTGTGCCTCGTACGTCGCCCACTGGGCATAGATCTGGTTGAACCCCGCCTCCGCGGCGTAGAACGCCGTGCTCGCCTGCCGCATCGCCTGCGACGATTTCTGCTCGTCGCCCGCCGTCATTACCGCCGCCACCGCCAGCGTGCTCATCACCACCAGCCCCAGGATGATCACCGGCAGCACGATCCCTTCAGTGTCGCCGTATCTGGTCCGAATGCGGCTCAGTACATTCCCCATTGAATGCCCCGTCTTATTGGAATACCTCGGTGAACGAGCGGCTCACCAGCAGCCGGGCGCCACCGCCGTCTCCCGGGTTCATGATCTCGACGTAGTCCTCGAGCTTCGAGTTCGACAGCACACGATCGACCGCGCACTGGCTCCACTGGATCGTCGTGTTGTCGCACATACCGCCGCTCGAGCTGTCGTTGCCGCGGCAATCGATGAACGCTCCCTGCGCGTCGCACGAGATCCCGTCATACGTCCCGTTCACCATCAACGCACCGTGGAACTGGAAACCCTTCTGGATCTCGACGCAGCCCCGGCCCAGCACGATCCCGTTGAACTCGCCCTCACGACCCAGCTCCAGCTCCGTGCCCGGCGGATCCTGGGTGTCGTCCCAGTCCATGACGATCAGCCCCTGCCCGTACGCCCGCTCCGGGTTCCACCCCTTGTTGAACTCGACCTCGCCGCGAACCTTGATGATCGGGAAGTAGTTGAAGCAGGCGTCGGCCGGATCGTCCGAGCCCCAGTTGTAGGGGTGGCTGGTGTCGCAGGTGCCGTCCCCGTTGTACCGCGGGTAAATGTCGTCTCCGTGCAGTTTTATTTGGGTTCCAAACGTCCCGATGGTGTGGTCCGCCAGGTCCTTCAGATCTTCCCACGTCAGATCGCCGAACTGATCGAACGTATTGTCGATGAGCTCCGCGTCCTGCGATATGCCGATCGGGTCGCCCTCGATCGTGATCGGACACGTGTTGCCCGGGTCGCAGTCGCTCGACGTCCACCCGATGTTGGTGGCGGTCGAGTCCGTCATGATCACGGCCGGCTTGTCATACAGCTGGTCCGAGCACACGTCGGCGCTGTCCCAGGCCGCCGGGTGCGCGTCCATCCCGCTCAAATCGATCTCGCCGCGCCAGCCACCGCTCGGCGCCCTCGAGCTCATATCCAGATCGCCCTTCAGCATCATCGCCGCGTCGCAGCAGTCCCCCAGCAGGTAGCCAGTATCCGGGCCGCCTGGGCCCGAAGCCAGCAGATAGGCCAGCGTCTTTCGCCCCCCAAACGCACCGTCAGATGCGCTCTCAACCATCAACTGGTAGAGCGGCTGGCCACCGCCGGCGTTGTCCAGGCGGATGATCAGCGGGTGGTACGTGTTGTTTCCCGACAGCGTCTGCTCACCCAGGTCCAGCGTGTCCCCCGGCTCAAGAGAATCGATCTTCGCCGCGTACGTCGTCCACTGCGAGTAGGTCTGCTGCAGACCCGCCTCCGCCACGTAGAACGCCTCGCCCGACTGCCGCATCGCCTGCGACGATTTCTGCTCGTCGCCCGCCGTCATTACCGCCGCCACCGTCAGCGTGCTCATCACCACCAGACCCAGGATGATCACCGGCAGTACCATGCCCTTCCGCTCGCGCAGACGGGACCGTACGCGCTCCGCAAAAATGTGCGGTCCACTCCCATCCATATTGTTACCTCGGTTGGGGCTATCTCGTTGTGAATCAATCACTTCGGCAAAAGCCGAGCTATGTCCTCACCCATATGGAGCAAGAGCCGTGCCGAACAACCGACATCCGCTGCCGTCCCTAAGTCGTTGATAATACAATAGATACGGGCCATTCCCAACCCGCAAAAACGGGCCGGGGTCGGTTGTTGTGACCTTTTTATTGGGTGCTGTGCGATGAATTGCAGGGCGGCCAGCGCCGGTGATCCCTAGGGTCACCCGAAATCGGGCATTGTGCCCTAGAACACCTCGCCGAATGCGCGGTTCAGCAGGAACTGGACGCCGCCGGCCTTGCCGGGGACACTGGGCTCGGCGAACGCCTCGAGACCCGAATTCAAAATCGCGCGATCGACCGCGCACTGGCTGTAATCGAGCCGCGCATCCCTCTTTACCTCGAGCGTCACATCGGAACCGCACAGGGGGTTCGTGTAGTTTCCGTCTACGAATATCGCCCCATGGAACGCCCCGCGGTCCTTCAACTCGACGCAGCCTTTGCCCAGAATGATACCGTTCAGGTCCGCGTCATCATCGAGGTCGAATTCCGCGCCGACGGCGGTGCCGCCGCTCTCATAGTAATCCAGGATAAAGACCGCCTGGCCGTAGCTGGCCTCGATCGAGAAGTCACCCCGAACCAATATGATCGGGAAGAAATTGAAACAGGGGTCAGACGCGTCGTTCGACCCCCAGTTGTACGGATCGCTCGTGTTGCAGCTTCCGTCCGCGTTGTACGACGGGCGAATCTTGTTCACCAACTCCAGCGACCCGCCATGAGATCCCCAGGTGAAGTCGGCCATGTCCTTGATCTCATCCCAGGTCAGATCGGGCCCGAAATCGCTGAAGGTTTGATCGCCGATCGTTGGGTCCTCGACGAACGGCGGCAGTCCCGTAAGTACTGCGTCAGGGTCTTCGGTCAGGAGAGAAGTGTCCTGCATGTTGATTCCCGGCTTGTCATAGAGCGAGTCCGCGCAGACCCCGTCAGCCCCCCAACTCGCTGGAGCCGAGTCATGCCCGTCGACGACCGTGCCGCTGCCATCCACAATGACCTCACCTCGAACCGTTGCCGCCCCCTCGCAACACTCACCCAGCTTGTATGCCGACCCCGGGCCGCCTGGCGCCGATGTCAGCGTCAGCGTCAACATCCTTTGACCGCTGCTCACACCCGGCCCCTTGCTCTCCACCTCCAACTGGTAGATCGGCTGCACCCCATCATCGTACCGGTGAATCGTCGCCCGGTATTTCGAACCGCCGGCCAGCGTCACCCAATCCAACGTGATGCTCTCACCCGGGTCCAGCGTGTCGATCCCCGCGATGTCGCTCCAACCGGCGTACACCGCGTGCATCCCCGCCTCCGCCGCGTAGAACGCCGTGCTCGACTCCCGCATCGCTCGCGCCGAGCGCCCCTCGTCGTCAGCGGAGAGCAGCGCCGCGATCACGCTCAGGCTCAAGATCACCAGGACCGAGATCGCTACCGGCAACACAAAGCCTTCGCGGCCCCGTAGCTGTTCGCCCTCGAGATCGGCTGTCCGCTTCAACGAAGAGATGTAGTCGCGCATATATGATCACTGATTCTGTTGAACAAATGGCGGGCTTCCACTGTACGGTTTAGCAAGACCTGTGCCGGCATGCGCAATCTCTGCCGGACCTGTAACCTATTCATAATAAAAGAGATACGGCGAAGGCCCGCTTCGACACCGCCGGCGAGGACCTCCAATTTCGGTCATCATGACTGACTCATGAGGCCACTTCTCCGGCACGTGCCATGCCTACACTGATAATGTAAGGAAAATACCAAAAATGTCGGTCAGAACGGCCCCGCAAATGCCCGGCGTACCAGCCGGCGATCGCCGCAGCCCGCCCGCCGATTGGGACCTCGCTAGTACCCTTCCCCGAAAGCGCGATGCACCAGCAACTGCGCGCCGCCGCTACCGCCCGGCTCGCTGATCTCGACGTAGTCGCTCAACTTGGAGTTGTTCTTCAGCACCCGATCCACGGCGCACTGGCTCCACTGGATCGTGGTGTTGTCGCACTGGCCGCTGCTGGTGCTGTCGTGGCCCCGGCAATCGATGAAGGCGCCGCCGGCATCGCACGACGGGCCGTCGTAGGTGTGGTCGACATAGATCGAGCCGTGGAACTGGTGCCCCTTCTGGATCTCGACGCAGCCCTTCCCGAGAACGATACCATTGAAGATGCCCTCGCGGCCTAGCTCCAGCTCCGTTCCGCTGGAGGTCGCGGCGTTCCAATCGAGAATCAACATACCCTGCCCATAGGCGCGCTCTGGATTGAAGTCCTTCTTGAACTCGATCTCGCCCCGGAGCAGGATGATCGGGAAGTAATCGAAGCAGGGGTCGTCCGGATCGTCGGAGCCCCAGTTGTAGGGATGGCTGGTGTCGCAACTGCCGTCCCCGTTGTAGCGCGGGTGGATGTCTTCGCCGCGCAGTTTGTTCTGGACGCCCCAGGTGCCTACGGTGTGATCCGCCAGCCCCTTCAGGTCATCCCAACTCAGATCACCGAACTGGTCGAAGGCGGTGGCGGTGACGCTGGTGTCCTCGATGATGCCCTGGGGATCGCCCTCGATGGTCACCGGGCAGACGTTACCCGGATAAGCATCGCAGTCGCTCGAGATGTACGGGTAGTTATCCTTGACCAGGCTCGAGTCCTCCATGATCACGGCCGGCTTGTCGAAGCTTTCATCGGAGCAGACATCAGCCTCTTCCCAGCCCGGCGGATGCGTGTCCAGTCCGCTCAGATCGATCTCACCTTTCCAAAAGCCTGCCGGCGCCCGCGAGCTCAGGTCTAGCTCGCCCCTTATCGTCATCGTCGCGTCGCAGCACTCGCCCAACATGTAGCCGTCACCGTCACCGCCCGGCGCCGATGTCAGCATGTAGCTCAGATTCTTGCGTCCGCCCCGCTCTCCCCACATTCGCCCCTCGACGTACACCTGGTAGATCGGCTGCACGCCGTCGTCCCAACGGTAGATCACCGCCCGATACGAGTGGCCGCCCGGCAGCGACGTCCACCCCAGATCCAGGCTGTCTCCCGAGACCAGCGAGTCGAGCCCCGCGTGACTGCTCCACTTCGCATACACTTCGTTGAGCCCCGCCTCCGCCACGTAGAACGCGCCACTCGCCTGGCGCATCGAGATCGCTGAGCGGTGTTCGTCGCTCGCCATCAAGAAGGCCGCGATCGTCACCGTGCCCAAGAGCATCAGCGACATGATCACAACCGGAAGCACTATCCCGCGCCGGTTACCAAGCCGGCTTGGAGTTCGCGATAGATCCATTCTCGATTCTCCTACAGAGTGCCCGATCCGTTGCCAGATACACGATGGGCGGGAGTGCGGGAGACGCTTCCCTCAGAGGCAAGGAGCATGCCTGCCGCCGACCAAATGGCACGGCACTCAAGTTATTTAATATGAATATCTTACGGGCAGTACGTGTGGGACCGGCAGCCCTGCCGGTTAACCTATTCGGTCACCCTGACCGGCACATGGCTGATCTTGGCGCTACGGTTCGGGACCTATCCGGCCTTGCTCAGTCTGGAGTCTGGAGCGAGTCGGCCACGCGTAGCGCCGCGTCCGCTTCCCCGAGGTAACTCCGGGCGCGGTACTCGGCCGCCAGCCGCTCCAGGAACGCGGCCAACGCCCCAGCGTCGGCTGACGACAGGTAGGGCGCCAGCCCGGCGGCGAACATCCCGATCTGCCGTTCGTTGTCGCCGCGGGTCTGGCGGTAAAGATCGAGCGGCGCGCGGAATTCGATGTAGGCGTTGTCGTCGGTGTTGAGAGGACCCGCCGGCCCGATCAGGTCGGACAGCTCAGCCGGTCCCAGCCGGCCGTAGGCCAGCAGCCCCGCGGCATCCTCGACGCCGATTCGATGGAGATCGGCCGATACACTCGCCGCGCCTACCCGTCGCGCGATGGCCTCGGGGTCGATTCGCAGACCATCGACGCTTCCGATCAGCAGCAGGTCGGCGAACTGCAGCGTGTTGAAGACGTAGGCCTCCGGAAAGACAGCTTGGAAGGTCCTGAGCAGCACGCGCACGTTCTCCGGCGACATCCCGTACATCTGCACCCACTGGGCGAAGATTCCCCCGTCGGCCAGCCGCGCCCGCGCCAGCTCGAAGTACTCACGAGTGAACAGGTTCGAGACCCCGCTCATCCACGGGTTCGAAGGCTCCGAGATAATAACGTCGAACGGATTGTCCCCGAGCGAAAGAAAAGTGCGGCCGTCCGCCACGGTCACCCGGGTCCGCGGGTCCTCCAGTGGCCGTCCGTTGACGAAGTCGAACTCGTGCGAAGCCTCGACGATCGCCGGTTCGATCTCCACCACGTCCAGCGACTCGATCTCGTGCCGAAGCGCCGAGCCCGCCGTCGTCCCGCTGGCCAGCCCGATCACCGCCACGCGCCGCGGGCGGCGGTGGAGCGCGAGCGGGATGTGCGCGCTCATGATCTGCGTCGGCATGTCGGACACGCTCGACGCATCGACCTTGCCGCTCACCACCAGAAAAACGCTGGGCAGGCTGTCCTCACCCAGCCGCCCGTAGAGAGTACCCTCACGCGCCACCAGTACGGTGCTCACCAGCCCCTCTTCATAGAACAGCTCTTCGTAACCGCGGCCGGACCAGTCCAAATCATCCGGCGACGGCACGGCCTCATAACCCCCGGTGTACACACCGCTCGACATCAGCATCCGGTCCCAGCTCGGCGCCGTGCGCCACAAGAGCGGGCCCAAGATCACCGCGGCGGCCGCCAGTAGCCACGCCGCCCTGCTTCCCCGATACGTGATCAGCGCCAGCCCACCCGCCACCAGCAGGTAGAGCCACGCCGCCGTCAGCACCGTCCCCTGCAGCCCGACCAGCGGCACCAGCACGAATCCGGCGGCAAACGCGCCGGCAATGGCACCGGCACTGTTGGCGGCGTACAGCGCGCCGGTGGCCCGGCCCGCAGCGCGCCGCGAGAGTTGGGCCGCCTGCAGCGCCGCCGGGAAGAGGCCGCCCATCGCAAGCGTCGCCGGTAGCATCACCAGGCCACTGATGGCGAGCCCGATGGCGAACAGCGCTCTCGGGTCGGCCAGTGCGCCCCAGCTCAGGAAGAAGCTCGCGTACAGCAGCGGCAACCGCCCAAACGCCAGTGTCGTCAGAAAGGCCAGTATCCCGGCCGCCGCCGATAGCGCGATGAACGGAGCCGTCCCCCTCCAGCGGAACCGAGCGATCGCCCACGAGAAGATCAGCGCGCCCAGGCCCAGGCCCGCAAGGAAAGCCGCCAGCATCAAGCTGAACGCGTAGACCGAAGGGCCGATCACCAGCGTCAGCACCCGCGTCCACGCCACCTCCAGCGCCAGCGCCGCCAGGCCCGTCAGCGCGAAGGCGAAGACGATGTGCCGCCGCCCCGAAACCACATCCCCGGCCGGCTCGGCCGCCTCCTCCCCCTCCTCCGCAGAGGCCGCCGCCCGCTTCGCCAGACCGAGCGCGGCGGCACCGATCACAAGGTTGACCGCGGCCGTCAGACGCAGCGTCGCCGACAGTCCGAACGCTGGCAACAACAGGAACCCGGCGGCCAGTGTCCCCAGAAACGCGCCCAACGTGTTGAGTCCGTAAAGCCCGCCTACGCTGCCCACCACGCTGCTCCGCTCATCCGCCGCGTACCGCGCCAGCGCCGGCAGCGTCCCGCCCATCATCGCGGTCGGAAGCACAAGCGCGGCGAAGCCCAGCGCGAACCGCACCAGAGCGAAGAGATAGGCCGGCGGACTCAGCCCCACCCAGACCGCCCGGTACAGCGGCTCCACCAGGTCGAACAGGTAGGGTATGGCCAGGGCGTAGAGTCCGATCCCGATCTCCAGCGCCCCGTAGACGACCAGCGGCCGGACGCCTCGGTCGATCCAGCGGCCCACGCCGTAGCTGCCCGCCGCCAGCCCCGCCATGAACGCCGTCAGAACCGTGCTCACCGCGAACGCCGTCGACCCGAAGATCAGAATCAGCGAGCGCAGCCACGCCACCTCGTAGACCAGCGCGGTGCCGCCCGACGCGAAGAACAGCGCGGCTATGAATGGAAAAAAGATAGAAGAATGGCGGCGGGATTCGTTCACTCGATTTGCTAGCGTCCTTCGCCGAAAGCTCGACTGCCGATCAGAATCGGTCGCGCGGGGGGGGCGGGCTCTTCTACATCTGCCCAATCACCCAGACCCGAATTGAAGATCGCACGGTCCACCGCGCACTGGCTCCACTTGGTGGTCGCGGTGCCATTGTTCATCGCGAAGTCCTTGTCGCCCATGCAGACCGCTTCGTTGCGGTAGTAACCGTCAATGAACGCCGCCCCGTGGAAATTCGCCGAGTCCTCGATCTCGATGCACCCTTTGCCCAGCAGCACCCCGTTGAACACCGACTGCTCCTCCAGGTCGAACTCCGTCCCCTTCATACCGTAGGGCGCGCTCTCGTCCCAATCCAGCACGAAGATCCCCTGCATGTAGAGGTCGTCGTAGACATGTACTTCGTTCACGACCAGCACGATCGGGAAGTAGTCGAAGCACGGGTGGGCCGGGTCCGGCGAGCCGAAGTTCTTCGGGTTGCTGGTGTCGCACTCGCCCTCGGCCGTAAGCGTGGGACCGTACCCTTTGAAATCGTGAAGCTCTTGCTCCGACGGGTGATCGCCCAGCACCACGTCGGCCATGTCCTTGAGATCCTCCCAGGTCAGGCCGCCGAAATTGTCGAAGTCATCATCGTTCAGCGTCGGATCCTCCAGCACCGGGGCCGGCGCACCTTCGGCGTAGCCGCCTGTGTCGAAATCGAGCTCACCTTCGTCCTTGATGATGATCCCCGGCTTGTTGTTGACCGTATCCGGGCAGGCGGCGCCCCAATCGGCGGGGTCCTCGTCGAACCCGCTGACTCCCGCACTCTCCTCCACCTCCGCCGTGCCACGCATCGTCACCGCCGCCCGGCAGCACCCGCCCAGATTGTAGCCGTAGCCGATCTCAGCCGGCAGCGCCGTCAGGCTATAGCTCAGCAGTCGCCGACCCGCCAGTATGCCACGCCCGCGACCCTCGACCGTCAGCGTGAACATCGGTTGCGAGCTTCCGCCCGTGTCCCAACGCACGACCGTCGCCTGGTACTTGCCACCGCTCGCCACGTCACGCCAATCCAGCGTCTTGGTCTCGCCCGGATCCAGCAGGCTGATCGATGAATCGATCCCGGCCCAGATGGCGTAGACCTCGTTCAGGCCCGCTTCCGCCGCGTAGAACGCCATGCTCCCGTCCCGCATCGCCTGCGACGACGTCAACTCATCGCCCGCCGTCATCAGCGCTGCCACGGCGACGGCACTCATCAAAACGAGCCCGAAGATGACCACGGGCATCACGAAGCCCCGTCGCTCTCCAAGCCCGGCAGGCACTGCTATCTTTCTCGACTGCATCGTTCTGCCACCCTCATCATCCGGCGCCCGACCATCGACGCGCGCCATTAAGGGTCGGCGGGTCAACCCCTGAGCGATACTCGTACCGTGATCGTGTCTCCCTGGTAGTCCGGAGCTGCGCCCGGCTTCGGTACCTTACCCAGGCTCTCGCCACGCAGGATGATGTCCACCATCCCGACCTGCGTCCGGTCGGCCGTCGCATTTCCGAAGCGATCGTACCAGAGAATATAGAGTCCGCTGTCGGTGGGCGAACGCAGCGGACCGGTCAACAACTCCCATGTCGCCGACGAGCCGACCTTGCGGCCCAGCCACCAGCGGCCGTCCTCCTGGTAGATCCCGAACGTCGTCCTCCGAAACGAGCGCACCGGCGCGCCGATGTAGACGTCGTCCACGTCACCGGAGACCTTGAGCACCATCTCCGGCTGGGAGGCGCCGACCATCAATTGGACACCGGTTGCATTGCCCCTGCCCTTGCCCTTCCCCACCGTGGTATCGCCCCACGCGCAGAACTGAACGCCGCCGCCTGCACCCACCCACACAGTGTCGTTCGACACCACTTTCCACCTGTCATCGCTCGCCCCGACCTCGCCCGACGCGAAGAACAGCGACGAATCGTCGTTCGTCACCCCGAACTCGCCCCAGGTCGACGACAGCCCGTAGCGCAGCTGCTTGGCCACGTGGTGCTCGCCGCACATCACGCCCGTCCCAGTGATGGAGCGTACTGCAAACGAGTCCACCGCGATCGCGTAGAGGTCGCTGTCCGCCGCCGACGCCTGCCGTAGCTCGTACGCCAGCATGCTGGCCGCGCCACGCAAGCTCGTCCGCACGTCTTGAAGCTCGCGCTGCTTCAAGTAGAGCCTGTTCTGGCTCATCAATACCTTGTAGATCCCCGTCACCACGATGATCGCGATGATGAAATACACCATCACCTCGACGATCGTGAAGCCGCCCCTGCCCAGCCTCCTGCTCTTTACTCCGTGCCTCACGATTGTTAGCTCCCGGAACTCGGGTTTGGATCTGCCAGGTAGGTCACCAGCGTGTCGTATACCGTCTGTCGCTGGAAATTCTCACGCTGCATCACCAGCGTGACCTGCTTCGGGTTCGTGCCCGTCACTTCCCACGTCATCGGGTAGCCCTGCACGTTACTCGTTCCCGTTGCCACACTGTCATAGCCCAATGCGACCAGGCTCTCAAGCTGTTCCTGCATCGCCGCCCAGCGGCCCATGTCCACACGGCCCATGTACACCTGCCGCGCCGCAACACCGCCCGCCGCCGCCAGTCCCAAAAGCGCGACCGCGAGGATCACCACCCCGATCAGGATCTCGACCAGGGAGACGCCCTCGCGTCCAGACAGCCGCTCGAGTTTTTCGCGAATCACCGTAGAACTCTTCCCAACGCGGTGATCGTCACCGTGTCTATCTTGCTTCCCGATGTGAAGATGATCGTCGCGTCCGGTTGGTCGCACGAGTTCTGCGTCGACGGCAGACCCCGCGCGTCGAAGCACAGCAGGTCGGTCGCCGTCGTGATCGTCACCGCGTTCGCGTCCACGTACTTGACCACTCCAACGGTGTCCTTCACACCGCCCGCCGAGCTCGTATCCACTTCCACCCAGAACCGCGCGTTCGTCGCGTCTATGTGCAGCTCTGCCGTCCGCCCGTAGCGGACCGCC